>JABFXC010000073.1 GCA_013361935.1 Gemmatimonadaceae bacterium
CGCCGCGGCGCGCGAGCCACGCCATGCTGCCCGCGCCGGCGATCGCGACCAGCGCCAGCGCGCCCACCGCGATGCGCAGCCCGCGGGTCTGCTGCTGCACGGCGACGGCGATCCGGTCGTTCGTTGCGCCGGCCATCGCGGGCGCCGCGCCCGACTCGAAGCGGATCTTCGGACCGCGCGCGCCGAGCCGGATGACGTCGCCCTCGGCGAGCACCCGCTCGCCGCTCAGGCGACGGTCGTTCACGTAGGTGCCGTTGGTGCTGTTCGCGTCGCGGATCAGGACGCGGCCATCGTCGACGCGCACCTCGGCGTGGCGCGCGGAGACCTCGACGTCGGCCTGCGGGTCGAAGCGGATCTCGCAGAGCGCGTCACGTCCCAACGCGGTGCGCGCCGGACCGAGGGCGCGCGTCTGACCGGCGAGCGTCCCAGTGAGGATCCTCAGTCGCGGGCTCACCGGGTGATGCTGAGGTGCTCGAGAAGGAACCACACCGCCGCGCCGACCACCGCGATCAGCAGGAGCAGCACGAACACGCGCCTCGGTCCGTGAGTGGGTGCGGGGGTGCGCGTCGCGCGCATCTCGCCCGCGTTCAGATCTCCGCCCGTCGGGGGCGTTCCCGTGTGCCGGCGGAAAGGCTCCATGGGGAGCGTCGGCGTCGCTTCGCCGGGCATCGAGTAGACCTGATGCCCGACCGAGTCCTCCGCGCTCGCCGCGGACAGCGCCTCGCCGTCGAAGCGGGCGACGACGACAGTGATGTTGTCCGGGCCGCCGTTCTGGTTCGCGCGGTCGATGAGGCGTTTGCACGCCATCTTCAGGTCCTTCTCCTCGCTCACGATCCGCGCGATCTCGTCGGGGCGCACGAGCCCCGACAGCCCGTCGCTGCAGAGCACGAGGGTGTCGCCGCGGCGCACCTGCTGGTGGGTGATCTCGGTGCGGATCGACGGCTCGGGGCCGAGCGCCTGGAGGATGATGTTGCGCCGCTCGCTGTGCTCGGCCTCCTCCTCCGTGATCTCCCCTGCGTCGATCAGTCGCTGCATGAGCGACTGGTCCTTCGTGATCTGGCGCGCCTTTCCGTCGCGGACGAGGTACGCGCGGGAGTCGCCCACCTGGGCGACGTAGAGCGTGTCGCCGAGCAGTCCGGCGATCGTCGCCGTGGTGCCCATGCCGCGGTACTCGGGCTGCTCCGCGGCCATCTTGTGGATGCGCGCGTTCGCGACGTCGGTCGCGACCTTGAGTGCGGCGGCGAAGCTCTCCGGGTCACGGCGATCGGTGGAGACCCATCGGGACTGCAGCTCCTCGAGGACGGTCTCCACGGCCATCGCGCTCGCGATCTCTCCCGCCGCCGCGCCGCCCATCCCGTCGGCGACCATGAACAGGCTTCCGCGGTCCGAGGCGACGTGACGCTCGAGGCGATCGTCGAGCGCGGCGTTGCCGCTCGCGAGGTCGGCGACGAGGAATGCGTCCTCGTTGTGCTCGCGCGTGCGCCCGACGTCGGTGCGGGCGAAGACGTGGACGAGGACGCCGCCGTCAGGCGATCGTGGGGCGGTCATTCGTGGCGGTAAAGGGAAATCCGGCTCACTGACAGTTCGATCTGAGCTCGGCGATCAACGCACTCACATCCGAGGGTCCGGCTCCCCGGATCCGGCTTGCGGCTCGACACGCGGCGGCCATGTCGTCTTTCTGGGCGTTCGCGAACGCCTGATAGTACAGCACTCGCGCGCTGTCCGCACCGGTGGTCAGGCGGGGAAGCAGGGCGGCCGCCCGGTCGATCGCGGCCGCGTACTGGTCCACCGACAGGCGGCGGATCTCGTCCACCGCGTCGGCGCTGGAGGCGGCGGAGGCGGGCGAGCTCGTCGCACCCGACTCGCGCGGGGCCGGCCGCTGCGCGGGGGTGGAGGTCCGTGCCGCTTCGCCGCCGCGCACGGCGGCCGCCGACGAGTCGGCGGGCGTAACGTTAGGCAGCGCCGCTCCGGACACGCTTCCCGTCGATGCACCGGCGGTCGTGGTCGCCGGCGTCGTCGGGGGCGTCGCCTCGCTCCGCGGGCCGCGACCGAGGACGCCGAAGGCGACGATCGCGCCGACCACCACCGTCGCCCCGCCGACGATCAGCGGGAGGCGGCTGCGCCGCGTCGCGCGGACGGCGGTCGAGGCACCCGCCATCGTCGGCGCCGGGGCGACGCGCGTCGCGGGCACGGCGGGCGTCGCGATGATGCTCGTCCGCGCCTCCGTCTCGACGGTTCGCGGCATCCGCTCGATCGCCCGTTCGAAGTCGCGCCCGAACTCGGCGGCCGAGGGGTAGCGGGCCGCGGCGTCGCGCGAGAGGCCGCGATCCATCACCGCCTGCAGCTCCGCGGGCCAGGGGACTTCCGGCTTCAGCTCGGCGAGCGTCCGTGGCCGCTCGGTGAGCCGCATGATCATCGACTCCTGCGCCGTCTCGCTGGGGAAGGGGAGCTGGCCGGTGAGCGTCGCGAAGGCGACCAGTGCCAGCGAGTAGACGTCGCTGCGTCCGTCGAGCACATCGCCCGCGAGCTGCTCGGGGCTCATGTATTCCGGAGTGCCGACGATGTACCCGGTGCGGGTCACCTTCTGCACCTCGTTGTTCGACGCCTTCGCGATCCCGAAGTCGACGACCTTGACGCAGTCGGACCCGTCGCGGTTGCGCGCGATCATGATGTTGTCCGGCTTCAGATCGCGATGGACGATCCCGAGCTCGTGCGCGACGGTCAGCGCCTCCCCCGTCTGCCGGACGATGCTCGCGGCGCGCGCCGCGGGGAGCGCGCCGTGCTGCTCGATGATGTCCGTCAGCGGCTCGCCCTCGACGAACTCCATCGCCAGGTAGATCAGCCCATCCGCGGTCTCGCCGAAGTCGTAGATCGCCGCGACGTTCGGGTGGTTGATGCGCGACGCGTTCGCGGCTTCGCGGTTGAAGCGGCTGATCGCGTCGGCGTCGTGGACCATCCCCGGGTTCATCACCTTCACCGCGCTCTTGCGCCCCATGCGCACGTGCTCGGCGAGATACACCTGGCCCATCCCGCCCTCGCCGAGCTTCTTCGACACGTGGTAGCGATCGGCGATCACGGAGCCCACGAGATCCCCCGCCCCGGACTGGGACTTCAGCGTCGACCCGTCACGCGGGCAGAAGCGCTGGTCCTCCGGATATTCGGTGCTGCACTGCGGGCAGATCTTGGTGGTGCTCAAGAGTTCTCCGAGCGTGTCGATCGGCGGAGCCGGAAGGCAGAGGGAGTCACGACACAGAAGGACGATCTACGCCCACGTTTCGGAACGGCCCCTCCCCCGGCAGTCGCCGGCGGGTGCCGGGGCGGGAAACGAAAGTTACCTTCTCCGAATGCGCTCGCTGATCACCGCCTCCGTCGTCCTGCTCGCCGCCTGCGGAGGGCCGCGCGCCGCGACCTCCCCCGCGCCGGCCCCGGCGCCGTCATCTCCGTCGCCGGAGGAGCTGGCCGCCGGCGCGCCTTCGTCGCCGGCGCTCCCGCCGGTGCCGCTCGTGGCCGGCCCGCTGGCGCCGCGAGTGGTGTATCCGACGACGAACGCGATCATCCAGTCGCGCGATTCGAACTTCATCTTCGGGTCCGTCGGGAACGGCCACGCCACGCTGACCATCAACGGGCAGCCGGTGCACGTCTGGCCGAACGGGGCGTACCTCGCCTGGCTCCCGATCCCGACGGCCGACGCGCCGCGCTACGACCTCGTCGCCGCCGCGGGCGCGGACACGGCGCGGATGTCGCTTCCCGTGCGTCTCCTGCCCCCGCCGCCGCAGCCGGACAGCGCGCGCACCGATTCGCTCAGCGACAGCGCGCGCATCGCTCGCGCGGCCGCCGATACGGCGAAGCGCGCGGTCGCGAAGGCGGATACCACGAAGCGCGCCGCCGCGAAGGCTGATACGACGAAGCGTGTCACGACGACGCCCGACACCACGAGGCGCGCACTCGCGCCCGCCGACACCGCGCCCGTGTACGTCGTGCTCGGCGGCGTCCCCGACTCCACGCTCTCCGACACGGATCGAGTCGTCATCGGCCGGCCGACTCCGGGAGGGACCTACAAGTGGTTCTTCCTTCCCGGCACCGTCGTGCAGCAGGTCTCGCGGGATGGCAACTTCACCCGCGTGCGTCTCGACAGCTCCCTCGACGTCTGGGTGAACGCGACCGACGCGACGCCGGCGCCCGCGGGAACGGCCGCGCCGGTGCGCGTCGCCGGGAACGCGCGCGTCGTCCCCGCCGAGGGATGGCTCGATCTGATCATCCCGATCGGCGCGCGGCCCCCGTACGCCGTGGAGGAGCGCGGTCGCGACCTCGTCCTCACGCTGTACGGGACGCGCGCGACGACCGACATCATCGCCTATCGCGGGAACGATCCCGCGGTCCGAACGGTGGAGTGGATGCAGGAGACGAGCGATCGCGCGCGCTACACGGTGCATCTGCGCGACCGTCCCTTCGGCTATCTGGTGCTCTGGGATTCGGCGGGGGGGAGCCTCGTGCTGCGCATGCGGCGCCGGCCGGCGATCGACCGCGCGCGTCCGCTGGCCGGGCTGACCATCGCCGTCGACCCCGGGCATCCGCCGATCGGCGCCACCGGTCCGACGGGCCTCTGGGAGCCGCAGGCGACGCTCTGGGTCGGGCAGCGCGTCGAGCGGCTGCTGCGCGAGCGCGGCGCGAACGTCTTCATGACGCGCACGACGATGGATCCAGTCGGACTGGGTGACCGTCCGATGATGGCGAGGCGCGTCGACGCGCACGCGCTCGTCTCCATCCACCTGAACGCGCTGCCGGACGGGATCAACCCGTTCCGCGCGCACGGGACGGGGACGTACTTCTTCCGCGCGCAGGCCGAGCCGCTCGCGCGCGCGGTGCAGCGGGGGATGGTCGCGCGCATGCAGCTCCCCAACCTGGGCGTCTACTACGACAATCTCGCGCTCGCCCGGCCGACGTGGATGCCGTCGATCCTCTGCGAGGGCGCCTTCCTGATGCTGCCCGACCAGGAGGCCGCGCTGCGCACGCCGCAGTTCCAGGAGGCGTACGCGCGCGGGATCGTCGACGGGATCGAGGAATACTTCCGGGAGCTCTCCGATGACCGTTAGGCAGCGGCTGGCGCGCGCCGCCGCGATCGCGGGCGCCGTCCTCGCGATGGCCGGGACCGCGCGGGCGCAGCGCCCCGACGCGAGCTGGCGGACGATCGCCACCCCGCACTTCCGGGTGCACTTCACCGCGCAGACGGAGCAGGTCGCGCGGCACGCCGGGGCGAGCGCGGAATGGGCATGGTCGCAGCTCGCCCGCGAGCTGGTGCCGCCCCGCGGCCCGATCGACCTCGTGGTGAGCGACGACGCCGACTTCTCCAACGGGTACACGACCTCCTTCCCGACGAACCGCATCGTCATCTACACGCAGCCGCCGGTCGACGACCCGTTCCTTCGCGACTACGATGACTGGATCGCGCTGGTCATCACACACGAGCTGACGCACGCCTTCCATCTCGACCGCTCGCGCGGACTCTGGCGCGGGCTGCAGTACGTATTCGGCCGGAACCCCTACCTCTTCCCGGCGAACTACGAGCCGCGCTGGGTGGCCGAGGGGCTCGCGGTGTACTACGAGTCGCGCATCACCGGCGCGGGGCGGGTCGTGGCGAGCGGACACCGCGCGGTGGCGCGGGCCGCCGCGCTCGGGGGACGCTCGCCGCGCCTCGGCGACCTGAGCGTCGCCCGGACGAGCTTTCCGGGAGGGGAGGGCGTGTACGTCTTCGGCTCGCTGATCTTCGACGAGCTCGCGCGAACGCGCGGCGCGGCGAGCGTGCCCCGCTACATCGAGTACACGAGCGCGTACCTGCTGCCCTTCCAGCTGAACAGGACCGCGCGCGCCGCCTTCGGCGAGAGCTTCACCGCGGCGCTCGCGGCGGTGCGCGACACGGCGCTCAGCGGCGTCGACGGGTCCCGGCCGCCGTTAGGCGACTGGCGCGCGCTGACGACGGGGTTCGACGAGCTGCGCGCCCCACGCCGCGCCGGCGAGGGGATCGTCTTCGGGGCGAGCACGGGGCGCGAGACTCCCGGTGCGTACCTCGTGGACAGCACCGGCGGTCTGCGCCGGCTCGGCCGCCGGACGACCGCGACGGTGAATCAGCCCCTCGCCGATGGCGACATCCTCACGGCGCAGCTCGAGCTCAGCTCGCCGTACGAGATCCGCTCCGACCTCTACGTGCAGCACGGGCGACGGCTGCGGCGAATCACGCACGAGGCGCGACTCACGGCGCCGGACGCGCGCGCCGACGGGGAGATCGTCGCCGTGCAGGCCGTGCCGGGGACGACGATCCTCGTGCGCGTGTCGCGCGACGGTTC
>JABFXC010000087.1 GCA_013361935.1 Gemmatimonadaceae bacterium
CGCGTTAGGCACGTCGCCGGGCGCTCGTACGTTGACGCCCATCCCGACGGCGACCCACTCCGGCACCGCCTCGCGCCAGCGTGCTTCGGCGAGGATGCCGGCGAGCTTGCCGCGGCCGATGTACAGATCGTTGGGCCACTTCACGCGGATCGACGCGTCGGCGAGCGGATCGAGCGCCTCCGCGGCAGCGATGCCGAGGCGCAGCGCGAGCAGGCCGAGCACCGTGGGATCCAGCTCGCGCTCGACGAGGGTGAGCCAGATGCCCGCGCCCCGCGTGGAGCGCCAGCGGTTGCCGCCCCTGCCCCGTCCAGCGGTCTGCTCGTCGGCCAGCACGAGCGTCCCCGATGGCGCGCCCGCCGCCGCGAGCTCGTGGGCGACGTCGAGCGTGCTCTGTGTGCTGTCGAGCGCGACGACCACCGGGAGCCGCAGCGCCTCGGCGATCTCCGCGGCGTGGAGACCGTCGTACGTGCCTCGCGACTCGACGCCGGCGGCAGTCGTCACCGCCGGAAGGCGAAGAGCGCGAAGATGAAGATGCCGAGCAGCACGCGATACGCGGCGAAGACGCCGTAGCTGTGCCGCGCCACGTATTTGAGGAGCACCGAGATCGCCAGCCAGCCACTCAGCGCCGAGGCGATCACGCCGACGAGCAGCGTGAGCGAGAGGCCGTGCTCGTGCAGCGCCGCGGGCACTTCCTTCGCCGCGGCGGCGGCGGTGATCGGCATGCTGAGAAGGAAGCTGAACACCGCGGCGCTCTCGCGATGGAACCCGAGTCCGCGCCCCGCCGTGATCGTCGACCCGGAGCGCGAGACTCCCGGAATCAGCGCGAACGCCTGCGCCACGCCGATCGCCAGTGCCTGCGGCCAGCGCATCTCGTCGAGCGTCCACCGTGCGACGATGAACCGGTCCACGAGCCAGAGCAGGATGCCGAGCACGATCAGCGTGGTCGCGATGATCATCGGCGAGCGGAAGGTCGTCTCGGCGTAGTCGGAGAGCAGGACGCCGGCGATGCCGCCGGGGATCGTCGCGAGGATGAGGAAGAGCACGCGCTTCTGCTCCGGCGTGGCGACGCGGCGAGTGCGCAGCATCGTCAGCGCGTTGCGGACGAGCGTCGCCCATTCCGAGCGGAAGAACCAGAGCACGGCGACGAGCGTGCCGAGGTGGAGCGCCACGTCGAAGGCGAGGCCGGGGTCCTTCCAGCCGAAGATCCACGGAATGAGCGCGAGGTGCGCGGAGCTGCTCACGGGAAGGAACTCGGTGAGCCCCTGGATGACGCCGAGGACGATCGCCTGGAAGACGGTCATGTGGAGGAAGCGTGAGTATCAGCGCGCGGCGACCAGGGCGGCCATCGCGGCGAGCATCGCGGTCTTGAACAGTAACGGCGCCCCCGACCTCCCGGCCAGCGCGCGGCTCGACGCCATGACGCAGAGCACGAGCGCGGGAACGGCGAAGACGCGCAGCCGCGAGTCGGCGGGGGCGAGCGCCATCAGCCGCCAGACGAAGAGGGAGAGCGCGACGACGACGAGCGCCCGCGTCGCCGGCCGGCCGAGCACGAGGGGCGCGGTCCGCCGGTAGGGCGCGTCCGCGGACGCGTCGTCGAGGGATTTCGCGAGCTCGCGCGCGAAGTGCAGCGGCACGGCGACGGCGACGAGGGCGAGCCCGGCTCGCCGCGCGTCGACGGTCACCGCGCCATAGAAGAACGGCAGTGAAGCGAGGAGCGCGACGACGAGGTTCCCGACGAGCGCGACGCGCGCGAGGCTCGTCGAGTAGAGCGTCATCAGCGCGACCACGGCCACCGAGAGGTAGCCGAGCGCGGGGCGCGCGATCCACGCGAGCGCGACACCGAGGATCGCGGCGACCATCGCGAAGGCGGCGACGGCGCGCGGGCGGATCGCGCCAGAGGGAAGCGGCCGGCGCGGGTGCGCGCGCCGGTCGATCTCGATGTCGAGCAGGTCGTTGAAGGCGTTCGCGTAGGTGGTCAGCGCGATGGCCGCGAGCGCGGCGGCGAGCGTCGCCGCGCGCGAGAGGTCGCGCGCACCCCACCAGGCCCCGACGTAGACTCCCACGGCGGCGATGAGCGCGTTCTGCCAGCGCGCCACCACCGCGAGGGAGCGAACGTCAGCCGGCATCGCTCTGATAGAACGCCTCGTAGCGAGCGACGATGTCGTCGCGCGAGAAGCGCGCGCGTGCGTCGCGCGTCGCGTTCTCGCTCATCGCATGCCAGCGATCGTCGTCGCCGAGGATGGCGAGCGAGGCCTCGCTCATCGTCTCGACGTCTCCGACGGGACAGAGCACCCCGGTGATCCCTTCCTTCACGACCTCGACGAGGCCGCCCGCGCGCGAGCCGACGACGGGTACGCCCGAGGCGAGCGCCTCGAGCGCGCTCAATCCGAACGACTCGCTCTGCGTGGGGAGGAGGAAGAGATCCGCCTCGGCGAGGAGGGGCGCGACGATGTCGATCTTGCCGAGGAAGTGGACGTCGCGCTCGACGCCGAGGCGGCGCGCCTCCTCCTGCGCGTCGACACGATCGGGGCCGTCGCCGACCATGACGAGCACCGAGGGAATCTGCTCGCAGACCTTCGCGAAGATCCTCACGACGTCGCGCACCCGTTTCACGGGGCGGAAGTTGGAGACGTGCATCAGGATCTTCCGGTCGGTGCCGAACTCCCGCCGCAGCGCCGGCGCGTACCGCGAGCGATCGTAGACCTGCGGGTCGATGAAGTTGTGGATCACCTCGATCCCGCACCCCGAGCAGCCGAAGGCGCGCTGCGTCTCGTCGCGGAGGAAGTGGGAGACCGCGGTGAGGCCGTCGGAGCGCTCGATGGAGAACTTGGTGATCGCGTGGAACGACGGATCCTGCCCGACGATGGTGATGTCGGTCCCATGGAGCGTCGTGACGACGCGGATGTCGCGGCGATGCTCACGGTGGAGCATCTCCTTGGCGATCCAGGCGCTGGTCGCGTGCGGGATCGCGTAGTGGCAGTGCAGGATGTCGAGGTCGTGGGTGCGGACGACCTCGTGCATGCGCACGGCGAGCGCGAGGTCGTACGGCGGATACTCGAAGAGCGGGTAGCGGCCGACGTCGACCTCGTGGAAGAAGACGCGCGGGAGGAACTGCGGCAGCCGGAAGGGCTGCTTGTAGGTGATGAAGTGGACCTCATGGCCGCGCGCCGCGAGCGCGATCCCGAGCTCGGTCGCGACGGCGCCCGATCCGCCGTAGGTCGGGTAGCAGGTGATGCCGATCTTCATCCGGTCGCTCCGTTCCACCATCGCTCCGCTTCATCGATCGCGCCCGCCGCGGCCGGGTCGAGGCGCGTGACGCGCGCCGCGTCGAGCTGGTGCCGCAGCCAGGTGCGCTGGCGCTTCGCGTACTGCCGTGTCTCGATGATCACCCGCTCGCGCGCCGCCGCGTGCGTCACCACGCCGCGCACCTCGTCGCGAACGGCCTCGTACCCCGCCGCGTTCCAAGCCGGCGCGTCGTCAGGGATGGTCAGCATCAGGTCGCGCACCTCGTCCGCCCAGCCCGCGGCGAACATCCCGTCCACCCGGCGCGCGATCCGCTCGCCGAGCGTCGGGCCAGGGTCGACGACAAGATACCGCGCGTGAAAGCGCGGCGCCCGCGTGGGACGCGCGTGGAGCTCCGAAAGGCGCGCCCCGGTGAGCAGCGCGACCTCGATCGCCCGGAGGAGCCGCGCCCTGCCGAGATGTGCGCGAGCGGGGTCGAGCGTCTCGCACCAGCGGCGCAGGTCGGTGGTGGAACGCGCGGCGAGCTCGCGCTGCAGCTCGAGCCGGCGCACGGGATCGAGCGCGGGCTCGTCGAAGAGGGGGGAGAAGAGCGCGCGGAGGTAGAATCCCGTGCCCCCGACGATGACGACCTCGCGCCCCGTGGCGCGCGCCTCGTCGACCCAGCGCTCGGCGTCTTCGGCCCAGTGCGCCGCGGACCATCGCTCGCCGGGATCGACCACGTCGATGCCGAAGTGCGGAACGGCATCGCGCTCGGCGGGCGTCGGCTTCGCGGTGCCGATGTCGAAGCGGCGATAGATCTGCCGCGAGTCGGCGCTGACGATCACGGCGCCGTGCCGGCGCGCCAGCTCGAGCGCGAGCCCCGATTTCCCAGCCGCCGTGGGGCCGGTGATGACGCGCAGCTCAGCGTCGGCCAAAGCGACGCTCGAGCTCGTCCCAGCCGATTCGCACGATGGTCGCGCGGCCGTGCACGTCGTGCGCGGGGAGCGTCGTTCCGGCGAGCGCGGCGAACAGCGCGCGCATCTCGTCGAGCGAAAGCGCCTCGCCGGCCTTGATCGCCGCCTTGCACGCGACGGTCGCGGCGAGCTTCTCGTGGCGCGCGGCGCCGCTCGCCAGGCGATCGCCGGTGAGCGCGTCGAGCGTGTCACGCAGGCAGCGCTCGGGATCGAAGCGCGGGTGTGGCATCGGCACCGCGCGCACGATGAGGGTATGGCCGCCGAACCCCTCGATCTCGAAGCCCAGCCGCTCGAGGAGCTCGCGATTCGCGTCGAACGCCTCGCTCTCGGCGGGGCCGAGATGGAGCGTGAGCGGGAAGAGCAGCCGCTGCGCCGGCGACTCGCCGCGCTCGAGCACGCCCATGAAGCGCTCGAAGAGGACGCGCTCGTGCGCCGAGTGCTGGTCGATGAGCACCATCCCCTGCTCGTGCTCGAAGCAGATGTAGGTGCGCCGCCACTGCGTGAGCGGGGGAATCTCGAGCGGCGGGGGGTCGGGGGCCGGGGGTCGGGGGTCGGCGACGGCTTCGAGCTCGGCGACCCCGACGGCCTCGGCGAAGAGCGGGCCTGGCTCGGCGCGGCCGGTGTCGCGCAGCGACTCGACGCCCAGCGGCACCGGCGCCGGGAGATCGTCGCCGCGCTCGCTCCACCAGCTGCGGACGCCGATGGTCGCCGCGGCGTCCATCGTGCCTAACGCGCGCCGGACCGCGCCCTCCACGGCGCGCTCGACGGGCCAGCGGTCGCGGAAGCGGACCTCCGCCTTCGCCGGATGCACGTTGACGTCCACGTCGCTCCCGGGCAGCGTGAGCGAGAGGAGAAGGGTGGGACGGAGACCGGCGGGGATGGTCGAGCGGTAGGCCGCCTCGGCGGCGCGGACGAGCCCCGGATCGCGGATCGCGCGGCCATTGACGGCGAGAAAGATCCGCCGCGTCCCCGTGCCGACGTCCTGCGGGCTCTCGACGAGTCCCTCGACGCGGATGGGACCGGCGACGTCGTCGACGTCGACGAGCTTCTCCGCCGCGGCGGCGCCCCAGAGCGCGGCGACGCGTGCGCGCCACGACGACGCGGGCGGGAGGGTGAGCGCGGGCGCGCCGTCGTGCGTCACGGTGATGCGCACGTCGCGCCGGGCGAGGGCGACGAGCGTGAGGGTGTCGACGATGGCCCGCCACTCGGAGCGCGCGCCGCGCATGAACTTCAGCCGCGCGGGGGCATTGTAGAAGAGCGAGGAGACGGTGATCGTGGTGCCGCGCCGGCGCGCGGCGTCGGAGACGGAGGCCACCGTGCCCGCCGCGGCTTCCACGCGCGTCCCCGCCCCGTCGGCGGGCGCGGTTTCGACGTCCATGCGCGACACCGAGCAGATGGCGGGGAGCGCCTCGCCGCGGAAGCCGAAGCTGCCGATCCCCACGAGATCGCTCGCCTTGCGGATCTTCGACGTCGCGTGGCGGGAGAGCGCGAGCACCGCGTCCTCGCGATCCATCCCCGAGCCGTCGTCGCTGACGCGGATTCGCGCTCGTCCGCCGTCGTCGACGGCGATGTCGATAGAGGTCGCGCCGGCGTCGAGCGCGTTCTCGACGAGCTCCTTGACGACGCTCGCCGGACGCTCGACGACCTCGCCGGCGGCGATCTGGTCGGCGACCGCGCTGGGAAGAACGGAGATGCGAGGCACGGAGGAATTCTCGTCGCCCGCGCGCGAGGGGTCAATCGCGCGCGCCGGGACGTCAGCCGCGCCGCAGCGGCAGCAGGCGATCGCTCTCGATCCAGCCGTCCTCGCCACTCGCGCCGGCGACGTGCGACCAGCCGCCCTGGCGCTGGATCACGCGAACGACGTTGCCGACGTGCGTCGCCGCGCCGGGATCCGAGGCGAGCGATGGCACCGCGCGCAGCTGCTCCGGCTCGGCGACGACGGCCAGCGATTTCGCCTCGAGCCGCTCGTCGACGAGGACGTACGCGACCACCGACGCGGCGACGAGACCGTGCAGCGCGTAGACCCAGCGTCCGCTTGGCGCGCGCGCCGCGCCGAGCATGCGGAACGCGGAGACGATCCACGCCGCCCACCAGAGCGCGAGCCCGGCGAAGGCGAGCAGCGGCGTCGGCAGCGGTGGGA
>JABFXC010000164.1 GCA_013361935.1 Gemmatimonadaceae bacterium
GGGACGCTCCCCGGCATCGGCGAGCGCGGCGGCGCGGGCGCCCGCCAGCCAGCCGACGAGCCCCGCCCCCGACGCGGGCGGGCCGGTCTCGCCGACCGAGCTGGTCGTGCGCGTGCTCGACGTCGGCCAGGGCGACGCGACGTACATCGAGAACGGCGGGAGCAGGGTCATCGTCGACGGTGGGCCGGACACCCTGCGCTTCGGCCGGCTGCTCGACTCGCTCGGCCTCAACGGGGCGACGATCGACGTCGTCGTGCTCACGCATCCGCACTACGATCACCACGCGGGGCTGCGCGAGCTGTTCCGGAGCGCGCGACGGATCACCGTGCGCTACTTCTTCGAGAACGAGGATCCGTATCCCAACGCGGGGCTCGACCAGCTCCGCGATTCGGTGGCGGCGCGCGTCGCGCGCGGCGAGACGATCGCCCGCGACACCGACGACCCGTGCGCGGACGGGCGCGCGATCTGCACGATCACGATGCGCGGCGGCGCGAAGCTGCACCTCATGCGGCCGATGCCGAGCGCGGCGTCCCCGAACGACCGGTCGGCGCCCATCAAGCTCGTCGGCCCCGATTCGGCCTCGTTCACGATGTGGCTCGCCGGCGACGCGGAGCACGCCGAGATCGACTGGTTCCGACAGGCGGGCTACGCGAACGTCCCGGGGATGCGTGTCACCGTGCTCAAGGGCGACCACCACGGGAGCTGCAACGGCGTGAGCAGCTGGTACCTGCAGGCGACGAAGCCCGACTGGGTGACCTTCTCCGTGGGCGCGCGCAACACCTACGGTCACGCGCACGAGCAGGCGAAGCGCCTCTACGCGCAGTTCGGCATTCCGTGGTATCGCACCGATCGCAACGGGACGATCGAGATCCGCTCGCCGGGAACCCGCGGTGGCGGCTACACGATCGCCGTGCGCAAGGGAACGCGCTCGATGAGCGGAAGCAGCGACCGCGTGTCGACGCAGCCTGGCTGCGATCCGATGCCGCGACTGCAGCGGTCAGGGGCCGGGAGTACGGGAGTACGGGAGTACGGCACTGCCATGTCGCAGTTGCGTACTCCCGTACTCCCGTACCCCGTACTCCCTACAACTGTACGTCCCCTCCCGGATCCCGGGCCGAGCGCGGACTCTTCGCGCGCTTCGGCGCCTTCGCGGCGTCGGTCGCGGCGCGGTCGACGCGCACGGAGATCGTGACCTCGCCGTCGGCGCCCGCGGTCAGGGTCGCGGCGAGGACGTCGCCCTCGCGCGCGGTCGTGGGGACGAGCCAGCGCGGGATCTCGTACATGTGATCGCCGTCCTGCTCGACCGCGGCGGTGCCTTCCTCGAGCTGGTCGATCGCCCAGCGATGGGTCTCGCCGCGGCCCGTGCCGCTGTCCTCGCGCTGCTTCGCCATGCGTCTCCCTCGGCCCCGTCGGGCGCTCGCCGTTAGGCAGGCGGGACGCGCCGGTCAGCGCACCTCGGCGGGGATGCGTCGCTCCACGTGCGCGATCAGCGCGTCGACCACCGGATGGTGACGCAGGCCGCGCGCGTGGCGGAGATGTCCCCACGCCTGCGCCGGCTCCCCGCAGCGGATCGCCATGTCGGCGAGCTGGCACTCCATGATGCTGCGATCGTTCTCGGTGCGGAAGCGCCAGCGTCGCGCCTGCAGCAGATGGTCGCGCGCCGGCGCGACGCGGCCGTCGATCACCAGCGCGACACCTTGCAGCCAGTGGTAGTAGCCTCGCCAGCGGCGGCTGAGCAGCCGCGGCCAACGCACCCGCCGCACGTGGTCGCGCATCCGCTCGACGTTCCCGAGCCGATACGCGGCGAGCGCGAGCCAGAGGCTGCCCACGCGGAAGTATCCCCACACCAGGAACGACGCGAGCAGCAGCACCACCGTGGCATCCGCGATCCGTCCATGACTCAACGACGCGACGCCGAGGAGCAGCGCGAGGGCGACGAAGAGCAGTCGGAATCGGGGAGTGAGCATGATGTCGAGAAAGTTGACGATATGGTCGAGCTCGTCGTGCTGCGTGTGAGACGGCTTCCCCATTCATCACGTCACCGCTTCGCGCGCACACGCATCGCGCGCGTGAAATTGCGATGAATTTTCGTTGCTCCGCGCGCATGGATGCGTCAGCCGTCGCACTGTCGTGGAAATCGACGGCGCGCGTGAGTTTGTGATCGAGCGGAGGCGCGTTAGGCGCTCTTGTGGCGCGCCGTGCGCGAGTCCCGTTGTACGTTCGGGATCTCCGCCGCTCGCGGGGAGGTCGGGAGGTGGGGAGGACCGCCTCGACCGACGAACCGTTCACGCGCTTGCAGTTTGTCGCCACCGCCGAGCCATGGCCGCTCGTGGCTCGACCTGAAGAGCGAACGAGGAAAACATGAAAACAACTCCCCGGCAGCTCTCCCGGACTCCCCACCTCCCCGCGAAACGCCGCGACCCCGAACGCTCCCGGGGACTCCGCGCACGGCGCACGAGAAGCCCCGAGCCTCGAACCGCCGCAGCCCCCGCGGCATGCGCCCTGCCTCGCTAGTCGGGCTCACGTTTCCCGCCCGAGGCTCCGATGCGCAGCGACAGTGGCTTCACGCAATCGATCTGGATGGACACCGCGGAGGTGCCGGAATTTCCCGCGCTCATGGAGGACGCGACCGCCGACGTCTGCGTCGTCGGCGCGGGGATCGCGGGGATGATGACCGCCTACCACCTCGCGCGCGAAGGGAAGCGTGTCCTCGTCATCGATGACGGGCCGATCGCCGGCGGCGAGACGGGACGGACCACGGCGCACCTCTCCAACGCCTTCGACGACCGCTACTACAACGTCGAGAAGATGTTCGACGAGCGCACCGCGCGGATCGTCGCCGCGAGCCACACGCGGGCGATCGACGATCTCGAGCAGATCGCACGCGACGAGGGGATCGACTGCGACTTCCGGCGGCTCGACGGCTGGCTCTTCATGGGCGACGAGGACCGGCGCCGCGACCCCCAGCTGCTCGACCGCGAGCTCGAGGCGGCGCGGCGCGCGGGGATCGCCGTCCATCACGCCGCTCACCCGCCGATCCCCGGACGCGACGTCGGACCGGCCATCCGCTTCGCCGGCCAGGCGCAGTTCCATCCGGTGAAGTTCCTCGCCGGGCTCGCGAACGCGATCGTCCGTCGCGGCGGCCGCATCCACACGCGCACGCACGCCAAGGGCGTCGAGGGAACGGAGCAGGGCGCGAAGGTGCAGACGTCCGACGGGCACACCATCCGCTGCGACGCGGTCTGCGTCTGCACCAACTCGCCGATCAGCGACTACGTCGTCATGCACGTGAAGCAGGCGCCGTATCGCACCTTCGTCATCGCCGCGCGCGTCGCCGGCGACGCGATCGAGCCCGGCCTCTACTGGGACACGCCCGACCCGTACCACTACGTGCGCCTCATGAAGGGCGACGGGAGCGCCGAGGACTTCCTCATCGTCGGCGGCGAGGACCACAAGACGGGGCAGGAGGACGACGCCGAGGCGCGCTTCCGCTGCATCGAGGAATGGACGCGCGAGCGCTTCCCGATGATCGGAGAGGTCGCCTATCGCTGGTCCGGCCAGGTGCTCGAGCCGGCGGACTACCTCGCCTTCATCGGCCCGAATCCCGACGGAACGCCCAACGTCTACATCGCGACGGGAGACTCGGGGAACGGGATGACGCACGGCCCGATCGCCGGGATGCTGCTCACCGACCTGGTGCTCGGCCGGCCGAACGAGTGGGCGGAGACGTACGACCCGAAGCGCGTCTCGCTGCGCAGCACGCCGACGCTCATCGAGGAGAACCTCAACGTCGCGAAGCAGTATCGTGACTGGGTGCGCCCGGGTGAGACGGACGACGTCGCGAACATTCCCCCCGGCGAGGGCGCGGTGGTCCGGCGCGGCGTGCATCGCGTCGCCGCCTACCGCGACGACCAGGGGAACCTCCACGAGCGCTCGGCGACGTGCACGCATCTGCGCTGCGTGGTGCACTGGAACTCGACGGAGAAGTCCTGGGACTGCCCCTGCCACGGCTCGCGCTTCGACGCCTACGGCAACGTCGTCAACGGGCCGGCACTGATGGCGCTCGGCGCACCCGAGCAGGACGAGAGTCGCCCGCGCGCGGCGCGGGTTCCTCCCGAGGCGAACGCGAGCTAGGCGCGTCGCCGTCACACTTCAACACGGAGCACGACACATGGCCACCAACAATTCCGACTCCCCCGCGCCCCTCGGCTTCGGCTACGAGGTCCAGAAGGGCGACTCGCTGCGCAAGATCGCGAAGACCGTGTACGGCGACGAGGCGAAGTGGAAGCAGATCTGGGAAGCGAACAAGGCGCAGATCCCGAATCCGGACCTCATTCATCCGGGACAGCAGCTGTCCATGCCCGCGCGGGAGAGCTGAAGCAAGCGGTGCTCCGCGTCCACGTCGATGTCGACGTGGAAGTGGATGGGGGACGGGGGAGCGAGGGTGGGGCTGGGACGACGTGGGGACGTGGGAGGGCGGAGCTCCGCGGCCCCACGTCCCATGTCGTCCCCGTGTCCCCTACTCGCTCCCCCGTCCCCATGTCCACTTCCACGTCGACGTGGAAATGGAAACGACGTTGAAGTCCGACCCCCGCGACCCCAACTTGGGGGATGCAAACGAGCACCATCGAGGTCCGCGACCTCGTCAAGCAGTACGGAGACTTCGTCGCCGTGCGCGGACTGTCGTTCTCCGTCGCGCCCGGCGAAGTGCTCGGCCTCGTCGGGCCTAACGGCGCCGGGAAGACGAGCACCCTTCATTCCCTCTGCGGCATCATCCGCCCGACGAGCGGCGAGATCCGCGTCGACGGCCACGACATCGTCGGCGATCCGGTGCCCGCCAAGCGCGCGCTCGCCTTCGTCCCCGACGAGCCGCAGCTCTTCGACTATCTCACCGTCGACGACCACCTGCGCTTCGTCGCCCGGCTCTACGGAGTGGCCGACGCCGCGGAGCGCATCGACCCGCTGCTCCAGGAGCTGGAGCTCTCGGACAAGCGCACCGCGCTGCCGGCGGAGCTCTCCCGCGGGATGCGGCAGAAGCTGGCGATCGCCTGCGCCTTTCTCCACCAGCCGAAGGCGCTGCTCCTCGACGAGCCGCTCACCGGCCTCGACCCGTTAGGCATCCGCCGGATGAAGGCGGCGATCCTCCGCCGCGCGCACGCCGGCACCGCGGTGATCCTCAGCTCGCACCTCCTCCATCTGGTCGAGGAGCTCTGTACGCGGATCCTCATCATCCAGAACGGCCAGTGCATGGTGCTCGGCTCCATCGCCGAGATCGTCGCCAGCCGCCCGCAGCTCGCCGGCCGCGGGCTCGAGGAGCTCTTTCTCGCCATCACCGGGCAGGACACGCCCGACGCCTCGGGCGCGGGGATCGCCGGCCGGTGAGCGAGCCCGCCTCGCGGCGGGAGGGAACGGGCGCCTTCGCCGCGCTCTCCTTCCTCGCCGCCCGCTCCGGACGCAACAGGATCCGCGTCCAGCTCTCGCGGCTGAAGAACGTGCGCTACGTGATGGGGCTTCTCTTCCTCGTCGCGTACTTCGCGATGGTCGTGCGCCCGCAGCGCCTCTATCGCCAGCCCCGGGGACCCGTCGAGGTGCAGGCGCTGATCAGCGACAACATCCTCGCGCTGCTCTCCCTGGGGCTGCTCGTGCTCGTCCTGTACTGGTGGACCTTCGGGACGAAGCTCACCCCGCTCGCGCTCTCCCGGGCCGAGGCGCGACAGCTGCTGCCCGCGCCGCTCTCGCGCGCGCAGCTCGTGCTCTACAAGCTGGCGCGCAGCCACTTCGCGACGCTGCTCAGCGCGATCATCCTCGCCATCGTCAGCCGTCGCGCGAGCAACGTGCTCCCCTTCCCGCTGCGCGTCGTCTCGTACTTCGTGCTCTTCGGCACCTTCCAGCTCCACCAGCTCGGCGCGTCGCTGACGCGCACCGGCGGACGCCCGGTCGGCGAGCGTCTCGGCGTGCGGGCGTGGGTGATCGGCGGGACGGTGACGGCGCTCGTCGTCATCGCGCTCACGGTGAGCCTTCGCGCGGCGTGGCCGGACATCATGCTGGCGACGGAGCCCGACCACGTCCTGATCGCGATTCGCGAGGCGCTGTACACCTATCCGGCGCTGATCTTCGTCGCGCCGGCGCGGGCGGTGGTCGCACCCCTGGCCGCGCAGTCGCTCCCCGAATGGACGGCGGCGTTCCCGATCGCGGTCGCCATCTGGCTGATCCACATCCCGTGGATCCTCGCCAACCGCACGCCCTTCGAGGAGGCGGCGGTCGCGGCGGGCGAGCGACGCGAGGCGCTGCGCGCCGCGATCCGCGCGCAGCGCGCGGCCGGGCGCGGGGGC
>JABFXC010000091.1 GCA_013361935.1 Gemmatimonadaceae bacterium
GGTCGGCGCCCGCTCCTTCAGCGTCCGGCGCCGCGCCGGTCGACCCCGGGCTCCACAGCGCAACGAACGTCATAGGGCGCCACCGGCAGGACGATCCGCGCCTTCGCGTTCCAGCCTAACGCGCGGGCCCGCACCTCGATCCGCGCCTCGGCGGGAAGCGCCGGCTCCCCCCACGGGCCACGCCGCCAGCGCACCCCGTGCGGGTCGAGCTTCGCCGCGACGCGCAGCGCGGCCATCGAGCCGCTCGGCGTCAGCACGACGAAGGCGCCGCCCCCCTCGCGCGTCGCGCGTGCGAGACGAACGGTCTCCGTCCCCATCGGCTCCGCCCGCGGCGCCATGCCGAGGACGTCGAGCACCACCAGGGAGAACGCGCCGCACTTGAGCAGCAGCTCGGCGCAGCGCAGGGCGCTGACGCGGTCCGTCGGATGGATCACCAGCGGAACGCCATCCGTCCACTCGCGCCAGCTCTCGCCCCGCGCGGTCGAGGGAGCGAGCGACTCCGCGCTCGCCCATCCGGCCATCGCCGTGCGCGCCCCGTCCACCCACGCCGCGCGCTCCCCCGCGGCGATCACCGCTCGCGACGCCGCGCGCAGCACCGCCGCCGCTCCTCCCTCCGGCGCCCACGCGGTAAGCTTCCCACGTGGCAGCCCGCCCCCGGGGAACGCCGCGTCCAGCGCCGCGATCCCCGTCGACACGGGGCGTGCCACCCGGTTCGCATCGCGCTCGGCGAGCGGTGCCGCGTCCGGAAACCGGTCGGCGATGAGCTGGCGGAGCGCACGGAGCTGGGCTGACATTCGGTGGGGCGGGGCGGCGAGTGGCCACGCGGTCGTCGTGGGTGAGGGGTGGAGGGTCGAGTCCGGCTCGGGGGACTCACAGTAACCCGAAGAAAAACCGAATGCAAGAGTCGGGCGCACCGCATCCTGGGTGGCCGGGAGCAGGAATGTGAGAAAGCTCCGCCGTCGGTGACCCCCGTGGGGGGAGACGGGTTGCAGACGCGGCGGCATAGCAGTCCGGAGTGTAGCATAGAGTCGCCTGGCGCCCCGAAGCTCACCCCCCAAGATCGCGGACCACGATGCACGCCCCCATCGCGCGCTTCCTCGCCCCCGCCGCACTCCTCGTCGCGTCGCTCCTTCCCGCGCCTGCCACCGACCAGCCGCTGCGCGTCCTCCGCGCCCTCCCCACCGAGGACGCATCGCCTAACGCGCAGATCCGCGTCACCTTCGATCGTCCCGTCGCCGGATCGCTCGACCGTTCCGTCGATCCGCGCACCGTGCTCCGCATCGCCCCCGCCGCGCCGGGCAGGCTCGAATGGCGCGACCCGGTCACCATCGTCTTCACTCCCGCCGCGCCCCTGCGGCCGACGACGCGCTACACCGTCACCGTCGACACGACCTTCCGCGCGATGGACGGCGCGAAGCTCGAGCGCCCGTACACCTTCGAGTTCCGCGTCTCCGGACCGCGCCTCCTCCTGGGCGTCCCCGTCGACTCCATGTCGTACAATGTCCACGTCGAGCCCAACGCGAAGCTCGACCTCGTCTGGAGCACCGCCGTCGATCCGGCGCGCGTCGCCGCGACCTCGTACATCCAGCTCGATCCGGTCTGCCGCTCCGCCGAGCGCACCGTCCGCCTCCGCGCGTTAGGCATCCGCGAGCTCGGCGAGAAGGACGACTGGCGTCTGCGCGAGGCGGGGGGAGGACGGCGCGACCGCTCGGCCGACTCGCTCCGCCGCGTCGTCTCGCTCGCTCCCGTCACGCCCCTCCCGCTCGACTGCGCCGCCGCGCTCGTCGCTCCCGCGGAGCTCGACTCCGCGCTCTCCCAGGGCCTCGTCCACTGGCGCTTCGCGACCTACGGGCCGCTCAACTTCAACGTCCGCCCCTGCCCGAGCAGCAGCACCTGCCCCACGGGGCCGCTCGTCCTCGAGTTCTCCAATCCCGTGCGCGGCTCGATGGTCCGCCGCCTCGTGAAGCTGATGCCGGACGTGCCGTTCACGATGTCCGACACGGCGCGCGAATCGAGCACCTGGTCTCTCGACGCCGAGCTGAAGCCGCGCACCCGCTACGCCATCGTCGCCGACACCGCGCTCCGCGACGTCTACGGACAGCGGATCTCCGGGAACCCCGCCGCCGGGTTCGAGACCACCGGCTACGAGCCGGACGTCAGCTACACCTCGGGGCGGCTCCTCGTCGAAGCGAAGGGCTTCGGGACTCTCGCCGTGCGCCATGTGAACGTCGACACGCTCGTCGTCACCACGGCCCCGGTTCCCGATTCGCTCGAGGGTGACTTCCTCCGCACGTCGAACTGGCGCTGGAGCCCGCTCTGGAAGAAGATCGCGCCTAACGCGACGGTGACCCGAGTGCCCGTGCGCCACGCGCCGGACGCCCCGCTCGTCAGCGGCGTCCGCATCCCCGTGCCGTCGGCGGGCAGCAGGCGCGGGCTCGTCGCCGTCCGCATCGATCGCCTGCGCGCCGCGGGCGAGCCCGCCAATGCCGACATCGCGGTCGTGCAGGTGACCGACCTCGCCGTGCACGCGAAGATCGCGCCGGCGAGCGGGGTGGTCTGGGTGACGCGCGTCAGCGACGGCAAGGCCGTCCCCGGCGCGACGGTGATCGTGCACGAGACCGGCGGCCGCGTCCTCGCCACCGCGCAGAGCGACGCCCGCGGCCTCGCCGTGTTCCCGCGCCTCGTCCGCACCCGCGCCCGCGCCGCCGCCGACGAGGACGGCGGCCTCGACGAGGAGGGAGAGTACTACGGCAGCGAGAACGACGGCTACGTCGAAGCGATCACCGCCGACGACCGCGCCCTCGTCGGCGTGAGCGAGTACGATCCGGACCTCAGCCCCTGGCAGTTCGGCGTCTCCGCCGCATGGGGAACCTCGCGTCTTCCCCTCGCCGCGGCGGTCTTCACCGAGCGGGGCATCTACCGTCCCGGCGAGCCGCTGTACGTCAAGGCGATCCTCCGCCGTGGACCGTTAGGCGCGCTCGCCGCGCCCGCCGCCCGCGACTCCGTGCGCTGGACGTTCTACGACCGCGAGGGCGCGTCCATCCGCGACACCGTCGTGCGGCTCAGCTCCTTCGGCACCGCCGCGTACACCACCACCGTCCCCGCCGACGCGAAGCTCGGCAGCTACAGTGTAGGGCTCGGCTACGTCTGGGCGGGGAAGTGGCAGGAGATCGACCGCGCGAGCTACCGCGTCGCCGAATACCGGCCGCCCGAGTTCCTCGTCGACGTGAACGCGCCGAAGGCCGCGCTCTTCGCGGGCGACTCGCTCCGCGCGACCATCGAGGCGCGCTATCTCTTCGGCGCGCCGATGGCCCGCGCCGCCGTGGAGTGGCGCGCCACGACGAGGCCGATCGGCTGGTGGGGGCTCGAGATCCCCGGCCTCGAGAGCGGCGACTGGTACCTCGGCGAGAGCGCGTGGTGGTGGGAGGACGACGACTCCTCCGACGAGACCGTCCTCGGTAGCGCGACCGATACCCTCGACGCGAGCGGGCGACGCGTCGTCTCGCTCGCCCTCCCCGCGCCGGCGAAGGGACGCGCGGCGTCCGTCTCGCTCACCGCGATGATCACCGACGTCAACCGGCAGACCGTCGCTGGCGGCGCGTCGGTCGTCGTCCACCCAGCCGACTTCTATGTCGCCGCGAAGTCGCTCGGCGAATCGTGGTTCTGGCGCGCCGGCGACCCGCAGTCGGTCGCCGTGCTCGCGGTGCGCCCCTCGGGCGAGCACGTCACCGGCGTGAGCGTTCGCGGCACCGTCGTGCGCCGCGAGTGGCACCAGGTGCACCGCGAGCGCGACGGAGCCGCCGAAACCGTCGGCGAGTGGGTCTCCGACACGGTCGCGCACTGCTCGATCACCACCGCCGCGGACCCCGCGCGCTGCAGCTTCACTCCCACTGACGGCGGAAGCTACACGATCTCGTTCGACGCGAAGGACGCGAAAGGGCGCGCCGTCCATACGAGCTTCATGCGCTGGGCGACGGGAAAGGACTGGGTGCCCTGGGAGGACGAGTCGCGCTTCCGGATGGATCTCATCGCCGACAAGAGCCGCTACAGCGTCGGCGACACGGCCACGGTGATGATCGCGTCGCCGTTCACCGGCGCCGAGGCGTGGATCACCGTCGAGCGCGAGGGCCTGATCGAGCAGCGGCGGATGACTCTCGCCTCGGGATCGCAGCTCCTCAAGTTCCCGATCACCGAGGCATTCGCGCCTAACGCGTTCGTCTCGGTCGTCGTCACCCGCGGACGGAGCGCGCCCCCCGGTCAGCTCGACGATCCGGGGCGGCCGACGATCCGCGTGGGCTACACCGAGCTTCGCGTCACGCCGGAGACGAAGCGGCTCGCGGTCGCGGTCAAGCCGCTCGCCGACGAGTATCGCCCCGGCGACTCGGCACGCGTCAGCCTGCGCGTCACGGATGCGCGCGGCACGGGCCGTCGCGCCGAGGTGACGCTGTGGGCGGTGGACGAGGGCGTGCTCGCGCTGACCGGCTTCAAGACCCCCGATCCGCTCGACATGCTGTATCGCGAGCGCGGGCTGGGGATGCGCCTGGCGAGCAACCTCGTCGCCGTCGCCCCGCAGATTCCGGAGGGAGAGAAGGGTCGGCGGAATCCGGGCGGCGGCGGCGGCGCAGACGCCGCCGACGTCCTGCGCTCGCGGTTCAAGACCACGGCGTTCTTTCTCGGCTCGGTGGTCACCGACGCCCAGGGGAACGCGGTCGCGGCGGCGAAGCTCCCCGACAACCTCACGACGTTCCGCGTGATGGCGGTCGCCGTCACGGAAGGGGATCGCTTCGGCAGCGGCGACGCGAAGATGCTCGTCACGCGCCCGCTCGTCGCACGCCCCGCGCTGCCGCGCTTCCTCCGCCCCGGGGACGACTTCACCGCGGGCGCGGTGGTGAATCGCCGCTCGGGCGCGCCGGGACCGGTGACCATGCAGGCCGTCGCCACCGGCGTCGAGCTTCTCGGCGACGCGACGCTGCGCGCGATGCTCGAACAGGGCCGCGGCTCGGAGCTGCGCTTCCCCTTCCGCGCGCCGTCCGACAACGCCGGCGACCGCGGTGACAGCGCGGTCTTCCGCTTCACCGTGAACGGCGGCGGCGACGTCGACGCGGTCGAGACGCGCCTCCCCTTCCGCCCCGATTATCATCCGCGCGCCTACACGGCGAGCGGCGTGCTGCACGACACGGCCACCGTGGAGCTCATCCTCCCCGAGGGGATCGACCCCGATCGCTCCCGGCTCGAGGTGAGCCTGGGCGGATCCGTGCTCGCGCTCGTCCGCGGCGCGTACGATCAGCTGCGCGTCTACCCGTGGTATTGCACCGAGCAGGTGACGAGCGCCGGCCGTCCGCTCCTCGCGCTCTACACGGCGGGCGCGGTGAGCGGCGTGGCGCGGATCGCGCCGGCCACCGCCAAGCGCGACCTGGAGCGCGGCGTCGCGATGCTCTCCGATCGCCAGCGCGAGGACGGTGGGATTGGCTACTGGGGCTCCGATCAGTGGACCTCGCCCTGGCTCACCGCCTATGCCGGCGGCTTCCTGCTGGACGCGAAGCAGGCAGGGCTGACGGTCGACGACTCCGTGCTCGTACGCATCGGCGACTATCTCGAGCGAAGCCTCGCGCAGCCGCTGCCGCAGGACACTCCACTCCGCCACTGGTGGGAGAACATCGCCTTCGACCTGGCCGAGCGTATCGCCGCGGTGGACGTGCTCAGCCGGATGAAGCGACCGAACGTCGCCGTCGAGAATCAGCTCGTCGCGCGTGCGGCGCAGCTGCGGTGGGAGGATCGCGCGCGGCTCGCCGAAGTGTTGGCGCGTCGCGGCGACCGGCGTGGTGCCGCTGGTCTGCTCGCTTCCGAGTGGTCGCAGATCCAGCTGGAAGGGCGCCGAGCGGTGCTCCCCCCGGCGGCCGGTGACACGATCTTCTACTTCCGCAGCACGGTGCGTCCCGGCGCGCGGCTCCTCCTCGCCACGCTGGCCGTCGCGCCCGATCACCCGCTCGTCGGACCGCTCGTCGAGAGCGTGGTGCAGCAGGGACGTGCGACTTCCCGGTGGAACACGCAGGACTGGGCGATGGCGGTAGAGGCGCTTGCCGCCTTCGAGCGGAAGCAGAAATCCGGACCCTCGGCGCCCGTGCGCGTCCGCTCGGGAAGCCGCGTCGTCTATCAGTCCGCGACCGGCGCGCCGGCAGCCGATTCGTCGCAGTCGCTCGCCGGCCTGCTCGGCGCCGCCCCCGGGGGCGCGGCATCGCTCCGTCTCACGCTCGATCGTCCGGGCGCGGCGGCCGCCGCCGCGCCGTCGTA
>JABFXC010000022.1 GCA_013361935.1 Gemmatimonadaceae bacterium
CCGCTCGCACGACGCGCGCGACGTCGGCGAGGTTGCGGCCCCGGTAGACGGTGTCCATCGTCGTCGTGAGATCCATGTAGGCCTCATCCGGCGACGCGCTCTCCACGTCGGGGGCGAAGCGGTGCAACACCTCGACGATCTCCTCGCTCTTCCGCGCGGTGAGCTCGCGCGGCACGGGGACACACATCGCCTGCGGGCAGAGCTTCACCGCGCGCGAGATCGGCATCCCCGATCGCACCCCGAACTTCCGCACCTCGTAGGTCGCCGAGCAGACGACGCCGCGGCTCTCCGCGGAGCCGCCGACGATGAGCAGCCGCGCGCGTCCCGCGCCGTCGGGATCGGCCATGCGCGCGAGCTGGACGTAGTACACGTCGCAGTCGGCGAGGAGGATGCTGCGGTGGCGGAGAGGTGCGGTTGCGGCCATGACCCTCCATTATACATGCGCCACGGCACCCCTCGCCCGTGTCGCGCCCCCAACTTCGCCCGGCGGTGACCGATGCCCGAGACCACGATCCCGCTCTCCGCCTGGGAGAGCTTCTACGTCATCGTCGGCTCGTCCGCGGCGGCGCTCACGGGGCTGCAGTTCGTGGTGATGACGCTGATCACCGACCTTCGGCGCCGCGCGGGGGAGGGCGAGATCGGCGCCTTCGCCACGCCGACGGTGATCCACTTCGGCGCCGCGCTCCTCGTCTCGGCGATTCTCAGCGCGCCGTGGGAGACGCTGCACGGCCCGGCGGTCACCCTCGGACTCGTCGCGGTCGCGGGGATCGCGTACACGCTCATCGTGACGCGGCGCGCGCGGAGCACGAAGGGCTACAAGCCAGTGCTCGAGGACTGGATCTGGCACTCCGTCCTCCCCTTCGCGTCCTACGGTGCGATGGTGATCGCTGCCGCGACATTCCTGCGCCACGAGCGCGACGCGCTCTTCGTCGTCGCCGGCGCGACGCTCCTGCTCCTGTTCATCGGCATCCACAACTCCTGGGACACGGTGACCTGGGTCGCGCTGGGCAATGCCGAGGCGCCCGGCGAGCTATAGCGGCCATTGCGCCGCGGACGCGGCTTCGCCACGCTTGTCCCGTCCGAATTCCAGAGAGAGCCTCCGCATGCCAGCATCCCCCCGCCGGCGCGCCGCGGGCGAGGTCATGGTCCTCGTCGGCACTACCAAGGGCGCCTTCGTCTTCACCTCCGACGCGTCGCGAAAGAAGTGGCGGATGGACGGCCCGCACTTTCCCGGCGAGTCCGTGTACTCCGTCGCCTACGACAACCGCGGCGGCCGCACGCGCATCCTCATGGGGACGCAGAGCAGCCACTTCGGCGGCACAATCCGCATGACCGACGACTTCGGGAAGAACTGGGTCGGTCCGGAGCGTCAGGCGGTGCGCTTCCCGGAAGGGTCCGGGCTTTCACTCGCCGGCGTCTGGCAGATCATGCCGGGCCGCGCCGAGGAGCCGGACACTCTGTGGTGCGGCGTCGAGCCGGCCTGCCTGTTCGAGTCACGCGACGGCGGCGAGAGCTGGGAGCCGGTGAAGGGTCTGCTCGAGCACGAGCATCGCCCGCGCTGGCAACCCGGCGGCGGTGGGCTCTGCCTGCACACCATCGTCGTCGACCCGCGCGATCGGAAGAAGATGGGGATCGCCATCTCGACCGCGGGCTTCTATCGCACCGACGACGGCGGAACGAGCTGGCGTCCGCGCAACGATGGCGTGCGCGCGGTGTTCCTGCCGAACAAGTACCCCGAGTTCGGGCAGTGCGTGCACAAGGTCGCGCACCATCCCGCGAAGCCGGAGCGGCTCTTCCTCCAGAACCACTGGGGCCTCTACCGCAGCGACGACTGGGGCGATTCGTGGACGGACATCGCCAACGGCGTCCCCTCCGACTTCGGCTTCGCGATGGTGACGAACCCGAACGACGCGGACACGGTCTACATCATCCCCCTGCAGTCCGACCAGTTCCGCATCGTTCCCGAGGCGAAGCTCCGCGTCTATCGCACGCGCGACGCGGGAGCGTCGTGGGAGCCGCTCGCCAACGGGCTTCCGCAGGAGAACGCCTTCGAGTGCGTGCTCCGCGACGGGATGGCCGCCGACGCGCTCGACCCGGCGGGGATCTACTTCGGCACGCGCGGCGGAAAGCTCTACGGCTCGGCCACCGAGGGGGAGAGCTGGACGGAGATGGCCGACGCGCTTCCCCCGATCTGCTGCGTGAAGGCGGCGGTCGTCTAGGGCGAGGGAGCGATGGCCGTATCAGTCGTCGTCCCGCGCGCGCTGACGCCCTACACCCGCGGCGTGGGGACGCTCGTCGTCGAGGAGCCCTGCGCCACCGTCGGCGACGCGCTCGCCGCGATCGCCGCGCGGCTCCCCGCGCTCACCGACCGCGTCCTCACCGAGCAGGGCGAGATCCGCCGCCACGTCAACGTCTTCGTCGGCGACGAGAGCGTCCGCTTTCTCGACGGGCTGGCGACGCGCGTGGAAGCGGGGACGATCATCACCATCGTCCCCGCGGTGAGCGGCGGTTAGGCTCGGCCGGGCGCTCGGCGGTTGAAACACGAAGGACACGAAGGTCCACGAAGGATATCGCTGGAGCACCCTTCGCGGCCCTTCGTGTCCTTCGTGTTCAATGCTGTTGCAAGAGCACGGCTTCGTGGTTCAACGAGTGGCCGTCCCCTCCCCGCTTACGGTCCCTGACCCGGCAGCTGCTGCGCCCCCTGGTCGGGCTGGTCCTGCGGGCGCGGACGGAGCTTCAGCTGCTGGCCGAAGTTGCGCGAGAAGCTGACGACGATGCCGCGCATCCCGAAGCGCCGCTCCGTCGACTCGATCACCTGGCCGTTGCGCGTGTCGTAGCCGAATGCGCTGAGGTTGAACGGGTCCTGCACGCGCACCGTCAGGCTTCCCTTGTCGCCGAAGAGCTTCTGGCGGAGCGCGAGGTTCGAGAAGACGAACGCGTGCTGCACCCCGCCCTCCGTCTTCGCCGCGGCGCGGTAGCTCACGAAGCCCATCAGGTCGAGCGTCGGGGAAAGCTTCCACGTCGCGTTCGACCGCGCCGTCCAGACGTAGGCCTTCGTCGAGAGGTCGCCGGCGTCGCTCGAGTAGCGGTACGCCCCGCCGCCACCGAAGAGGTTCAGCCCGCCCAGGCGGTAGCTGACGTTGAGGTCCGCGCCCATCGCCGTGCTGCTCGCGACGTTCGAGAAGGTGCCGACGCTGACGCCGGTCGTGTCGATGTAGCGGATGAAGCGCACGGCGTGCGCCGTCTTCCGGTAGTACGGCGTGAGCTGCAGCGAGCCCCACTTCCTCGTGTCCTGCAGCCCGAGCTCGAAGGCGTCCGTATACTCGGGGCGCAGGTTCGGGTTGCCGACGAAGACGTTGCGCGGGTCGTCGCGCCGCTCGATGGGGCTGAGCATGAACGGATCGGGGCGCGTGATGCGCCGCGAGTAGCTCGCCTTGAGCTGGCGGAGCTCGGTCACGTTCCAGGCGAGCACCGCGCTCGGGAAGGCGCTCCCGTAGTCGTTGCGGTAGGTGCCCCCGCCGCTAGGCAGCTCGAAGCGCGTCTGCGCGTTCTCGAGGCGCAGGCCGGCCTGGGCGTCCACCTTGCCCACCTTCTGCGACAGCAGCCCGTACGCCGCGCCCACCTGCTCGTGGTAGTCGAAGCTGCTCGCCCGCTCCGCGGAGTCGACGTAGACGCCGTTCTGGTCGCGGTACGCCGCGGTGAAGTCGTTCGACGTCGTGCGGTCCGTTCCCTTCACCCCGAGCTCGAGCTTCGTCTTCGTCCCGAAGGGATGCGCGTAGTCGGACTGCAGCGACCAGAGCGGAACGTTCGAGTCGTTCACGTCGAGCTCGGCCGGGATCGACCGCGTCGCCGCGTCCGCCTGGACCACGGCGCCGGAGAGCCGGTTGTCGAAGTCGAAGGAGTTGTTCGTGAAGCGCAGCTCGGTGGAGAAGGTCGTCGACATCGGCTTGTTCGGCGGCGCGATGCGGCGGAAGGCGAGCGCGTAGTCCTGCGTGAGGTTGGTCCCCTTGCCGTTCGTGAACTGGTTGAACAGCCCGGTCACCGTGCCCGTCGAGTCGAGGTTCGCGTAGTAGTTCGAGAAGTCGCGCGCGAAGCGCCCGCTGGAAACGACGACGTCGGAGGTGAAGGCATCGCGATCGCTGAGCTTGTACTCGGAGCGCAGCGTCGCGTTCTGGAAGAAGGGATGCCCCGTCCCCTCGAAGCGGCCGTTCACGAACGCCGGCCCGCCGGAGAAGAGGTTCTCGCGGTTCGACCAGCCGCTGAACTGCCGCTGGTCGCGGAAGAGGCTGTATGTGCCGAGGAAGGTGAGCTTCCCCTCCTGCCGGCCGAGGTTCCCGGAGAAGTTCGCCATCCCCGTCGAGCCCGCGCTCGCGTTGACGCCGCCGCTCCACCCCATGTCGGCCTGCTGGTTCAGCACGATGTTGATGATCCCCGCCGTCCCCTCGGGATCGTCCTTCGCCGAGGGGTTCGACGCGACCTCGACGCGCGTCACCGTCGACGCGGGGAGCTGCGAGAGGAAGTTGCCGAGCTGGTCGCCGCGCAGCGGCGATGGCCGGCCGTTGATCTGCACGACGACGTTCTGGTTGCCGCGCAGGCTCACGTTGTTGTTCCCGTCGACCTCGACCGCCGGCGTGTTGCGCAGCACGTCCACGGCCGTGCCGCCGCTGGCCGAGGGCATGTTCTTCGTCGAATAGCTGTTCCGATCCGGCGCCAGCGCGACGTCGGGACGCTCGGCGGTCACGGTCTGCGTCTCCAGCGTCACCGGGATCGCCGCCACCTTGAGGTCGCCGAGGTCGATGGCGGGCTGCTCCGCGCTCAGCGCGATGTCGCTGCGCGCCAGCGGGGCGAAGCCGATCGCGCGGAAGCGCAGGACGTAGCGGCCCGCGCGCAGCCCGCTGACCCGGAAGGTGCCGTCCGCGTTAGGCAGCGCCCCGCCGGCGAAGCTCGTATCCGCCGCGCGCCGCACGGTGACCGACCCGATGGTGACCGGCTGGCCCGAGTGCGTCTCGACGAGCCGGCCGCGGATCTCACCGCTCGGCGCGGCAGGGGCGCCCATGGGAGGACCGGCCTGCGCCGACGCGACGGCCGACGTCAGGAAGAGCGCGCCGAACGAGGCGGCGACGCGAAGAAGTCGATTGGAGAGCATGGGACGCTGCACGGTTCGGGTCAGGGGAGTGACAGCTCCCCTTGAGACACCCGGAGGATAGCCGCCGTTTCTCGCGCAAATGCAAAGGTCTCGTATGAAAGCGCCATCGCTCTGCGCGGGCGCCGCTCGCGGCGGGCGCGCGGCGGTCGCATCTTCTCCGGCCGAAGAAAACCTCGTCCGGCGTGTCGATCCCGCCTCTGCCCGTTCGACGTACCGGTAGAGCCGCCTCCGCGTTGGGGCGCCGGCTCCGAAGCTGCCCCGAAGGGAGCGCGCGCGGCGCTCGCCCGCGATCGCGCTCGACACCCGACATCCCATCACCCGCACGGAGAACCACGATGCGTTTCATGATCATCCGCAAGGCCGACGCGCAGACCGAAGCCGGCGTCATGCCGAAGACCGAGCTGCTCGAGGCGATGGGCAACTACATGGCGGAGATGGAGAAGGCGGGCATCCTTCGCGGCGGCGATGGCCTGCACCCGAGCTCGAAGGGCGCGAAGGTGAAGTTCCACAAGGGCAGGCCGACGGTGATCGACGGTCCTTTCGCCGAAGCGAAGGAGATCATCGCCGGCTACGCGATCATCGACGTCGCTTCGCGGGCGGAGGCGATCGAGTGGGTGAAGAAGTGGCCCGCGCTCGACGGCGACGGCGAGCTCGAGCTGGAGATCCGCCCCTTCTTCGAGGCCGACGAGTTCGGAGAGGAGTTCACTCCCGAACAGCGCGAGCGCGAAGCGGCGATGCGGGAGCGGATCGAGAAGAAGCGCTGAGCCCGCGCTCCGGCTCCATTCAACAGGGAGCCGTGGAGGCCGTGGAGGGAGTCGCAAGGGCAATCGCTCCTCACGACAGCACCTCCCGTAACTCCTGGCTCCCTGTTGTTCACCGCCGAGCACGAAAGTCCCCCTCAACCCATGTCGATCGCGCGCCCTCTCGTTCGACGTGTTCATGGAGGCGCGAGAGTCCGCCTCCATGACCTCGACCCGGAGACACGACCATGGGCGCCACGACGCGGACGTACGAGAGCGGCAGCGGCAGGACCGAGACGATCCTCCTCTGGACGGTGCAGGGGCTGCTCGCCGCCCTCTTCCTCTTCGCCGGCGGGATGAAGCTGGCGGTGCCGAGCGATCAGCTGCAGGCCGGCGCGCCGATCCACTTCTCCTCGGCGTTCATCCACTTCATCGGGACCTGCGAGGTGCTCGGCGCGCTCGGGCTCGTCCTGCCGCGGGCGACGCGAGTGCTGCCCGAGCTGACGCCGATCGCGGCCGCGGGACTGGTTGTCATCATGATCGGCGCGGTGAGCACGACGCTCGCCGGCGGGATGGGCGTGGTCGCGGCGATCCTGCCCTTCGTCGTCGGCGTCCTCGCCGCGCTCGTCGCCTGGCGGCGGTGGGAGCAGTGATCACCGGTACCGGGTACCCGGTAGCCGGTACCCGGTTGCCTGTCGGTGAGAGGCGCATGATTATCCGCCGTGACCACGACCGAAGTACACCGCGCGATCGACGCGGTCTGGCGGATCGAGTCGGCGAAGCTGATCGCGGGGCTCGCGCGGATCACCCGCGACGTCGGCATCGCCGAGGATCTCGCGCAGGACGCGCTCGTCGCCGCGCTCGAGCAGTGGCCGGAGTCGGGCGTCCCGGACAATCCGGGCGCCTGGCTGATGGCCACCGGCAAGCGCCGCGCGATCGACCGCTTCCGGCGCGACAAGCTGCTCGACCGCAAGCATGACGAGATCCTCCACACCCTCGAGCGTGACGAGGACACCGCGTCCGCGCTCGACGCGGCGCTCGACGACCATGTCGGCGACGACCTGCTGCGGCTCATCTTCACCGCGTGTCACCCGGTGCTCTCCACCGAAGCGCGCGTCGCGCTGACGCTGCGGCTGCTCGGCGGCCTGACGACCGACGAGATCGCGCGCGCCTTCCTCGTGCCCGAGGCGACCATCGCGCAGCGCATCGTGCGCGCGAAGCGCACCCTCGCCGAGTCGAAGGTTCCCTTCGAGGTGCCGCGCGGCGCGGAGTTCGAGGAGCGGCTCTCCTCGGTGCTGCAGGTGATCTACCTGATCTTCAACGAGGGCTACGCGGCGACCGCGGGGGACCACTGGACGCGGCCCGCGCTCTGCGAGGAGGCGCTCCGCCTCGGCCGCATCCTCGCCGAGCTGGTGCCGGGCGAGCCGGAGGTGCATGGACTCGTCGCGCTCATGGAGATCCAGGCGTCGCGCCTGCACGCGCGCGTCAGCCCGACGGGCGAGCCGGTGCTCCTGCTCGACCAGGATCGCGCGCGCTGGGACCAGCTGCTCATCCGCCGCGGTCTCGCCGCCCTCGATCGCGCCGACGCGCTCGGCGAGCGGCGGGGCTCATACGTGCTCCAGGGCGCGATCGCCGCGTGTCACGCGCGCGCCCGCACGGCGGCGGAGACCGACTGGCGCGCGATCGCCGATCTCTACGTCGAGCTGCACGCGCTCACCCCATCGCCGGTGATCGAGCTCAATCGCGCGGTCGCCGTCGCGATGGCCGACGGGCCGGCCGCGGGACTGGCGATCGTCGACGGGCTGCGCGGCGAGAAGGCCCTCGCCGGCTACCACCTGCTGCCCGCCGTGCGCGCGGACTTCCTCGCGAAGCTCGGCCGGGTCGAGGAAGCGAAGTCCGAGCTCGAGCGCGCGATCTCGCTCACCCGCAACGAGAGCGAGCGCGCGCTGATGCGCGCCCGGCGCGACGCGTTAGGCTCGACGGCGCCATCCCGATGACGAGCGGATCGCTGCCGGCGCGCTTTCGGTCTCTTCGCGCCGGACCCTTTCGGCTCTTGTAGCGGCTGTCGAAGCACGAAGGTCACGAAGGTTCACGAAGGACATTGCCGGAGCATCTCCTCGTGGACCTTCGTGACCTTCGTGTTTCTATCGCGGCGGCGACAGTTGCCACCACCGCCGAGCGCTACCTCGCCGCCGGGAGCTTTGCCCAGAGTGACGGATCCTCCTGGCCGAGCACCCACACCGAGTAGCCGCGCAGCCTGTACTGCGAGATCAGCGGCAGACGCGCGAGGAAGGCGCGGGCGTCCTGGAGGAAGAGGAACTCGTTGATGCCGTCGTTGTCCCAGAACGCGTAGGCCTCCTTCGTCCGGTCGTCCCACGTCGGCGTGACGTGGTTCTCGGCGAGGATCCCCATCGCCGCCGGATACGCGAGCCCGGTGCCGCTGCTGCGCGCGCCGCCGGCCGCGTCGTAAATGGGGTACCAGTACTCCGAATACGAGGGGAGCCCGAGGGAGAGCTTCGACGGCGGGACGCCCTGGGCGAGGACGTACTTCACCACGCGCTCCATCCACTCGTAGCTCGCCACCGGCCCCGGCGGCGTGCGCCGCGTGTGCTGCGAGTACGTCATGAGCGAGATGAAGTCCATCGCGTCGGCGAGCGCCTTGTAGTCGTAGGCCGCGCGCCAGTTGTCGTAGATCCACTTGTGGTACGAGGTGGGTCCCGGATAGTCGCTCGAGCGCGGGACGACCGCGGCCGAGAGGCTGCACTTCACGCGGTGAAGCGAGTCGGCGACCTCGCGCGAGAACGCGGTGAACGCGTCGCGGTCGAGGATGCTGATGTTCTCGAAATCGAACTGGATCCCGTCGAACCCGTTGTCGCGGCAGAGCGCGGTGATGTTGTGCACCGCGCGGCGCCGGGCGTCGGCGTTGTTCAGGACGTGGTGGAAGATCGGCTGGTCGAAGCCCGGGTTGACGATGAGCGGGATGACCTTCACCCCCTTCGCGCGCGCCGTGGCCAGCACGCGGGCGTCGACGCGGCCCCAGATGATCCCGACGCTGTCCATCGAGAACGACTGCGGCGCGACGATCGAGACGCGGTCGGCGTGCGCGAGGAAGCTCTGCACGCTCGCCTCGGCATCCGTCGAATACCAGAGAGCTTCGGGGGCCTGCGCGGCCGCGGCGCGCGCGGCGCCGAGGAGGGCGATGGGGGCGATGAGCAGAAGGGTACGACGCATGAGCTCGAGCAGTGATGGCCGGTGTTTGTATCGCGGATGCAAGCGAATGTCTCGTGGCGCACTCGCAATGTCCACGCGCGGCACCTCGCCGGTCAAGCTTCTGTGAATGGAGCATCCAGACGCGTGCAGCCGCTGCCTAACCCTCGTAAGCCAGGAGCGCGTTCTCCTCGCGCTTCGCTCGTCAGGCACGGCTCACCCGGAGGCACCCATGTCCCGCGTCACCCGCATCCTCGCTCTCGCCCCGCTCGCCCTCGCCGCCGTGCAGGCCTGCACCACCGGCTACGCGCGGCCGTCGTCGCTGCAATCCGACGCCGCGCTCACCGCCGGTCAGCCGCGCGTGCGAAGCTCCTCGGACATCATCGGCCGCGCCGAGCTGGCAAAGGGCGGGGTCGGCTCCGCCTACGACGTCGTCCAGCGGCTGCGGCCGCAGTTCTTCGTCACGCGCGCGTTAGGCTTCCCGGCCGATCCCTTCGGCGGGCGTCCCGTCGTCTACTACAACGGGATGCGTCTCGGCGGCGTCGACGAGCTGCGCAGCCTGTCGATGGCCATGGTCGGCGAGGTGCGCTTCCTGACGCCGGTCGCCGGGAGCGAGTGGTTCGGGAAGTACTATCCGGGCGGCGTCATCGCGATCACCTCGCCGAGATAGGGGACGTCGGGAAGGGACGTACGCGCGCCTGGCACCGTGCACGCGGTCCGGTGCGACGGTCGTGCTTCGTCTCCATCGCGGGAAGTACGGGAGACCGGGAGGAATCGCGGGGAGCTCTCATCGTTGCCAACAACATGTGATGGCTCGTTTGCAACGACATGCGAAGGCTCCGAACGGAAAGTCTCCCAACCTCCCGTCCTCCCCGCGAAAGGCAGAGATCGCTGATGGTCTCCGAGGCTCGCGCACGGTGCACGCCACGCCGAGGATGAAGTTTCCATGAAGGTCGCGCCGCGCCGCGCGCGATGTGCGCCGGAGCACTGCCTAACGGCACGGGAGTGTGCGAGATTCACCTCGTCGCCGCGCTGCCGCGGCGACGTCGTTCTCCCCCCGAATGCTCCAGTCACGAATGAAGAAGCACGTCGCGGCGCTCAGCCTGATGCTGAGCGCCACACTTGCCGCGTGCGCCGGTGACGGCGCGACCGCGCCCGGTACGAATGCGTACCATGGTTCCCTCCCCGCCGTCCGGCGCGTCGTCGTCGTCAGCGTCGATGGCCTGCGCGGCGACGCCGTCGCGTACATGCCGGCACTGTCCGCTCTCGCCGCGCGCGGTGCGTGGACCGACAGCATGCAGACCGTCGTCCCGTCGCTCACCGTTCCCGGCCACCTCTCGATGTTCACCGGCCGCGACGTCACGACCCTCGGCATCACGTCGAACGTGCTCGATCGGCAGTCGGGGCTCGCCCTGGCGATCAACGGCGCGTCGACGATGTTCGAGTGGGTGAAGGGCGCCGGCGGGCGCTCGGTGGCGCTCGTCGCCAGCTCGCTCGTGCCCGCGTCGCAGCTCGAGAGCGCCCGTGCCTACTTCGGCCTCGACGAGGTCACCGCGGTCGACGGAAACCTCGGCGATCTGCGGGCGAAGGCGATCGCCCGCGCCACCGCCGCCGACGCGCCGACGCTGCTCTTCGTCCACATCCCCACGGTCGACTACGCGGGCCACGACTTCGGCTGGATCCGCACCGATGCCTCCGACCCCGCGCGCGACGTGCTCGGCGCCGAGTACGTCGGCGCGGCACGGGCGGCGGATGGCATCATCGGCGAGCTGTCGGCGGCGCTGCAGCCGGCGATCGCGAGCGGCGAGGTCGCGCTCGTCGTCACCGCGGACCACGGCGGGGGGCACGGCGACGGATGCAAGGCGAGCATCGCCGGCTACCGTGAGCATTGCACGAAGAGCGCGGCCGATCGGACCATTCCGTTCGTGCTCGTCGCCCGCGACGTCGCACCGGTCCGGCTGGCCGGCCGTCCCTCGATCACGCAGGTCGCGCCGACGGTCGGACGGCTGTTGCGGGTGACCGTGCCGGCGACGGCGGGCTCCGCGCTCCGTTAGGCAGCGCGGCCCGGCGCCCCGGTCAGTGCGCCGGGCAGCGCCACGCGACGCGGTCGGGGTCGGGCTTCGCGTAGCCCGCGCGCGGCAGGACCTCGCGGGCGGTCATCGCCAGCCCCCACGCTACCACGAGCAGGGCGAGCGTGTGGATGAGCGGCATGCGGCAGCGCCAGGTCGTCACCGCGATCCACGTCCCACCCGCGACGACCGCCGCGACCGCGCCCAGGTAGCCCGCGAGCTCGACGCCGCAGCGCGCGTAATACGGCCAGTAGAGGATCCCGACGCTGAGCGCGAGCACGGGGATCAGCCGGAGAATGACCCAGAGCCGGTCGCTCCGGCGCTTCGCCGCCTCCTTCGCCGCGGACTCGGCGGCCTTCTTCGCCTTCAGCGAGCCGACGGAGGCCGCCGGCGGCAGCCCGTCGTACTCGCGCTCGATCTCGCGCAGCGTGCGATTCCAATCGATTCCCGTCATCCGTATTCTCCGAGGTGCAGAGCCCGCGGGGACCGCATCCGGATTCGCGACGGGTGAGGGGGAGGGGGAGTAACGGGCGGCGGCACCTTGACCGCCCGCGAAGGCGGGCAGGCGCGGTCAACTCGGATGTTCACGGTCGGCTCAGGCTGGCACGAGACCGCTGCCAGACACGAGCGCCGCGCTCACCGCCCCCTTACATCCGGCTACTGGACTCCTCGACCCGCCGGGCTATTCTTCCGGAAGCGGCGCCGCGGCAACCGGTCGCTCCGCCAGCGTGCATCACCGTTCCTCCGTCGAGGGATGTATGCAACGCGAACGCAACCCCGCGCCCACTGATGGCGCGGGCATCGCGCCCGTCCTCGCGCCCGGGCCCACGAGCGGCTTCCTCACGCCCTTCGTCGAGCCGGAGGTTCTCGCCGCGCGCGAGCGCTTCGCGACCACCTGCGAGCAGGCCCCGATCGGCATCGCTCACCAGACGCTCGACGGCCGCTGGCTCTGGGTGAATCAGCGCTTCTGCGAGGTGCTCGGCTGGCCGCGCGGCGAGCTGCTCGCGACGACCCTCGAGCGCATCTCGCATCCCGACGATCTCGCCGCGAATGGCGAGTTCGCCGAGAGCGTCCGCGCCGGCAGCCGCGCCGAGTACACCATCGAGCGGCGCTATGTCCGCAAGGACAGCGGCGTCGTCTGGGCGAGCCGCACGGTGTCGCTCGTCCGCGACGGCTTCGGCCAGCCCGCGTATCTCGTCAGCTTCCTGCACGACGTCACCGACCGGAAACGCGTGGAGAGCGATCTGCGGGACAGCGAGACGCGCTACCGTCAGCTGAACCAGGCGGCGCTCGAGGGGATCTTCATCCACGAGCGCGGCACCATCGTCGACGCGAACCCGGCGTTCCAGCGGATGCTCGGCTACGAGCTCGAGGAGCTGCGCGGAAAGAACGTCTTCAGCCTCCTCGCCTCGGCCGAGACGCGGACGCTCGTCGAGCGCTACGTCGCCGAAGGACGCACCGACCCGTACGAGGTGCAGGTGCGGCGGCGGGACGGGGAGACGATCACCGCCGAGATCACCGGGCGCCCGACGGTCTGCTTCGGCCGCGAGATGCGCGTCGTCGTCACCCGCGACATCACCGCGCGAAAGCGCGCCGAGCTGCAGGCGGTGGAGCTCGCGCGCGAGTCGGAGGCACGCGCCGCGGCGGAGCGCGCGGGCCGTCGCGCCGCCTTTCTCGCCGAGGCGAGCCGGCTCCTCGGCGCGTCCTTCGACTATCAGACGACGCTCGCCACGCTCGCCCGGCTGAGCGTCCCCGAGATGGCCGACTTCTGCATGGTCGACGTCGTCGAGGCGGACGACACGGTGAAGCGCATCGGTCTCGCGCACGTCGACCCGGCGGGGGAGGAGATCCTGCGCGGGCTCGCCGCGTACGCGCAGGTCGATCGACATCTCGGGCCGTTCCATCCGGTGTTCGAGGGGGAGGCGCTCTTCCTCGCCGACGTGCGCGACGAGCTCCTCACCCTCGGCGCGAGCGACGAGGAGCAGCTGCGGCTGCGTCGGCAGCTCGCGCCGCGCTCGTGCATCAGCGTCCCGCTCACCAGCTCGAACCGCGTGCTCGGCGTGCTGACGCTGGTCCACTCGGTATCCGGGCGCCGCTACGAGCAGGACGACCTCGACTTCGCCGCGACCATCGCCCGCCGCGCCGCGCTGGCGATCGAGAACGCGCGGCTCTTCGACGCCGCGCAGCGGGCGACGCGCGCGCGCGACGAGATGCTCGGCATCGTCGCGCACGATCTGCGGAACCCGCTGGGAACGATCCATCTGGCCGCGCAGTTCCTCGAGGAGCTGGTTCCCGCGGACCAGTCGATCGCCCGCAAGCAGCTCGCGACGCTGCGCCGGGCGAGCGACCGGATGAAGCGGCTGATCGACGACCTCCTGGACGTGAAGCGCGTCGAGGCGGGGACGCTGACGGTGACGCCGCGGCCGGAGCCGGTGGCCGGCCTGGTGGAGGACGCGGTGTCGATGCTCGATCCGCTCGCGGCCGCGGCGGGGCTGGTCACGGAGTGGTCGGTCGAGCCGGACCTGCCGCCCGCGCTCGTCGATCCGCAGCGGATCCAGCAGACGATCTCCAACCTCGTGGGGAACGCCATCAAGTTCACCCCGCGTGGGGGGACGATCGCGCTCCGTGCGCGGCGGGCGAGCGACGGGATCTGCTTCGAGGTGGCGGACAGCGGGCCGGGGATCCCTCCCGACGAGCTGCCGCACATCTTCGGCCGGTTCTGGCAGGGCGACCGCGGCGACCGGCGGGGGATCGGGCTCGGCTTGGCGATCGCCAGGGCGATCGTCGAGGCGCACAAGGGCCGGATCTGGGTGGAGAGCCGCGTGGGAGAGGGGAGCCGCTTCTACTTCACCACGCCGGCGGCACGTTAGGCCACACGGCGGGTACCAGTCGTGGCCCGGATTGTGACGTATGACACAGTGGGCAGGTTGCTGGACGTAGTCTCAATGGGAGAGTCCGACGATGGACGCCATTCCGGTGCTGGAAGCCGTGGCCACCGCGCAGGGACGCGGGGCGCGGTGCACGTTGATGCAGCGGTGCAGCATCGCGACCGAGCTGGCCGACGGGCGCGCAAGCAGCGGTGCGAGCTCCTGGGCGCAGCCCGCGGAGCTGAGTGACACCGCGAACGAGATCCTCCTCCAGGTGGAGTATGCCGGGCGGAAGGCGCTGATCCCCCTTCTGCACGCGGCGGAGTCGTACTACCTCGCCAACGGGTGGTGCCAGCCGACGTCGAAGCCCTTCCCGGCGCTGGTGAGCCGGCGCGCCCTGCGCGAGGCGCTCGACCTCTCCGATCTCCCCGTCATGCGTGGCGACCGCGTGGTCCCGACCATCGCCGAGGGCGGGTTCGCCGACCTGCGGTGAAGCGGGAGGGGTAGACAGGCGGGCCGCCGCGTCCATATCGTAGCGGCCTTCACCTCACCCCTCCCGACATGCGTTGCTCCTCCCTCCCCGGCGCCGGGTTGGCCCTCGCGCTCCTCTCGATGCCGCTCGCCGCCCAGACGAAGGGCGCCGGCGATCACCGGACCACCGCGAAGCGCACCGCCAGCGGCGACGTCCTTCCCTTCAAGGCGACCGAGACCACCCTCGCCAACGGGCTCAAGGTCATCGTCGTCCCGACCGGCTTCCCGAACATCGTCTCCATCCAGATCCCGGTGCAGGTGGGATCGCGCAACGAGGTCGAGCCGGGGAAGAGCGGCTTCGCGCACTTCTTCGAGCACATGATGTTCCGCGGCACCGCCCAGAACCCGCCGGAGAAGTACAACGCGACGATGGATCGCGCCGGCGCGCGGCACAACGCGTCCACGAGCGACGACCGCACCTGGTACTACGCGACCTTCGCCAGGGAGAACCTCGAGGACATCGTCGCGCTCTTCGCCGACCAGTTCCAGCACCTCGACTACAGCGAGACGGACTTCAAGACCGAGTCGCGAGCGGTGCTCGGCGAGTACAACAAGAACTCGGCGAACCCCTTCTTCAAGCTCTTCGAGACGACGCGCAAGACCGCGTTCACGCGGCACACCTACGGGCACACGACGATGGGCTTCATCGAAGACATCGAGAACATGCCCAACCAGTACGAGTACTCGAAGCAGTTCTTCTCGCGGTACTATCGCCCCGAGTACACGACCGTCATCGTCGCCGGCGACGTCGACCCGAAGCAGGTCGTCCCGCTCGTGCGGAAGTACTGGGGGAGCTGGAAGCGCGGCAGCTATCGCTCGGTCGTCCCCGTCGAGCCCGCGCCCACCGGCCCGAAGTACGCCCACGTCGACTGGCCGTCGCCCACCTCGCCGATCGTCGCCGTCTCCTTCCGCAACCCGCCTTTCTCGGAGACGAACAAGGACAACGCCGCGCTCGACATGGTGTCGAACATCTGGTTCGGCCAGACCTCGGACATCTACAGGAAGCTCGTCGTCGACGAGCAGAAGGTGGACATCCTCAGCGCGAGCAACTCCAGCAACCGCGATCCCGAGCTCTTCTCGGTCTACGCGCGGGTGAAGGACCCGAAGGACGTGCCGTACGTCCGGGACGAGATCCTCCGCGTGATCGCCCGCGCGAACGCGGAGCTCGTCCCGGCGACGCAGCTCGCCGACGCGAAGTCGGCGCTGCGCTACGGCTTCATCCGCACCCTCGACAACACGAACTCCATCGCCACCTCGATCGCGAGCTTCGCGCAGTACCGGCGCTCGTACTCGTCGCTGAACAACGCGTACCGCCTCTATGACGCGCTGACCCCCGCCGACCTGCGGCGGACCGCGCGCCGCTACTTCACCGATTCGAACCTCGTCGTCTCGACGCTCTCCAACGGCGCGCTCCCGGCGGAGATCGAGAAGCAGCCCGCGATCGCCTCGCTCGTCTCGAAGGCCGCGGTCGCCGCGGAAAGTCCCGCCGCCGACTCGGCGCACGCCGCCCTGCAGAAGAAGATCGACGCGATGATCGCGGGTGCGATGCAGTCGAGCGGCCCGCCGTTCATGCCGCAGCTCGACATCATCACGCAGAAGTCGCAGCTGCCGCAGCTGGAGCTGAAGCTCGCCTTCGTCAACGCCGGCTCGGCGTACGATCCGCCGGGGAAGGAGGGGCTCGCCACGCTCACCGCGTCGATGATCACCGAGGCCGGCTCACAGGCGTTGACCATCAGCGAGATCAACCAGGCGCTCTACCCGATGGCTGGAGGCTTCGGGAACCTGGCCGACAAGGAGCTGACGACCTTCACGGGAAGCATCCACAAGGACAACTGGCATCCCTTCCTCCACATCGCCCTCGACCAGCTGGTGAAGCCGGGCTTCCGCGAGGAGGACTTCAAGCGCCTCCGCGACCAGCAGCTCACCGCGCTCACCCAGGATCTGCGCACGAATAACGAGGAGGAGCTGGGCAAGGAGCGGCTCCAGGCGGATGTCTTCGCCGGCACGGCCTACGCGCATCCCGCGTTAGGTACGGTCGCCGGCCTGAACGCCATCACCCTCGACGACGTGAAGCGCTTCGCCGCCGAGCATTACACGCGTGCCAACCTGATGGTCGGGATGAGCGGCGACATCCCCGAGGGCTTCACCGAGGTCACGCGGGCGATCCTCGGCGCGCTCCCCGAGGGAACCGCGCCCGGCCCGCGCGCGGCGATCGCCGGCACGCGGCCCTCGGGGATGAACGTCGACATCGTGAAGAAGGACACGCGTGCGACGGCGATCTCCTTCGGGCTGCCGATCAACGTCAAGCGCGGCGATCCTGATTTCGCCGCGCTCAGCGTCGCCCGCTCCTGGCTCGGCGAGCACCGCCAGGGCGGCCAGCTCTACCAGCGCATCCGCGAGGTGCGCGGGATGAACTACGGCGACTACGCGTACATCGAGGCGTTCCCCGGCGGCATGTACCGCTTCTTCCCGCTGCCGAACACCCCGCGCCGCGCGCAGCTCTTCGAGGTCTGGATCCGCCCCGTCGTCCCGAAGAACGCGCACATGGCGCTCCGCATCGCGACCGCCGAGCTGCAGAAGCTCATCGACACGGGGATCTCGCAGGAGGACTTCGAGAAGACCCGCGACTACCTGATGAAGAACGTCTATGTCATGACGCAGACGCAGGACCAGCAGCTCGGCTACGCGCTCGACTCCAAGTGGTACGGCATCCCCGAGTTCACGACGTACATGCGCGACGCGCTCTCGAAGCTGACGCGCGATCAGGTGAACGACGCGATCCGCCGCAACCTGTCGGCTACCGATCTCGACGTCGTCATCATCACGAAGGACGCCGAGGGTCTGCGCGACGCGCTCGTCAACGACACCTTCTCGCCGATCGGCTACGACGGCACGAAGCCGCAGTCGCTGTTCGACGAGGACAAGGTCATCGGCGCGCGGAAGCTCGGCATCACGCCGGACCGGGTGAAGATCACGCCGGTCGAAGAGGTGTTCCGGTAGTTAGAGGCGACGTGGGAGTGGACGTGGGACGGGGGAGCGAGTTGGAGACGCGGGGACGACGTGGGACGTGGGAGGGCGGATCCCACGTTGGAAGTCGTCCCAGCCACACCCTCGCTCCAGCGCGTCCCACGTCCACTTCCATGTCGCAGTTGCGAGCCTACGGCGCCACCTCGAACCACTGCACGGCTTTCTCCTTCTCCGTCGCCCACCGCAGGTCCCACGCGTCCGTGAACAGCACCACCGGGTTCCCCTTCACGTCGTAGATCAGCGACCGCCCCGCCGATCGCGCGACGCGCTCGATCTCGTCCTCGGGGCCCGTCACCCAGCGCGGTGACTTCCCGGCCATCCGCTCGAGACGGCAGCGCACTCCGTACTCGTGCTCCAGCCGGTGGAGCATCACGTCGAACTGGAGCTGGCCCACCGCGCCGACGATCGGCGTCGGGCCCGCGACGTCGCTCGGCGAGGTGAAGAACACCTGCGCCGCCCCCTCCTCGGTGAGCTGCCGCAGCCCCGCGTCGAGCTGCTTGCGCTTCATCGGGTCGATGAGCACCACGCGCGTGAAGTGCTCGGGCGCGAAGCGCGGGATCCCCTGGAACTCGACGCCCTCGCGCTCGGACAGCGTGTCGCCGATGCGCAGGTTGCCGCGGTCCATCACCCCGATCACGTCCCCCGGATACGCCTCCTCGATCGCCGTGCGCTCGCGGGCGAGGAACTGCTGCGGCGCGGAGAGGCGGATGGTCTTCCCCGTGCGCGTCTGCTTCACGTCCATCCCCGCCTCGAACTTCCCCGAGCAGACGCGGACGAAGGCGACGCGATCGCGATGCTTCGGGTCCATGTTCGCCTGGATCTTGAACACGAAGCCGGTGAACGCGTCGTCGTAGGGATCGATCGGCCCCACGCTGCTCTCCCGCGGCAGCGGCTCCGGCGCAAGCTCGAGGAACTCGGCGAGGAAGGGCTCGACGCCGAAGTTCGTGAGCGCGCTGCCGAAGAACACCGGCGACAGCTCGCCCTCGCGGATCTGCCGCTCGTCGAACGGATGCCCGGCCGCGTCGAGCAGCTCGAGATCATGAAGCAGTGCGTCGTGCGTCGCGTCGCCGAGGAGCTCCCGCGTCTCCGGGGCATCGAGCGCGGCGACGTGGTCGCGGACGCGCTCCGCGCCGTGCGCCTCGTCGCGGTCGAAGAGATGGATCTTCTTCTGCCGCCGGTCGTAGACGCCGATGAACGCGTCGTCGCGCCGGATCGGCCAGGTCACCGCGTGACACATGATGCCGAGGTCCGCCTCGACGTCGCTGATCAGCTTCAGCGGATCCTCGCCCACGCGGTCGCACTTGTTGACGAAGGTGAAGATCGGCGTGCGCCGCCGCTTGCACACCGCGAAGAGCTGGCGTGTGCGCTCCTCCACCCCGCGCCGGTTGTCGAGGAGCATCACCGCGCTGTCGGCGGCGACGAGGGTGCGGTACGTGTCCTCCGAGAAGTCCTCGTGCCCCGGCGTGTCGAGCAGGTTCACGTGATAGCCCGCGTACTCGAACTGCATCACGCTCGACGTCACCGAGATGCCGCGCTCCTGCTCGAGCTTCATCCAGTCCGAGGTCGCGTGCCGCGCGGCGCGGCGACCCTTCACCGAGCCGGCGAGATGGATCGCGCCGCCGTAGAGAAGGAGCTTCTCGGTGAGCGTGGTCTTTCCCGCGTCGGGATGCGAGATGATCGCGAAGGTCCGGCGCTTCCGGATGGCTTCGGCGAGATCGGGCTGGATGGCGGCTTCGGACATTCGTCGGGGCGTAGATGCGAAGCGCCGGCCACGAGCTGCCGCGGCCGACGCCTGACGGAATATACGCGATCGGTGCCCCCGAAGACGCCCTCGCGGGCGCGCGGCCCTATCCTGCCACCAGCCGCCGCTCCAGCGGCTGGGGTTGGACCGTGCGCGCCGCCGCGGGGCCGATGAGCGTGGAGAAGCCGTCGTATTTCGCGAGCATGCGGTCGAGTCGATTGCCGACGAGGGAGAGCTCGAAGGCGCGGAGCCGTACCGCGGTCCTCACCGTCACGAAGGGACCGAGCGGACCGCCGTCGCGGACGACGAAGCCCGCGCGCTGCAGCTCACCGAGCATGCGCTCCCACCCCGGTCGCTCGAAGGAGAGCAGGAAGTACATCTCGTGCACGCTGCCGGCTTCGTAGCCGTCGCTCGCGAGCCGATCGATCTCGCGCGACGACATGCTCCGCGGCCACGCCGCCTCGGCGAGCGCGACGATCGTGTCCGTGGTGTTCGCCGCGAGCGCGGCGATCCGACTGGCGAGCGTTGGCATCGTTCCGTTCCTCCTCGTGAATGGCCTGCACCCATTGCCGCTGACACGCGACATGGCGAGGCACCCCTATCACCTATGGCGTGCCGCGACGCCGCGGAGAACGAAGCCGGGGCGAACGGCGGACCGCGGGGGGTGAAACACGGAGCGGGCGCCGTTAGGCGCCCGCGCGCTCGTCGCGGTCGGCGAGCCAGGGGGCGAGCCGCGCGCGGAGCACCCGCAGCGCCTTCCCCATCTGGGCTTCCACGGTCTTCACCGAGATGCCGAGCGTCGCCGCGATCTCGCTGTACTTCATCCCGCGCATCCGACTGAGCTCGAACACCTCGCGGCAGCGGTCGGGCAGCTCGTCCACCGCGCGGCGGATCGCGACGTCCAGCTCCGCGTCGACGAGCAGCGCGTCGGCCTGCGGACGGCCGTCCGGATCGGGCACGAGCTCGGGCTCGGAGCGGCGCACGATGGACTCGTGCCGCAGATGGTTCAACGCGCGGTTGCGCGTCGCGCGAAAGAGATAGGCGCGGACCGAATCGTCGACGACGAGCGTCTCGCGCCGGCGCCAGAGCTCGAGCATCACGTCCTGCACCAGCTCCTCGGCGACGTCGCGCCGGCGGAGCATCCCCTCCGCGTGGCGGACGAGCGCGGCGTAGTGCGCGCGGAAGAGCGTGTCGAAGGCGCCCTGGTCGCCCTGCCGGATCAGCGAGAGTAGGTCGCGGTCGTCCACGATGGCTGTAGATTACGGCTGGCGACGTGCGGGAATTCCGGCGGTGGTGCGGTGTACGCATATACGACACCGCGGTCACGCCGCCATCGGGCATACGGACCCGGATGGTAAGGGTAAGTTCCCCGCCGGGTGTCCTTTGGGTGCGATGCCGACACAGGGTTCCGACTTCGATCCCACGCCCGAGCCCTTCGACTGGGAGGCGATCGCCCGCTATCTCACGGGTGAGAGTCCCCCCGCCGAAGTGCGCGCGGTGCGCCTCTGGCTCGACGCGAACCCCGATCGCGCCGCGGTCGTCCATGCGCTCGACCGATCGATCGCCCGCCTCGCCGCGCTGGACGCGTCGGTCGACGTCGAGGGCGCGCTGGCGAGCGTGCGCGCGCGGATGGACGAGCCGGCGGAGGCGGCACCGCCCTCACCCGTCGGTGGGCGCGGCACCAGGACTCTGCGCTTCGCGCCACGCGTCGCCTCCCATCCGCCGATGTGGCGGCGTCCCGCGGCGTGGATCGCCGCCGCCGCGGTCGTCGCCATCGCCGTCATCGGCATCGCGCGCGGCCGCGCGCACGACGCGCCCATCCTCGCCGCGCGCGATCTCGCGACCACCGTCGGGAAGATCGACACGCTCGCGCTCCCCGACGGATCGCGGATCGTCGTCGGCCCCGATTCGCGCGTGACCGTCGCCGCTGGCTTCGGCACGCGGTCGCGCGAGGTCACCCTCGAGGGCGACGGCTACTTCGACGTCGTGCACGATCCGTCCATCCCCTTCACCGTGCACGCCGGCGGCGCGACGATCGTCGACGTCGGCACGGTGTTCACCGTGCACGTCGACCAGGGCGTGGCCGCCGGCCGCGTCGCGGTGCGATCCGGCTCGGTGCGCCTCACGCGCTCCGACGAGTCGGGAGGGGGGCTCCTTCTCCGCGCCGGAGACGTGGCGACCTTCGACAGCACCCTCGCGTATGTGCGCGCCTCGTCCAGCGTCGACGACGCGCTGGCGTGGACGCGCGGCACGCTCGTCTTCCGCGACGCTCCGCTCCGCGAGGTGGCGTCGGATCTCCGCCGCTGGTACGGGCTCGACCTGCGCCTGGACGATCCCGCGCTCGCCTCGCGGCGCCTCACCGCGACCTTCGAGGGGGAGAGCGCGGACCAGGTGCTCGCCGTGATCGGCTCCGCGTTAGGCATCGAGCTCGCGCGGCAGGGCGACCTCGTCGTGGTCGGCGCTCCGGCGAGAGCCCCGGCGCCAGCCGGACGGTGAGGGAAGGGGCGCGCCAGGCGCTGGGGCGAGCGGGGCTGACGATCGCCCTGCTCGTCGTGCCCGCGCGCCACGCCGCCGCGCAGAGCCCTCGCTGCTCGCAGGTCGACACCGTTCCGCCGGTCCCGGCCCGCGGATGGGCGCCGCCGCTCGACCGCCCGGTGTCGATCCAGGCGCGCGACGTCGCGCTGCGCGACATCCTCGACCGCCTCGCGGTCGCCGCGGCGGTGCGCCTCTCCTACAGCCCCGACCTGCTGCCGCTCGACCGCCGCATTTGTGCCGCGTTCTTCGACGTCGCGCTCGGCGGCGCGCTCTCCGAGCTCCTCGCCGGCACCGGGGTCGAGGCGCGCGTCGTAGCCGGCGAGCAGGTGGTGCTCGCGCCGCTCGCCGGACGCGAGACCCCCGGCGTCGCCCGCAGCACCGCGGTGCTCGAGCAGGTCGTGGTCACCGGCAGCGCCGCCGGCGCCCCCGAGCGCTCGCTGCCCATCGGACTCACGGTGATCTCCGGCGCCGAGCTCCGGGGGCGCGCCGCGAACGGCGCCGCGTCGGAGACCTTCAACGGCGCCGTCCCCGGCGTCTGGCTCTGGAACGAGGCGCCGACGACCCTCCTCGCGCACTACGCGAGCATCCGCGGCGCGAGCTCCTTCGGCGTGAGCTACCCGAAGGTCTACATCGACGGGATCGAGATGGCCAGCCCGCTCCTCCTCTCGCGCGTCGACCCGGAGATGATCGAGCGGATCGAGGTGATCCGCGGGCCGCAGGGCGCGGCGCTCTACGGCACCGACGCGATCAGCGGCGTCGTCAACATCGTCACGCGCACGGCGGGCGCCGCGCCCGGCGCCCCGCGATTCGGGGGGCATGCGAGCTTCGGCGTCGCGGGGAGCGACTACGTCGCGCGGCCGCCGGTGACGCAGGAGTACGGCGGGACCTTCCGCGCCGGCGCGAGCACGCGGGCGGTGACGTTAGGCCTCACGGCCGGCGGCACCGGCGCGTACGTCCCCGGCGCCTTCGACCGCCACCTCGGCGCGACGGCGAGCACGCGCTTCGTCGGCGCGAAGACCATCCTCACCGGCACGGCGCGCCTCCAGCTCGCCGACGCCGTCGTTCCCGAGAGCCCGATCCTCCTCGACTCGCTCCCCGGCTCGCTCGACCGCGCGCCGCGCCAGCGCGCGGGCCAGTACACCGCCGGCGCGACGATGCGCGCTATGCAGAGCGAGCGCGTCACCCACACCCTCGTCCTCGGCGTCGACGGCTACCGCCTGCGCGGCGTGGGGCTCGATGGGATGGCGATCCCCTCCGCGGCCGACTCCGCGCTCCGCGCCGCGAACGGCGGCGCCGATCGCGCCACCCTACGCGTCGGCACGACGCGGCTCGGCGGAAACGATCTCGTCTCGACGAGCCTCACCTTCGCCGTCGAGGAATCGGTGCTCCGCTCGGAGACGAGCGGGCTGCTCGCCCCGCCGGACACCGCCTCCAGCGGGAGCGGGTCGAGCGGTCCCGGTCCCGGGGGCGGCGGCTCCGACGATCGCGAGCACCGCGGCGAGGGCTCGGGGGTCGCGTGGCGCAGCAACACCGGAATCATCGCGCAGGGGACCGCGGCGCTCGTGGGAATCGCGTACTTCACCGGCGGCGTCCGGCTCGAGCAGAACGCTGGCTTCCTCGGCGCCCCGCGCTGGAGCGCGCTTCCGATGCTCGGCATGTCGCTCGTCGGCGGGGGCGACGGAGTGACGGTGAAGGTGCGCACCGCGTACGGCCGCGGCATCCGTCCCGCGCGCAACGCGTCGCGCGAGAGCACCTGGGGCGGCGACGATCCCGTGCGACGCGCCCTCGCTCCCGAGTCGCAGTCGGGCATCGAGCTCGGCGCCGACCTCTACTTCGGGCGCGTCGCCGCCATCCGCGTCACGCGCTTCGATCAGACCGCGTCGGACCTCATCCAGCCCGTCGCCCGCTACTACGCCGGGCGCAGCGACGGCGGTCCCGGCGCGCATCGCGTCGACTACGAGCTGCAGAACGTCGGGCGCATCCTCAATCGCGGCTGGGAGCTCGAGGGGTCGCTGGCCCGCGGAGCGCTCGCCCTGAGCGGCACCTTCACACAGACGATGAGCACCGTCCAGCGGATCGACAGCTCGCGCTACACCGGCGACCTGTTCAACGGCGCCCGCGTGCTCGAGGTGCCGCGCTTCACGGCGAGCCTGCAGGGTTCGTGGAGCGCCGCCGGGCGGAGCGCCTCCATCGGCGCGACGAGCGTCGCCGACTGGATCGACTACGATCGCCTCGGCCTCGCCGCGGCCATCGTCGCGGACACGAGCTCCACGCCGAGCAGCCCCGCCGCGCTGCGCGCGCTCCTCCGCGCGCACTGGCGGCGCTATCCCGGCGTGACGCGACTCCGCGCCTCGATGTCGCGCGACCTCGCCCGCGGCTACGCGATCGTTGTCACCGGCGAGAACCTGCTCGGCACCCAGACCGGCGAGCCCGACGACATCACCATCGTCCCCGGACGGACCGTGCGCATCGGGGTGCGGAGGGCATTCTGAACGACAGGGATCAGAAGCCAGGGTAAGGAACTGCGTCAACCGCAGTCGACGCAGTTCCTTACCAGTGACCCCCGACGCCCTACCGAGTGTCGAGCACCAGCGAGATCTCGCGCTTCCGTCTCAGCACGTCCATCGTCGACGCGCGCGCGCCGTTGCGCGCGGTGCGCAGGCGCTCGATCGTCGCCGGCTGATCGTTGACGCGGAGGATCACGTCGCCCGGGCGAATCGGATCCCACGACTCGTCGGCCTCGAGCACGAGCAGCCCCGACTCGCTTCCCTCGCCGAGCACGGGTACCAGCTCGTCGGCGACGGTGCTCAGGCTGATGCCGTCGAGCGTCTTCTGGCTCGCTGAGGCGCGCGCGCTTGGCCGATCGCCGGAGAGCTGGATGCTGCGCAGCCGCCGGCGAATCGCGCCGAGCTCCTGCTCGAGCGCGGTGAGCGAGTCGAGTGTCGAGCCCGCGTCCTCGCGCTGCTCGAGCTGGCGGATCTGCGCCTGCGCCGCGGCCACCGCGTCGACCGTGGTCGCCAGCGTCGGCGCCGCGGGCGACCCGGATGACGCGGCGGTCGATGCGGCCACCGGCACCGGAGCAGCCACCGTCACGCGCGCGCCATCGTCGTCGGAAGAAGCCACGCCGACCCCCGACCCCCGACCTCCGACCTCTGCAGTCTGGCCCCCGACCCCGCGCGGAGCCGCCACCGCGATCCGCGCGGTGACGGTGCGGAAGCGTCCGCCGCTGAACACGCGGAGCGCCACCTCGTCGCCGGGATCGAGCGTCGATAGCGCCCGCGCCGCGCGACGGATCGACGCGCCCCCCGCGTCGCGCTCGCCGATCGACTCCGGATCGACGCGCAGGTCGATCGAGTTGATCGCGGCCACCCGGTTTCCCGCCTCGACCCCCGCGCGCTCGGCCGGCCCGTCCGCGGCCACCGCGCTGACGAGCGCGCCTAACGTGTCGCGGTCGGCCCCCGAGTAGGTGAGCGTGACGCCGAGCAGCACGCGCAGGTCCGCCGGCTGCGCGGCGGGCGTCTGCACGGCCGTCCGCGTCCGCGCGACCCGCGGCGTGTCGTCGTCGGCGGGGGCGTGGTCCTGCGCGAGAACGCGCCCCGCGCTCGCGAGCAGCACCATGCTCGCCGTGAGGAAGATCCTGTCGCGGCTCATCGGTCGTCTCCCTCCCCCTGCGGACGCGGTGCGCCGTCGCGCGTTCCCGCGTCCGAGATCACGCGGCGCGCGCTGACGAGGTGATCGGCGAACCACTGTCCACGCTCGCCCTCGCCGAGGACGTCGTATCGCACGCCGTTCCCACTCGCCGTCGAGTGGATGATCCTGTCGCGCCCCACGTAGATCGCGACGTGATCCACCGTCGAGCTGCGGTCGTTCGAGAAGAAGAGGAGATCGCCCGGGCGCAGCGACCCCGCGCGCGTGGGCACCTCGGTGCCGACCGTCGCCATCCCGTCGACGGTCGCGGGGAGCCGCAGCCCCTGCTCGCCGAAGACGAAGCGCACGAAGCCGGGCGCGTCGAATCCGGTGCGCGGGCTCGAGCCCCCCGTCGCGTACTGCGTCCCCACGTAGCCGTCGGCGAAGTCGACGATCCGCGACGCGAAGCGAGGGTCGAGCACGCGCTGCGCCGCCGCGTCATCGACGGGGCAGGGCGCTCGTTCGCAGGGGGCGCTCGCCGCCGGCGCGGGCGTCGCGACCACCACCTCCGGTGTCCGCTTCCGTCCGCCGAAGCTCACCGTGAGCCCGACGCGGTACTGCAGCTTGTCCTGCCAGGCGGGCGCGAAGGCGCTGTCGCTCCGGAACGGCTGCCGGTAGCGCGCCTCGGCGCCGACCCCGAGCCAGCCGAGCAGCTCGTGATGCGCGCCCGCGCCCACGCTCCACGTCGCGTTCGACGTGTCCGCCGCGTTCGCCGGGCGGACGCCGTAGCCGCCCACTCCCGCGAACGCGTACGGCGAGAAGCCGAGGAGCAGCGCACGCAGCGCGGGAACGGGCCGCACCGGCGCGAAGACGAGATCGAGATCCGCCGACCACGCGCCGATCGACGGCATCATCGACAGCCCGTCCTCGCGGTAGTAGCCGCGCGGCGACCCGCTCTCGCAGCCGTAATGGTGGCAGGTCGCCGCGTACGGCGAGCGGCTGGGAGCGGAGTCCTGGCCGCTCGTGAGGTTGAGCGCGCCGCTGACGCGCATCCCGACCGCGCCATGGTAGCTGCCGAAGGAGATCCCGCCCAGCAACGGGGTGGAGGGCGACTGCTGCCGGGAAGCGAAGATCTCGAACACCCCCGGTCCCTGCGCCATCAGCGGCGCCGCGGTCAGCGCCAGCGCGCCGACCATTCCCGCTGCCCCGCGGGAAACGACTCTCGATACCATCGACGGTCTCCGAAGCGAGTGAGTAGTGTCGCGCCAGCGCGCGTCTCACTTGCTCCGACACCTCGGACCGCTCGAGCCCCTACGCGGCAAAAAGGGTCAGGGGCCAGGTGGAAGGAGCTGCGGTTGACGCCGTTCCTCCCGTCTGGCCCCTGACCCCCGCGCGCTACGCGCGCATGTCCGTTCGCCGGTCCCGCTGCTGTTCCCGGCCGGTCACCCGCGCGCGCTCCTCGACGTGCTGCACGAGCGCGAAGAGCCGGTTCCGCTCGAGCGGGAGCACGAGCTCGGCGAGCACCGACCGGTAGGAGCCGGCGAAGGAGGTGGGCGAGTCGTTCGCGCCCCGATAGAGGAGGATCGCTCCCCCGGGCTGCACCGGGATGCGAAGCGCGCGCGCGTCGGCGCGGAGCGCGGCCTGCGCGACGATGCAGAGGAGCGGCGGCTCGTGCGAGGCGATGTCCATCGCCTCGGCGACGTCGCTCGTCAGGATCGCCCGGTGTCCGAGCGCGGTGAGCGATTGGACGAGGCCTTCCGTGAGCGCCTCGTTGATGCCGGTGAGAAGAATCGTCGCCATTCGTGCTGCTCGAGTGTTGCTATCCATCGACCAGCCGCAGGACCGCGGCCGTGCTGACCCCTTCCACTTCCACCGTCTTCGCGCGCGAGCTCGCGCCGCTCGCGATCCGTACCGCGCGGCGAGCGACGCCGAGTGACTCGGCGATCAGCTCGACCAGCGCCTCATTCGCCGCTCCGTCCACCGGCGGCGCGGCGAGGCGGACCTTCATCGCGTTCCCGTGCATCCCGACGATCTCGCTCCGCGACGCGCGCGGCTGCACGTGCACCGCGAACCGCACCGCGCCCTTCCCCTCGCGCACGGTGAGCGCGCTCACCGCAGCGTCGAGAGAATCAGCGCTTCCAGGACGCGAAGCGCAAGATAGGCGAGCAGGGGCGTGACGTCTATCATCCCCAGCGGGGGAATCACCCCGCGCAGCGGGCGAAGGATCGGCTCGCTGAGCGCGAACGACCAGCGCACCCACGGCGAGTACGGCGACACGCGCAGCCAGCTGGACACTACGCGCACGATCAGCGCGAGCTGCAGCAGCGCGAAGGTCCAGTGGATCAGCAGGTATGCGATTCCCCGCGGCCCCGCGCGCACCAGTGCGTCGAGCGTCGCGAGCTGGCCGAGCAGGAAGCGCAGCAGCGCCAGGACGACGAGCCCGCCGATCACCAGCGCGACGAGCATCCACCAGGGCGCCGTCTGCGGCATCCCCCCGGCGCGGACGACGCGCCGCTCCATCGGCACGAGCACCGGATCGATCACGCGGCGGAAGAACCGCGCGATCGGGTTGAAGGGGCTGATCCGCCGCGTCCGCACCAGCCAGTCCACCAGCGCGACGACCGCGAGAACGGCCGCGGCGAAGAACAGCGCGCGGCCGAAGATGTCGATCGCCGTGGCGAAGGCGACGAGAAAGGTGTCCACGCCGTGAAACTGGGGACGAGCGCCGCGGTGCTGCAAGTCCCCCGCCCGGAAAGCTCACGAATTCGCGTCGAGGGCGACGCCGTCGCGCTCGTCCCTCGCGGCAGTATCTTCACCTCATGAACTTCTGGCTCCTCAAATCCGAGCCGTCCGTCTTCTCCTTCGCCGATCTCCAGCGCGCCCCGGCGAGCACCACCAGCTGGGAGGGCGTTCGCAACTACGCCGCGCGGAACTTCCTTCGCGCGATGAAGACCGGCGACCGCGCGTTCTTCTACCACTCGAACGCCGAGCCTAACGCGATCGTCGGCATCGTCGAGGTGGTGCGCGAGGCGTACCCCGATCCGGTGCAGTTCGTGAAGAAGAGCGACTACTACGACGCCCGATCGAAGCGCGAGGATCCGCTCTGGAGCACCGTGGACGTGCGCGCGCTCGAGCCGTTCGCGCGACCGGTGACGCTGGCCGAGCTGCGCGGAGTCGCCGGGCTCGAGAAGATGGAGCTGCTGCGCAAGGGAAGCCGCCTCTCGGTCACGCCGGTCACCGCGGAGGAGTGGCGGATCGTCCGCGCCCTCGGCGGAGTCAGCGCGAGCGCGGGCTGAAGGCGTCGGCCTCGATCTCGACGAGCATCGCCGGGTCGATCAGCCGCGAGACCTCGGCCATCGTCGCGGCGGGGCGTACCTCGCGGAAGAACTCGCCGTGCGCGCGGCCGTACTCCTCCCAGCGCGCGATGTCGGTGACGAACATCCGCGTCCGCACGACCTCGGCCATCGTCGCCCCGGCCTGGGCCAGCACCCGCTCGATCGCCCGCAGCGCCGCGACCGTCTGCGCGTAGGCGTCGCCCGGCGCCTCCACGCTGCCGTCCGCGCGCGCCGCCGTCGTTCCCGCGACGTGGATCCAGTCGCCGGCGCGCACCGCGCGCGAGTAGCCGACGATCGGCTCCCACTTTCCCCCGCTCGAGAACTTCTCGCGCTCGCTCATCGCCTCGCCCCGGAATCGCGTCTTTCCTTGACACCGCCGCCTGACCACCATACGATAATCACGGGAACTTCGTCGGACATGTCGAGAGGGCGCGATCATGGTGCAGCAGGTGCCGGTGCAGGGAATTCATCGAGTCGGAGCGCCTCCGTCGTTTACAGTCGCCGCCTGTTGAGGCGGCTTTTTTTTTGCCCACCGCCCGCGTCGCGCGGGAACCCGAGGAGAAGTCATGCGTGTGTCAGCCGCCCATCCGCCGTCCGCCGCGTCCGAACAGCGCGCGCCCGCCGAGCCGCATCCGCTCGATCTCGTCTCGCTAGGCAAGATCGTCCAGATCCGCGAGCAGCTCCTCGCGGCCGCGGCCCAGGGGAAGAAGGTCTACCGCCTCGAGTCCGGTGACCCGAGCTTCGCCGTCGCCCCGCACGTGCTCGACGCGATCGACGCCGCGGCGCGCGCCGGGAAGACGCATTACGTACCCAACGATGGCATCCCGCAGCTCCGCGAGGCCCTCGCCGCGAAGGTCCGCCGCCAGAACGGTCTCCAGGGCGTGACGGCGAGCGACATCTACGTCACCAACGGCGCCATGCACGCGCTCTACACCGTGTTCGGCGCGCTCCTCGAGCCCGGCGACGAGGTCATCATCCCCGACCCGATGTGGACGGAGGTCGCCGAGAACATCCGCCTCGCCGGCGGCGTCCCCGTCGGCGTCACGCTGAGCGCCGCCGACGACTTCGCCTACAGCCCGGAGCTCGTCGCCGCGGCGATCACCGCGCGCACCCGCGCGATCTTCGTCAACACGCCGCACAACCCCACCGGTGCGATCCTCCCGCGCGAGACCCTCGCCGCGATCGCGACCCTCGCCCGCGACCGCGGGCTCTGGATCGTCTCCGACGAAGCGTACGAGGACCTGCTCTTCGGCGACGCGGCGCACGTCTCGATCGGCTCGCTCCCCGAGGCCGACGCCGAGCACGTCGTCAGCATCTACTCGTTCTCCAAGAGCCACGCGATGAGCGGGCTGCGCGTCGGCTACATCGTCACCCGCGCCGCGCTGCTGCACGACCGCATCCCGAAGCTCCTGCGCTGCACGATCAACGGCGTCAACAGCCTCGCCCAGTGGGGCGCGCTCGCCGCGGTCACCGGGTCGCGCGAGCCACTGGCCGCGATGCGCGCCGAGTACGCGAAGCGCCGCGACCTCCTGCTCGGAGCGTTAGGCGGGATCGACGGCGTCCGTCCCTTCGCGCCACGCGGCGCGTTCTACCTCTGGGTCGAGCTCGACCAGTCGCTCTACGCACGGCTCGGCGTCGAGGACGCGGACGATCTCTCGCGCGCGCTGGCCGAGCAGGGGATCGGCAGCGCGCCGGGCGACGCCTTCGGCCGCAGCTGCAACGACGCCATCCGCTTCGCCTTCAGCTGCGACACGGAGATGGTCCGCGAGGGCAGCGCGGCGCTGCGCCGCGTGCTCACCGGCGAGACCCCGCTCGCGCCGCGCGCCGCGTGAGCGGGTCCGTCACGCTGCGCGTCGCGCTCGGCGAGTACGACTCCGGGTGGCACGACCCGGAGTCGTCGCTCCGCGGCGCGGAGGCCGTCGTCGAGCGCGCCGCCGCCGGAGGCGCGCGGCTCGTCGTCCTCCCCGAGATGACGACCACCGGCTTCACGATGGACGTCGCCCAGGCGACGCCGCTCGACGACGGCCACGCGGGGCGGCTCGCCGCGATCGCCGCCCGGCACGGTGTCTGGCTCGTCGCCAGCGTCGCCGCGACGGAGCGGAGCGCGGGCACCACGCGCGCGGTCAACGCGGCGATCGCCGCCGATCCGCGCGGGGAGATCCGCGCCGTGTATCGCAAGCAGAAGCTCTTCGCCTTCGCCGGCGAGCACGAGCACTACCTTCCCGGCGAGGAGCCGGTGATCGTCGGGATCGAGGGCGTCCGCGTCGCGCTCTTCGTCTGCTACGACCTCCGCTTTCCCGAGCTCTTCCGCGCCGTCGCGCGCGACGTCGACGCCTTCGTCCTCGTCGCCAACTGGCCCGCCGCGCGCCGCGCGCACTGGGACACCCTGACCCGCGCTCGCGCCATCGAGAACCAGGCCTTCATGGTCGCGGTGAACCGTGTCGGTCGAGCGGGAGGCATCGACTACGACGGCGGCTCGGTCGCCTACGACCCCTGGGGCGATCGCCTCGCCGAGCACCGCCGCGCTCCCGGCGACCCGGCGATCGTCGCCCTCGACGCCGCCCGGGTCGCCGAGGTGCGGAAGAAGTATCCATTCCTCGAGGACATCGGCACGCCGCAGCGGGCGTGAACCCGCGACGCCCGCGGCTCGGCTGCGGGCTCGGCGCGCGCGCCGTGCGCAGGGCCTCCGGGACTGAAGAAGATCCACCCCTTTCGCGGGAGAGGTCGGGAGGCTGGGAGATCTCTCCTGGAGTCGTAATTGGATCTCCGCCGCTGATCCCTCCCGTTCTCCCGGACTCCCCGCGAAAGGCAGAGATCTCGGACCGTCGGAGGGCCCACGCACGGCGCGCCGGCGCCGACCCGACCGGGCCGACGGCGGCTCCCCGACTCCCTGCGCTCCCGCTCCCAGGATAGATTGAACGAGCCGCGCACGGAGGTTGCGACGCGGTGGACTCTCGGCGAGGACGACGAGGGGAAAGCGGCGCCGGTCGAGAGCGACGCCGCGGCAACTGCCACGGAGAAAGGCATGGCTACTACCGAGACGAGCCCGGCGACGGCGGCGAAGTCGACCTCGAGCCAGGGCTCGCTGGAGATACGCGACACCCGCACGGGCAAGAGCTACAACGTGCCGGTCGCGACCGAGGGCGTCGAGGGCGACACCTTCGTCAAGGCGATGGAGCTCCGCCCGATCAAGCAGAGCGACGACGAGTTCGGCCTGCTCAGCTACGATCCGGCGTTCATGAACACCGCGAGCTGCAAGAGCGCGATCACCTTCATCGACGGCGACAAGGGGATCCTCCGCTACCGCGGCTACCCGATCGAGCAGCTCGCCGAGGGCGCGACCTTCCTCGAGGTCGCCTGGCTCCTCCGCAAGGGCGAGCTCCCATCGGCTCCCGAGTACAAGCAGTTCGTGCACGACGTCACGTACCACACGTACGTCCACAAGAACATCGAGCGCTTCCTCGAAGGGTTCCGCTACGACGCGCACCCGATGTCGATGCTCCTCAGCAGCGTCGGCGCGCTGTCGTCGTTCTACCCGCAGGCGCACCGCATCAGCGACCCCGAGCAGCGGAACATCGAGATCATTCGCCTCATCGCGAAGGTCCCGACCATCGCCGCGTTCATACTCCGCCACATGCGCGGGCTGCCCTTCGTCTACCCGGACAACGACCTCTCGTACACCGAGAACTTCCTCTCGATGTGCTTCCGGATGACGGAGCCGCGGTACAAGGCGAGCGAGACCTTCAAGCGCGCGCTCGACATCCTCTTCATCCTCCACGCCGACCACGAGCAGAACGCGAGCACGAGCGCCGTCCGCGCCATCGGCTCGACGCAGGTCGACCCGTACTCGGCGATCGCCGGCGGCATCGCCGCGCTCTTCGGTCCCCTGCACGGCGGCGCGAACGAGCAGGTGCTGGTCATGCTCAACCAGATCGGCACCAAGAGCAAGGTCAATCAGTTCGTCGACGACGTGAAGTCCGGCAAGGGCAAGCTGATGGGCTTCGGGCATCGCGTCTACAAGAACTACGACCCGCGCGCCCGCATCGTGAAGAAGCTCGCCGATCAGGTGCTCGCCGAGACCGGCTCCGACGAGGATCTCGAGATCGCGATGGAGCTCGAGAAGATCGCGCTCAGCGACGAGTACTTCGTGAAGCGCAAGCTCTACCCGAACGTCGACTTCTACACGGGGCTGATCTACCGCGCGATGGGCTTCCCGACCGAGTACTTCACCGTGCTCTTCGCGATCGCCCGCACCGCGGGCTGGCTCTCGCAATGGGAGGAGATGCTCCTCGACAAGGACCAGAAGATCGCCCGCCCGCGGCAGATCTACATCGGCCCCGGCGAGCGGAAGTACAACTCGAAGCTGAACGGAAAGTAGCACTTCGGGGGCCAGGGGCCAGCCGGAAGGAACTGCGTCAACCGCCGTTCCTTACGCCTGGCCCCTGGCCCCTTTCGGGACCTGCGCGCTCGCGCAGACCGCGCGCACCGGGCACTCCCCGCATCTCGCCACTCTCGCCGTGCACACTAGCGCCCCCAGCTCCATCAGCGCCTGGTTGTGCGTCCACGTCGCGCTCCCCGTCCGCGGCAGCCCCTGCTCGGCGATCCGCCAGATCACGGTGAGATCGCGCGGCCGCTTCGGCGACAGATGCGGCGCGAACACCCGTGAGAGCACTCGCGCGACGTTCGTGTCCACCAGCGCCGCCCGCTTTCCGTAGGCGAACGACGCGACCGCGCCCGCCGTGTACGCGCCGATCCCCGGGAGCGCGCGCAGCTCGTGCGGCTCGGCGGGGAGCTTCGCCCGCGGACGGCGGCCGTCGCTCGTGACGTGCGCGGCCAGCTTGTGGAGGTTGCGCGCCCGCGCGTAGTAGCCGAGCCCCGACCACGCCTCCATGACGCGCTCCGGCGTCGCGCGCGCGACGTGACCCAGCGACGGAAAAGTCCTCAGGAACTCGTGATACTTCGGCACGACCCGCGACACCTGCGTCTGCTGGAGCATCAGCTCGGAGACGAGGATGCGGTACGCGTCGCGCGTCCGCCGCCAGGGAAGATCGCGCGCCGAGCGCCGGTACCAGGCGCGCAGCCGGCGGCCGAAGTCGCTCAGCGCGCGTGCATCGAGCGCGGGGTCGGCGCCCCGGCGCGCGTCAGCGGAACGCGGCACCGCCTAACGCGGCGTCCACACCGGCGCGCCGGTGAACAGCCCGTCGACGAAGCCGATGCGGTGTGCGAGCCAGAGGCCGAAGCCGATGCTCGCCATCCCGGCGGCGAAGCGGAGCACGTGCCGCGCCCGATCCATCCGCCGCGCGAGGTACACCGAGGGCAGCGCGATCGCCAGCGTCACGACGACCATCCCGGCGATCGTCCCGATCCCGAAGAGGACGAGATAGGCCGCGGCGAGGCGCGGGCTCGCGATCAGCGGCAGCGCGAGCAGCGTGAACGCCGCCGATCCGGCCATCCCGTGAACCGTCCCGACGATCAGCGGCCGCGCCGTGCTGTCGGCGACGCGCTCGCTCCGCGGACCGCCGACCACGTTCACGATGCCGAGCGCCACCAGCATCACCGCGACGAGCAGCTCGAGGGAGAGTCCGAGCCACGCGGGCATCGCGAGCTTCAGCGCGATCATCACGCCTCCCACCGCGAGGAGCGTCAGCGTGTGACCGAGCCCCCACAGGGCGCCGACCCCGGCCGCCCTGCCTAACGCGCGCTGCCGGCTGACGATCGTCGTCACCGCGATGACGTGATCGGCGTCCGTCGCGTGGCGCATGCCGAGCAGGAAGCTGATCGCGAGGACGCCGAGGGAGGTGAGCATCGGGCGTGGAATCTATCGGTGCGCCCCCAGGCGAAGAACCATCTCCCGGTGTCCCGCATCACTCGGCTGACGAACCGGGTCGGGCAGAATAAACGGATACAGGGCAGAATGACCGTTTTGTCACGATGTGATGTACGACAAGTCGTTGCCGTTGAATGACTTATAAGCGGGCACTTCACTTGCTTGGATTAAGGCGCGGTAATGATCGTCGCATCCCTGCCTCCTCGTCGGGCGGCCGGGGCTGTGATCGAATCGCGACCGGCTCGTCCCTTTGATGAAGAATTCGTAATCAACGCGGCTCACAAGCGACCGCCGGAGATCCAGTCATGCGCAGGCAGGGGTTCACCCTCGTCGAGATGCTGCTCGTCATCGTCTTCCTCGGGCTCATCAGCGCGATCGCGTATCCGCGTCTGAAGGCGCCCGCGGCGGGACTGAGCGTGCGGGCCGCGCTCCAGCAGACGAACGAGATGCTCGTCGTCGCGCGCACCTCCGCGGTCCAGTCCGGGGCCGAGACGCGCTTCATCCGCAGCGGGAACGTCGTGCGCACCGTGATGGACTCGAGCGGCACCTGGATCACCCTCGCCGCCCGCGATCTCTACACGCTGCACGGCGTGACGGTCGCGATCAGCGGCACCGCGCCCAAGGACACGATCCGCTTCGACGCGCGTGGCATCGCGATCGGCCTCACCGCGTCCGAGACGATCAAGTTCATCAACCTGACCGCCGTCGACTCCGTCTGCGTGACGCGGGTCGGCAAGGTCACCCGTGGGGGATGTCCGTCATGAGCACACGCACGATCTCACCCGATCGCGCCCCCGCTCCGTCGCGTGGCGGCTTCACCATCGTGGAGCTGATGGTCGCGATGATGGTCTTCGGCATCGGCGTCCTCGGTCTCGCCGCCACGACGGCGACCGTCACTCGCCTCATGGGGAGCGCGTCGCGCCAGACGCTGGCGGCCGCGATCGCGCAGTCGCGCATCGAGAAGCTCCGCGGGACCGCCTGCGCGTCGCTCGCCAGCGGGTCGGACACGGTCCGCGGCATCACGAGCACCTGGACGGTCACCACCGCCACGCGCGGGGTGAGCATCTCCGAGACGGTCAGCTTTCCGACTGCGCGGGGCACCACCCGCACGCGCGTCTACAACACGATGATCACATGCTGAGCGCGTCGCTCTTCCGTCGCGCCCGCCGCGGCACGACCCTCGTCGAGCTCCTCGTCGTCCTGACGATCTTCGGGCTCATCGGCAGCGTGATCATGCGCGTCCTGATCCGTCAGCAGCGCTTCTACTCGCGCGCCGCCGAGATCACGACGATGCACGGGAACACCCGCGAGATCGCCGCGCTGCTTCCCTCCGACCTGCGCGGGCTTTCGAGCGGCGGGGGGGACATCTACGCGATGAGCGACTCCTCGATCGATTTCCGCATCCCCACCGGGAGCTCCGTCATCTGCAAGATCGGCATCGGGCTCGTGACGATCCCGCCGACGACGACGGCGTCGCGCAGCTCGGTGACGAGCTGGATGAGCGCTCCGCAGCTGGGCGACTCGGTGCTCATCTACGATGAGGGCGCGACGACGTCGGTGACCGACGATGGGTGGAATCGCTACAGGGTGACGGCCGCGCTCGCGGCGGGATCCTGTCCGAACACCACGGGGTTCACCGCGACCTCCGCCGAGGCGGCGGCCGGCTATACCCTCACTCTCTCGGCGAGCCCGCCGGCGACGAGCCCCGCGGGCTCGGTCATCCGCTTCTTCCGTCACGCGCACTACAGCTTCTACAGGACGAGCAACGGCGACTCGTACCTCGGCTACTACGACTGCCCGGGCGGGACGTGCTCCTCGATCACGCCGGTGAGCGGTCCGTTCAAGCCGTACGCCGCATCCGGGAGCGGGATCCAGTTCGTCTATTACGACTCGACCGGCGCAGTGACGACGATCCCCGCCAACGTGGCGCGGATCGACGTGACGGTACGGGCGACGACCAATCCCGTGAGCCTCGGCGACGCGGCCCGCGTCGCGTACGTCGACTCGCTCGTGTTCAGCACGGCGCTGCGCAACCGCAAGTGACCGGAGACATGGCCATGAAGATCGCTCGCAATCGGAAGGGGATCGCGCTCGGGGTCGTGCTCATGGCGATCTTCGTGATCACCCTGCTCATCCTCGGCGCCTACTTCACGAACATCCAGGAGTACCGCCTCGGCAACAACTCGCTCCTGCAGACGCGGGCGATGTCGTCGGCCGACTACGGTCACGCCGTCGTGTACCAGACCTGGGACAAGAGCTGGAACACCTTCAAGAACGGCACGACCTTCGTGCGCGCCTACACCCCCGGCGACGGGGGAATCGACACGGTGCGCATCACGAAGCTGAACAACCTGTCGTTCCTCGTCGTCTCCGAGGGACGCGCCGGCGGCGGCATGCGGTCGGGGGCACGTCGGCGCGCGGGGATGCTCCTCCGGCTGAACATGCCGACGATCAACATCCGCGCGGCGATCATGACCAGCGGCAACCTGACCATCGGCGGCTCGACGGCGCTCAGCGGGAAGGACAGCGTGCCCGCGGGGTGGAGCTGTCCGCCGGCCGGTGCGCCGGTCGCGGGCGCGATCGTCCCCAAGGCGAGCAACTTCAGCTACGGCGGCTCGTGCAAGGCGATGTCCTGCATCGCCGGCACGCCGCTGCTGGACACGACCAAGGTCGCCTCCGATACCAACAGCTACTTCAACTACGGCAGCCTCCACTGGTCGGACATGGTCGCCATGGCCGACAAGCAGGTGACCGGCACCCAGACCAACGTCGGTCCGTCGACCTCCGCGGGCGCGTGCCGCACCGCCGACAACAAGAACTGGGGCGACCCGAACCGCGCGGTGCCGGCGGGACTCTGCGAGAGCTACTTCCCGATCGTCTACTCGCCGGGAGATCTCTCCATCAACGGCAACGTGGGGCAGGGGATCCTGCTCGTGAACGGAAATCTCTCCATCCAGGGAAACTTCACCTTCGACGGACCGGTGATCGTCCGCGGCACGGTGAAGCTCACGGGGACGGGAAACCACATCAACGGGGCCGTGCTCGCGGCGAACGTCATCGACAGCACCGCGACGAGCTCGATGACCGGAAACTCCGCCATCCAGTACTCGAGCTGTGCGAACGCGCAGGCGCTGCTGCGTACCGCGCTTCCCACGAAGGCGCCGCAGCGGGGCTGGGCGGAGATGTTCTAGCGCGCGGGCGCGCGGCCCGTCATGAGACGCGCTTCGTCTTCCGCTTGAGGAAGTCCATGAGGATGAACTGGCCGAGCGTCATCGTCGTCGTGAAGTAGGCCTTGCCGCGGGCGATCTCGCTGACGCGCTTCACGAACTCGACCAGCGCCCGGTCGCGGGCGAGCATGAAGGTGTTGATGACGATCCCGCTCTGCCGGCAGCGGGCGACCTCCTTCAGCGTCTCGGCGATGACGCCGGCGTCGAGCCCGAAGGAGTTCTTGTAGATCTGGCCGTTAGGCAGCGTCAGCGCGCTCGGCTTCCCGTCGGTGATCATGATGATCTGGCGCATGTCCTTCTTCTGCGCGAGCAGGAGGCGGCGGGCCAGCTTCAGCCCTTCGGCGGTGTTCGTGTGATACGGCCCCACCTGCGCCCCGGCGAGCGCGCCCATCGGAATCTCCTCGGCCCCGTCGTGGAAGAGGACGACCTTGATCGTGTCGCCGGGGAACTGCGTGCGGATGAGGTGCGTGAGGGCGAGCGCGACCTTCTTCGCCGGGGTGAAGCGGTCCTCCCCGTAGAGGATCATCGAGTGCGAGCAGTCGAGCATCAGCACGGTGGCGCAGCTCGACCGGTACTCCGCCTGACGGACCATCAGGTCGCCGTAGTCGATGTCCATCGGGACGGCGAGGGAGCCGGTGCGCTGCAGCGATGCCTTCAGCGTGGCGATCACGTCGAGGTTCATCGTGTCGCCGAACTCGTACTCCTTCACGTCGCCGTCCGACTCGATCCCCGTCGCGAGGAAAGGGGTGTCGTGGCTCCCGGCGCTCGACTTGCCTAACGATCCGAGCAGCGACCGCAGGGTGCGGTAGCCGAGGAAGTCGATCGCCTTGTCGGTGAGGTTGAACTGGACGTCCTTCGCCGCCGCCTGGGCGAGCGAGCCGGGCCCCGTCACCGGCTGGTGCCCCGCCGGCACCTGCGGCGCGTTCCCGACGTTGAGAAATCCCTCCTCCATCAGCCGCTGCACGAGCTGGTCGAGGAGCGCGGCGAGCTTCGCCTGCCCGTCGGGATCTCCGTCGGCGTCGCCGCGCAGCGCCTCGAGCATCTCCGGGGTGAACTGCCCGCTCTCGATCAGGGCGTCGAGGATCGCCCGCTTCAGCGCGTCGAGCGATCGGTCGCCCTCCTCGTTGAAGTCGTTCCACCCGAACGACGAGCTCTGCCCGCCGGCGAACCCCGACTGCAGCAGGAAGTCGGCGAGCTTGTCGAGCAGCGCCTGGAGATCGACGGCATCCGCCATCTCCGGCGAGAACTTCGTGTAGGTATGGAATTTCATCTTCCGGCCTCGCTTCGACTCTCCGTTGAGAATATGAAGGGGACCGCTGCTTCGGGAGACTACGGGGCGGGAGAGGGGTTCCGTTGGAAAGGGCGGCGCGGAGGGCGGAATACTGCGAGGCGGGATGTGTGAACCCACGGGGCGGGAGATGGGCACATTTGAAAGGGCGGCGCGGGGAGCGGAATACCGCGGGGCGGAAAGAAACGGGGCGGGGCGATCGGAGCGAGGCACTACCTGCAAGGAAAGAGGCCGACTGCGGCGCCTGCGGCGCCGCGCGTCGGCCTCAGTCCATACAGGTCCTTTCCCGCTCTCCGCCCCCCGCGCCGCAGTATTCCGCCCTCCGCCCCGCCCTTTCAATCGGTACCCGCCCCGCAGTTTCCCGCCGCCTCATCTCTCCCGCTTCACTAGATTCAGCGGGAATGCGAGAAACGCCGCTCCACGTCCGCTCGATCCGCTCGATCCGCCGCAACAATCCGTTCCGCGTGCTCGGCGAGCACCGGAACTTCCGGATCTTCTGGATCGGCCAGACGCTTTCCCTCATCGGGACGTGGATGCAGACGATGGGCGAGGGGTGGCTCGCGCTCGAGCTGACCAACAACGCCTTTCTCGTCACCCTCGTCAGCGCCGTCGGCGCGGTGCCCGTCCTCGCGCTCTCGCTCCAGGCCGGCGTCGTCGCCGACCGGCTCGACAAGCTCAAGATCGTCCGCACGATGCAGGCGCTGATGCTCGTGCAGTCGATCACCCTCTGGATCGTCACCCTCACGGGCCACGTCACCATCGGCTGGCTGCTCGGCCTCGCCGCGCTCAATGGGCTCTTCAGCGCCTTCGAGATCCCGGCGCGCCAGTCGATGATCATCGAGCTGGTGAACCGTGAGGACCTCGCTGGGGCGATCGCGCTCAACTCCAGCGGCTTCAACCTCGCGCGGATCGTCGGGCCGGCGATCGGCGCGATCGTCATCGCCAGCGCGGGGATCGCCTGGTGCTTCGCCGTCAACGCGGCGAGCTACCTGACGGTGCTGATCGGGCTGTACATGATCCGCCTCGCCACGCGCACTCCGCGCCCGCGCCGCGCCGGCGGCAGCGACATGCGCGCCGGGATCCGCTACATGCTGACGACGCCCGAAGTGCGGGTGATCATGATCCTCGTCACCGGCGTCAGCGTCTGCGCCGCGCCCTACCTCGCGCTGATGCCCGTGGTCGCGCGCGACCGGCTCGGCACCGGCGCCGGAGGCTACGGCTCGCTCCTCACCGCCGTCGGCATCGGCGGGCTCACCGGGGCGCTCTTCCTCGCCTCGGTCGGCCGCCGCGTCGCGCGTGGCCGCCTCCTGCTCTGGTCGACCGTCGTCTTCGCGTCGATGCTCATCGGCCTCGCGACGACGCGCCACTTCCACACCGCGTGGCTCATCCTGCTCGTCGTCGGCTGCGCGATGATCCTCAACGGCGCGCTCTGCAACGCGCTGCTCCAGTCCCTGGTGCCCGACGAGTTCCGCGGCCGGCTGATGGCCGCCTACTCGCTCGTCGTCGTCGGACTCTCGCAGGTGGCCGGCAACTTCGTCGCCGGCGCCGTCGCCCGCGCCGCCGGCCCGCAATGGGCCATCGCCGGCGGCGCGACGATCGTGTTAGGCCTTACGGCGTGGGCGTACATGACGCACCGCGAGATCGTGCGGCTCTGATACCGCCATGGGGCAGGAGGCTAGTGTCATGACTGCTGAGGCATGAGCCATGGGGCAGAAGGGCCATGGGGCAGCGCTGCCACATGGCAGCCCTGCCAGATGCCTCATGCCGCCTGACCCTGACACTAGCCTCGTGCCGCATGGCAGTCAGAGTCTCGTCCGCGCCGCCTCCACCACCAGCCTGATCGTCCCCTCGATCCCCAGCCAGTCCGTATTGCAGCACAGGTGGTAGTTCTCGATCCCGCGCCACGCGCGGTTCCAGTGCCGCTTCACGTACTGCTCCCGGTCGCGATTGGTCTGCTCGACCGCGCGTGCCGCTTCCGCCTGCGGCACGCCGAGCCGCGCCGCCGCGCGAGCGGTGAGCGCGGCGGGGGGCGCGTAGCAGAAGACGTGCAGCGCGTCGCTCCGCGAGGCGAGCATGCACTGCGCGCCGCGCCCCACCAGCACGACGTGATCGCGTGCCGCGGCCTCCTCCACCACGCGCTGCGTCACCGCGACGATCCGCTCCTCGGTGAGATCGGCGATCTGGTGCTCCCCCGTGATGAGCATCTCCGGCGCGGTCAGCGAGAGCGCCGCCGCCAGCCGCTCGGCGAGCGAGGGAAGCCGCTCCTCGCGCGCCTCGACGTCCTCGTGCGAGACGCCGAGCCGGTCGGCGATCTCGTCGACGAGGGCGTTGTCGAGAAGGTCCCAGCCGAGCTCGCGCGCGATCCCCGCCGCCACCTCCGATCCCCCGGATCCGTACATCCGCGAGACGGTGACGATCGCCATGCTCAGCTCCGCGTGCGCGGGGTGCGACCCGCCGGCGGCGCGGGCGCGCGCGCCTCCACAGGCGCGAGCCGCATCTGCTCGACGACCGTGAAGCCTAACGCGTCCCACGCGGCGTTCGACGCCGGATCGCCGGCGACGCTGTGCAGCCGCATCTCCTCCAGCCCGCGCTCGGCGCACCACCCGCGCGCGGCGTCGACCAGCGCCCGCAGCGCGCCCTGCCGCCGCGCTTCCGGGCGGACGTACGCCGAGGACACGTACCCGTAGCGCTGCGGGTCGACCAGCGGTGAGCCGATCGACTCCACGCAGCGGATGATCCCCACCACTCCGCGCTCGTCCTCGGCGAGGAAGATCCGCTCGGTCGGAGAGGTGAGCTGCGCGGCGAAGAGGCGTCGCGCCCGGTCGGGCGCGTCGAGGCGCAGCCGCGCGTAGAGGGGACTCTTCCCGTGCTCGCGGAGGAGCGCGAGGCGGAGCTCGACGACCAGGGAAAGGTCGGCGGGACCCGCCGCGCGCACGCGGACGCCGCGCCGTGCGCTCACCGTCACGCGCTCAGTCCGCCCCCGAAGAGATCCTCGTTCGGACGACGCCGCTTCTCCGGCACCGCGCGACCGTACCGCCCCGCGTCGGAGCGCGACACGCGCTTCCGCGCGACCAGCGCCTCGAGCACCAGCTCGCACACGGCGACGATCGTCCCGTCGTCCGGATCCTCCCCGGCCAGCGGCTCGGTGCGCGCCAGCGGGCCGAGCCCAGGGACGCTCGAGAACGCGGCGGCGAGTGCCGCCGCGGGGGCGTCGTCCGTCACCTGCAGCGCACCGCCGGCGTCGAACCAGAGCACGATCTCGTCGACGCTCGCCTCGCCCACCCGCGCCTTGAACGTCGCCTCCGCCGCGCGGCGGATCAGCTCGCGCGCGATCACGTGCCCGCCGACGAGCTCACCCTCGTACTCCAGCTCGAGCTTTCCGGTGATCGCCGGAAGCGCGGCGTAGATGTCGGAGATCCGCGCGACCGCGTCGTCCTCGCCGGCGAGCACCGCGCGCCGCTCGGCGTTGGAGACCACGTTCTCGAGCAGGGTGATCGGCAGGCGCTGCGAGACACCCGAGCGCTTGTCGATGCGTCGATCCGTGCGCGCCTCGAACGCGACGCGCTCCACCACCTCGGCGACGATCTCCGGGACGCGCACGCTCGAGTCCTCGCGCGACGTCCACGCCTCCTGCTCCGTGATCGCCATCCCCAGCTCCACCGTCTCCGGGTAGTGGGTTAGGATCTCGCTCCCGATGCGGTCCTTGAGCGGCGTGATGATCTTCCCGCGCGCCGTGTAGTCCTCGGGGTTCGCCGTGAAGCAGAGCAGCACGTCGAGCGCGAGTCGGACGGGATATCCCTTGATCTGGACGTCGCCCTCCTGCATCACGTTGAACAGTCCCACCTGCACCTTGCCGGCGAGATCGGGGAGCTCGTTCAGCGCGAAGATCCCGCGGTTCGCGCGCGGCAGCATCCCGTAGTGAATGGTCAGCTCGTCGGAGAGAAGGTGGCCCCCGCGCGCCGCCTTGATCGGATCGACGTCGCCGATGAGATCCGCGATCGTCACGTCCGGCGTCGCCAGCTTCTCCACGAACCGCCCGTCGCGATCGATCCACGCGATCGGCGTGTCGTCGCCCATCTCCTCGATGAGCTGCCGCGCGAACTTGGAGATCGGCCGGAAGGGATTGTCGTTCACCTCGCTCCCCGCGACGATCGGCACCGCGTCGTCCAGGAGCGTCGTCAGCGCGCGGAGGATCCGCGACTTCGCCTGCCCGCGCAGCCCGAGGAGGATGAAGTTGTGGCGGCTGAGGAGGGCGTTGACGATCTGCGGCATGACCGTCTCCTCGTAGCCGAGGACACCCTCGAACACGGGCTCCCCGGTGGCGAGGCGGTCGAGAAGGTTGGCGCGAAGCTCGTCCTTCACCGAGCGCATCGCGCGGGCGACGGCATCGGGGGAGCGCTTCAGGGCGCCGAGGGTCTGCGGGCGGGATGCTTGCACGGCGGGGTCTCGAGGATGATCGACCGAATGAATAGCCCCGAGCGCGAGCGCTGTCGAGCGCGCGAGGGTTGCCCGGGCATCGCGCGCGGCCGTAGCACGATGTTCGCTAAGGTACAATTCATGAGCCGCGACTTCGGTGCCCTCGAGCGCCGCGACGACGACCGTGAACGTCCGCGCGTCCCGATACCCGCCGATGTCACCCGGGACCCCGACGACCGCGCGGCGAGCGAACGGGAGCGTGAAGAGCTCCGCGCCGCCGCGCGCGAGGCGCACGAGCGCGCGCTCGCCGCGAGTCGCGCGAAGAGCGAGTTCCTCGCGACGATGAGTCACGAGATGCGCACCCCGCTCAACGCCGTGCTCGGTTACACCGACCTGCTCGCGCTCGGGGTCCCCGGGGCGCTCAACGACGAACAGCGGAAATATCTCGACCGGATCCGCGGCGCCTCCGGCCGTCTCCTCGCGCTGATCAACGACATCCTCGAGCTGGCGAAGCTCGACGCGGGGCGCCTGGTGGTCGCCCGCGAGCGCGGAAGCGCGGGCACCATCGTCGCGAGTGCCATCGAGCTGGTCGCTCCCCTCGCCGAGCAGCGCGGCGTCCGCGTCGTCTCACGGTGCGCGAGCGACACGGAGCTCATCGGCGACCGCAAGCGCCTCGAGCAGATCGTCCACCAGCTCCTCTCCAACGCGGTCCGCTTCAGCGCGCGCGGAGACGTGGTGACCGTCGCCTGCACCCGCTTCGACACGCCGGCCGCGGAGTCGGCGGATCGTTCCCACGGCTGCTGGTGTGCGATCCGCATCGAAGACCCCGGGGTCGGGATCGGCGAGCAGCACCACGACGCGATCTTCGAGCCTTTCACGCAGGTCGACGCCTCGCACACCCGCGCGGAGAGCGGCACGGGACTCGGCCTGGCGCTCGCGCGGCGTCTCGCCCGGCTCATGGGCGGCGACCTCACCCTCTCCAGCCGGCTCGGCGCGGGGTCGGCGTTCACGCTCTGGATCCCCGCTCCGCCGCGTATCGGCGACGCGAGCGCCGGAGACGGGTGCAGCACCATCGAGCGCCGCGGCGAGGCCCGCCAGACCGCCGGCCTCTCCGACATCGCTGACGCGATCGCCGCCGGTGTCGATGGGCTGATCGACCGCTTCGTGGACCGGATGCGCGCCGACGCCCGCATCCCGACCGCGGCGGAGACGGATCGCCGCTCGCTCGAGGATCACAGCGCCGCCTTCATCGCCGACATCGCCCAGGCGCTGGCCGTCATCGGCACGTCGGAAGGGGAGCCCCAGCAGATCATGCGCGACAGCGCGGAGATCCAGCTCCTCATCGCGAATCGCCATGGCGCGCTCCGCCAGCGCGGCGGGTGGACCGAGGACGAGATCGAGCGCGAGTACGACCTGATGGCCGAGACGATCGAGGAGACGGTCCGCGCGACGGAGGGAGAGCACGCCGCTCCGGAGACGCTCGCGGGCGCGATGGCGCTCGTCCACCGCTTCCTCGATCGCGCCCGCGAGGAGGGCCGGCGCGCCTACCGCCGATCGGCGTTAGGCATCACCGACGACTCGGCCGGTCCGACCTCGACGAGATTGTCGTAGAACACCGGCCCGCGTCCCATGTCGGTCTCGCCCTGCGAGGTCGTCTCGTTCACCGTGCGTCCGTCGGCGGCGTAGCGCCCCCACCAGAGCGAGGGCGCCCAGGCGACGCCGGCCCTGATCTCCGGCGCGACGCGCGCCGTCGCCTCGAAGCTTCCCCGATCGTTCCACACGCGCACCCGCGCGCCCGTCGCGATCCCCCGCGCCGCAGCGTCGTCGGGATGGAGCAGGCATTCCGGCTCGCGCGCCGTGCGGCGCAGGGTGTCGACGTTGACGAAGGTGGAGTTGAGGAACTGATGCGCCGGAGAGCTGATCAGCGTCAGCGGGTAGCGCGCCGCGAGCTCGGGGACGGCGGGCGGGTGCTCATACGGGGGCGTGAAGGTCGGCAGCGGGTCGATCCCCTCCGCGGCGAGCCGCTCCGAGCGGAGCTCGCACTTGCCCGTCGGCGTGGGGAACCCGCCCTCGGCGAAGGGAAGGAAGGGCGCCGCGACGTTGATGCGCGCCCACCCCGTCTCGAGGAGTCCCTCGAGGGTGATGCCGCGGAGCTTCGGGCCGGCGCCGGCGAGCGCCTGCCGGATCATCGTCAGGTCGTCGTCGCGCAGCGCGGGATCGTCGAGCCCCATGCGCGCGGCGAGCCGCCGGAAGATCTCGCTGTTCGGGAGCGCCTCGCCCACCGGCGCGATCGCCGGCCGGTTGAGGGTGACGTAGTGGTGCCCGTAGGCGAGATGGACGTCCCAGTGCTCGAGCTGCGTCGTCGCCGGGAGGACGAAGTCCGCCCAGTCGGCGGTGTCGGTGCGGAAGTGGTCGAGGACGACGGTGAAGAGGTCCTCGCGCGCCAGCCCGCGGCGCACGGTTCCGCGCTCCGGCGCGACGACCGCCGGGTTCGAGTTGTAGACGACGAGCGCGCGCACCGGCGGCCCGCCGACGCCGGCGTCCGGACGCGTGAGCGCGTCGCCGAGCCGGATCATGTTGATCGTCCGCGCGGGCGGGCCGAGGTCGGGCCTGCCTAACGCGTGGCGGTCGAAGTCGAAGTTCGCGCTCGTCGAGAGCTGCACCCCGCCCCCGGCGCGGCGCCAGTGGCCGGTCACCGCCGGCAGGCAGGCGATCGTCCGCACCGCCATCCCCCCGCCGGCGTGCCGCTGGAGCCCGTAGTTGACGCGGATGAACGCCGCGCGCGCCGCGCCGTACGCGCGCGCGAGCTCCACGATCTTCTCCGGCGCCACCCCGGTGATCGACGCGGCGCGCGCCGGCCCGTACTCGCAGGCGCGGCCGCGCAGGTCGTCGGCGCCCACGGTGTGGCGCTCGAGATAGTCGCGATCCTCGAGCCCCTCCTCGAAGAGCACGTGCATGATTCCGAGCGCGAGCGCGGCGTCGGTGCCCGGCCGGATCGCGATCCACTCGTCGCACTGCGCCGCGGTGCGCGTGCGGATCGGGTCGATCGCGATCACCCGCGCCCCGCGCTCGCGGGCCCGCAGCACGAAGGGCCAGAGGTGCGGGTTCGACGTCAGCGTGTTCGTCCCCCAGAGGAGCACGAGATCGCTCTCCGGGATCCCCTCGGCGTCGGCTCCGATGTTCGCGCCGACCGTCATCTGCATCCCCGCGGCCCCCGCCGCCGAGCAGATCGTGCGCAGCAGCCGCGAGGCGCCTAACGCGTGGAAGAAGCGGCGGTCCATCGATCCGCCCTGGATCATCCCCATCGTGCCCGCGTACGAGTAGGGAAGGATCGCCTGCGGGCCGTCCGCCGATCGCGCGATCTCGCCGAGCCGCGAAGCGATCGTGTCGAGCGCCTCGTCCCAGCTCACCGGCACGAAGCTCCCGCTCCCCTTGGCGCCGACGCGCTTCAGCGGGCGAAGCAGCCGCTCGGCGTGGTACGTCCGCTCGACGTAGCGGTTCACCTTCGCGCAGAGGAAACCCTGCGTGAAGGGATGATCGGGATCCCCCGCCATGCGCACCGCGCGCCCGTTCTCCACGGTGACGTGCCACGCGCAGGTGTCGGGACAGTCGTGCGGGCAGGCGCCGCGCACGACGCCGTCGCGCGGAGGCGCGAGCGCGGAATCGTCGGCGATGGGAAGCTGGATGGCCATGAGGAGCGTGCCGGGGAGGCGCGGTGGAGGCGAAGGTAGTGTCGCCCGCCGCGTCGCGCAACGACGGCGTCTGTTGCCCTAACTGGTTGTCGCGGTTCGTCTTATAGGGCGATGACGCGCGAGCCGCCGCACGTCCGCGGGGCTGGCCGCGCATCTCCGCCCTTCCCCGACAAGACGTTGCGGGATCGCGACTTGAGCGTCAGCGCGCTCTTGACAGCCTCACCAATTGCCCTAGCTTTCCAGCCGCCCAAAGTTCCGAGCATCGCAAGTGCGTGCGCGGACCACGCGTCGAGATTTCTCAACGCCCCCCACAAGGAGACAGTAATGAAGCGCCTGGCCCTCGTTGCCGCTGTGCTCGCGATCGCCGCCTGCACGACGAAGGAGTCGACCACTACCCACGACACGACCACGCTCGCGCCGGCTCCGGCCGCGACGACGGACACGTCGATGAAGATGGATTCGACCATGAAGATGGATTCGACGAAGAAGGACACGACGAAGACCACCACGACGACCACGACGACGAAGAAGCCGTAACCTTCGCCAGTCCGAAGATCAGAAAGAGCGCGACGACAACGTCGCGCTCTTTTTTCGTGGGTGCCGGCGGCCGCTACTCGGGCGCGCCGAGCGCCCCCGCGAGCGCCTCCACGCGCCGCGCCAGCGCGCCCTCCCCCATCACCGCCCGCGCGCCCGACACGTCGAGCCCGGCGTCGAGCTCCACCCACGACACGCATCCCTGGTAGCGCCGCGTCTCCGCGACGTCCCGGGTTCCGGGGAGCGCGAGCACGCGCACCGCGACGACGCGGACCTCGGGCTTCCCCCGGTACTCGAATCGTGACACCACGGCCGGCCACGCCAGGCCGTGCTCGCGCTCGATCTCCCGCAACCGCTCCAGCTCGCGGACGTGCCACACCGCGACGACTTCGGCGACGTGCGAGATGCGGATGACCCCCTCCGGGGGACGGTGCTCCATCGACGCGCTGACGCGCGACGCGAACCGCGGCTGGAGCTCGGCCGCCTTCTCGTGGAAGTAGGTCGGGTAGAGCAGGAAGCGGTGGTGGCGCACGGCGAACCCGGCGCGCTGCTCGCGGATCCCGCCCTTTCGCACCATCGCCACGATCTCCCCGCCGGCGAGCGCGTCGCAGAGCACCGCCCATTCCTTCAGCGCCGTGCGCTCGGGCGCATCGCCCGCCGGCTCGCTCACCGCTTCCTGTTCCGCGCCCACCAGCGAAAGGCGTCGGGGATCGCCTCCGCGGGCGCGACGACGGGACGCCACCCGAGCTCGCGCTCGGCGCGCTCGCTCGAGAACGGATTGTCCCTGGCGACGAAGCCGAGCGTCGCGTGCTGGATGACGCTCGCTCCCGGCACCGGCACCACCGCGACGAGCTTCTTCATCGCGGCGAGCAGCGCGCTGAGGATGCCTAACGGCACGGGGAGGGGGACGACGCGCGTGTCGAGGCCGCGCGCGGCGAGTCGCACGAACTCGGCGAGCGTGGTCTCCCCCTCGTTGGCCACGTTGTACGCGCGGCCTCCCGCCTCGTCGCTCGTCGCGGCGCGGAGCGCGGCGTCGGCGACCGACGCGGCGTTGATGATCGCGATCGTGTTCTTCCCGCCGCCGGGGAGGGGGAACGCGTGCAGCGTCGTGAACAGCCTCGCCATCCGCGGGATGAACTGCCGGTCGCGCCGTCCGTAGATGACGTCGGGGCGGATCGCGGTCGCCCAGATCTCCCCGCGCTGATGCGCGTGCATCACCAGCTCCTCCGACTCCCGCTTCGACCGCGCGTAGAAGGCGTGCTCGGGGATCGGGAGGAGGGGGAGCGACTCGACGGTCTTCTGCGCGTCGTCCCGGTAGCGGCCCGCCGGCCCGTAGACGGCGACCGAGCTGACGTGCATCAGCCGGGCGCCGCTCTCTCGCGCGGCCTCGATCGCCGCCGCGGTGCCGCCGACGTTCACCGTCCGGTACGCCTCCCACGTCGCCGCCGCCGGGGTGATCGCCGCCGCGGTGTGGAAGATGACGTCGCAGCCGCGCGCCGCGTCGGTGAACGCCGAGCCGTCGAGCACGTCCCCCTGGAACAGCTCCGCCACGCCGAGCTGCCGCACCCACGCCGCGCTCCGCGGCTCGCGGACGAGCGCGCGCACCGTCCATCCGTCGGCGGCGAGCCGCTCGACGACGTGCGAGCCGACGAGCCCCGTCGCGCCGGTGACGAGGGCGACCTTGCTCACCGCGCGCTCAGACGGGGAAGGGGAGACGCACCACCCGACCCTCGCGCGTGCCGCCCTCCCAGCTCGCGGTGAGCACCGTCCCCGGCTCGATCTCGCGGCGCACCATCGCCAGCGCGATCGCGCCGAGCCGTGGCGACTGCGCGCCGCTGCGCACGTCGCCCACGCTCTTCGCTGCCTCGTCGGTGAGCTGCGCGCCACGCGGCGCGAGCTCCTCGCCCTCGAACATGATCCCGCGCAGATGTCTGTTCACGTGCCCGCGGAAGTGCACGCGCGCCACCGTCTCCTGGCCGACGTAGCATCCCTTGGTGTACGAGATGGCGTGCAGCTCGTCGAGGTTCGCCTCCTGCGGGATCGTCGATTCGTCCATGTCGATCCCCCACTCCGGGCGTCCCGCCTCGACGCGCGCAGTGTCCCAGGCGACGAGCCCGCCGGGACGTGCGCCCGCGTCGATCAGCTTCGCGCGGAAGGTCTCGTGCGCCTCCGCCGGAACGAAGCAGTCGTACGCGTCGCTCACGACGTCGGGCGTCCGCGCGATGACGATGCTCGCCCCCCCCATGTCCGCGACGATGTGCGCGTACGGCGGCAGCGTCCCGAGCGTCGCGCTGTGCGCCCCGATCGCCTCGGCGAGCACGAGCCGCGCGTTCGCGCCGGCGAGACAGAAGTCGTGCAGCGCCTCCGACTCGTCACGATGCGGCGCGACCCGTGGGTTCACGTACTTGCGCACCATCGCGAGAAAGCCGGGAAAGGCGCGCGGCGGCGCGTCGACGAGGAGCGACTCCGCGTCGGCGAAGATCCGGACGTCGGCGACGATCTTTCCCTTCGGCGTGAGCGCGGCGGCGTACGCGCCCTGCCCCGGCTCCAGCGCGAGGACGTCGTTCGTCACCAGCCCCGTGAGGATCTCGCGCGCCTTCTCTCCGCTCAGCCGGAGTCGCCCGCGCAGCGTGCGGTCGACGAGGAGCGCGCCGGTGCGGAGCGCGGCATACTCGGCGCCGACGTCTCCGTAGTGGAGCACCACCGGACGCCCGTCGATGTCGCCGAGCTCTCCCACCGCTTCGCGATTCGGGCTGAACGATCGCATCATCCTCTGCCTTCCCCACCACCGGCCGCGTCGAGGGACTCGAGGGTCGCCCCTCGGAGTGTGGGAAGATAACCGTCGGCGTCGAGGGCGCGGAACGCCGGGACGCTTCCCACGGCGAGGCAGCGCAGCCCGGCCCCGCGCGCCGAGCGGATCCCCGAGCGCGCGTCCTCGAGCGCGATCGCCTCGCGCGGCAGGATCGCCCGACGGCGCTCCAGCCGGCCCACCGCCGAGAGATACGACGCCGGGTCGGGCTTCGGGCGGTCGGGCACGTCGTCCGCGGTCACGATGCACTCGAAGATGAAGCTCGCGTCCGCCGCGTCGAGCACCGGCTCGACCTCGCGCCGCGCCGCTCGCGTGACGAGGCCGAGCCGGGCGACGGCGTGCAGCGCGGCGAGCGCGTCGCGCGCTCCGTCGGTGAGCATCACCCCCGTCGCCGCCGACTCCGCGAAGTAGCGTTCGGCGCGGAGCGCGACGAGCTCGACCCCCGTCTCGTCCATGTGCTCCTCCGCCGAGGCGATCGCCGCGCGCACCGCGCCGCGTACGGGGAGCCCGTGCGCGACGTCGTCGTAGTCGAGCGCCGAGATCGAGATCCCGTCGTCGGCGAGCGCGCGGAGCAGGGCGGTGCGCCGCGCATCGTACGTCTCCACGAGCACGCCTTCCAGCTCCATCAGCACCGCGCGCGGCGCGCTCACTCGCGCTTCCGCGCCGGGCTCTGCCCCGCCGCGTACGACGCGTCGAGCAGGTCGACCGGATGCACGGTGCGCGCGGCGCTGCGCGAGCGTGCGAGCCCGGCGCCGATCTGCATCAGGCACCCGGGGTTCCCCGTCGCGACGAGCGCCGCGCCGGTGCGCGCGATGTGCGCCAGCTTCGGCTCGAGCACCGCCTCCGAGATCTCCGGCTTCACGAGGTTGTAGATGCCCGCCGCGCCGCAGCACTGGTCGCTCTCGACCAGGGGAACGAGCGTCAGCGCGGGGATCGATCGCAGCACGGCGAGCGGGGGGGCGACGACGCGCTGCGCATGCTGGAGGTGACAGGGCGCGTCGTAGGTGACGGTGAGCGGCAGCGCGCCCCCCGTCGCCGGACCGGCGACGGCGAGGAGCTCGGTCACGTCGCGTACCCGCGCGCTCAGCGCAGCGGCGCGCGCGGCGTACGCCGGGTCGTCGGCGAGGAGCTGCGCGTACTCCTTCATCATCGCGCCGCAGCCGGCCGCGTTCACGGCGATCGTCTCCGCGCCGCTCCGCTCGAAGGCGTCGTCGTTCGCGCGCGCGAGGGCCCGGGCGCTCTCCAGATCGCCGGCATGCGCGTGCAGCGCGCCGCAGCAGCGCTGTCCCGGCGCGTCGACCACGCTCCAGTCGTTGACGGCGAGCACCCGCTCGGTCGCGCGGTTGGTCTCCGTGAAGAGCCCTTCCATCACGCAGCCGCGGAGGATGGCCGCGCTTCCCCGCGCGGCGCTTCCGCGCGGCTCGTAGGGCGCGCGCTTCACCTCCGATCGCGTCGAGTCGAGCATCGACATCGCCAGCCCGAGCTTCCCCGGAAGCCGGCCGAGGACCGCGGGAATGCGCGTCGCGCGAAGCATCCGCGCCGCGGCGAGCGCCGGACGGAGCGCCCACTCGTGCCCGAACACCCAGAGCACCAGCCGCGCGACGAACGGCTGGTCGCGCGCGATCGTCGCCCGCGTCGCCTCGAGGAGGTGGCCGTAAGGCACCCCCGACGGGCACGCGGTCTCGCAGCCTCGGCAGCCGAGGCAGCGGTCGATGTGCTCGCGCACCGAGGGGTCGTCGGGCGCGAGCGAGCCCTCGACGACGGCGCGCATGAGCAGGATGCGTCCGCGCGGACTGTCGTTCTCGTCCTGCAGCGAGAGATACGTCGGGCACGCCTGCAGGCAGAACCCGCAGTGCACGCAGGCATCGATGCCCGCCTTCGCGAGGTCGAGCGGCGTGCCCGGCACCGCGCACGCGGTACGCGCCGAGTGCGTGTCGGCGAGCGGCGGCTCGCTCACGGCGGCGCGGGGCATCCGCCCCGTGCCGGTGGACCAGTCCTTCACGCGACGACCTCGCCGAGGATCCCCGGGTTGAGCACGCGCTGCGGGTCGAAGGCGTCGCGCACGCGGCGCGCGAGCCGGTCGCCGAGCGGGGGCGGCGCGAGCGCGCTCCACTCCTCGGGCGGGAGCTTCTCCCAGACCCAGGTCCGCGGCGACGCGAAGTGCTCTCGCGTTCGCGCGACCAGCGCGGTGAGCACGCCTAACGCGTCGGGGGGAAGGATGCAGCGGATCACGCCGCGGGAGAGCGTCGCGTGGAGGAGCGTCCGGCTGGCCAGCGCCTCGGGGGCGAGCGCGTCGGCGAGCAGCGCCGGAAGCGCTACCGGCAGCGTCGAGACGCGGACGACCGTCGCCCCGGGCGGCTCGATCGTGCGCAGGCGATCCCACACCGCGCCGTCGATGGTGAGCAGATCGCCGAGCGAGGCGAGCTCGCGCTCCTGCGCGGCGACGAGCGGCTCGTTCCCCGCGAGCCGGGCGAGCACGAGGGGCCGATCGCCGACGCCCACGGCGCGCGCCACCGCCGCGTCGATCACCTCGAGCGTCCACGCGGCGAGCGGGAGCGCACGCAGCCGCGCGAGAACGTCCGCGGTCTGCCGCGGCTGCGCCGGCAGCGCGAGCGCGACGGTCGCGTCCCGCTCGGGAAGAGCGCGCAGCCGCAGCGTCGCCTCGGTGATCACGCCGAGCGTTCCCCACGAGCCGATCGCGAGCCGCGTCAGGTCGAAGCCGGCGACGTTCTTCACCACGCGCCCGCCCCCGCGGGCGATCGTCCCTTCGCCGGTCACCAGCTCGACGCCGAGCACGTTGTCGCGCGGCGTCCCGAAGGCGTGCGCCAGCGGACCGGCGGACGCGGTGGCCAGCGTCGCGCCGAGCGTCCCGCGCTCGCTCCCGAACGGATCGAGCGCGATGCACTGGCCGTTCTCGCGCGCCGCCGCGGCGAGCGCGGCGAGCGACGCGCCGGCGCGCGCGGTCATCGTCAGGTCCCCGGGGACGTAGTCGACGATGTCGCCGTCGCGCACTTCCAGGCGCCGCTCGGCGTCGACCGGCCGCATCGCGTCGAGCCACGTTCCCGCGCCGACGATGCGCAGCGGCGTCCGCGACTCGATCGCCGCGCGGATCTCCTCGCGGATGCGCAGCGTCTCCTCGCGCAGCCGGCTCCACGGCGCCTCCGGCACCGGCACCACCGCCGGCGAGCGGTCGGCGAGGCGCGGCGCGACCGCGGCGTGACGTCCCCATTCGCGACAGGAGTGCACCGGGACGACCTTCCCCGGGTTCGCGCGCCGCTCCGGGTCGAAGACGTCGCGCAGGCGGCACATCGTCGCCAGCGAGTCCTCGGAGAAAACGAGCGGCATGTAGCCCAGCTTGTCGAGCCCGACGCCGTGCTCGCCGGTGATCGTCCCGCCCGCCTCGATGCAGACGCGCATCACCTCGCTCATCGCCGCCTCGACGCGCCGCGCCTCGTCGGGATCCGTCGCGTCGTAGGGGATGTTCGGGTGCAGGTTGCCGTCCCCCGCGTGGAAGACGTTGCACACCATCACGCCGTGCTTCTCCCCGATCGCGCGGATCGCCGCGAGCGTCTCGGGAAGCTTCGTTCGCGGGACCACCGCGTCCTGGACCACGAGGTGTGGTGCGACGCGACCCATCGCGCCGAACGCCTTCTTCCGTCCCTGCCAGAGCCGCGCGCGCTCGTCGGCGTCGCTCGCCACGCGCACTCCGCGCGCGCGCGCGTCACGGCAGATCTGCTCGACGCGCCGCGCGTCGGCGTCGACGCCCGCGGCGAGCCCGTCCACCTCGATGAGCAGCACCGCGGCGGCGTCGGTGGGATAGCCCGCCGCGTACACGCTCGCCTCGACCGCGCGGATCGTCGGGTTGTCCATCATCTCGAGCGCGGCGGGGACGACGCCCGCGGCGATGATCCCCGACACCGCGCGCGCCGCGTCGTCGACGTCCATGAAGTCGGCGAGCAGCGTGCGGATTCCCTGCGGGTCGCGCGTCAGCTTCACCGTCGCGTCGAGCACGACACCGAAGCATCCCTCCGATCCGATGAACGCGCCGAGCAGGTCGTAGCCCGTGCTCTCCCCCGCCGGGTTCCCGAGCTTCACGATCTCGCCGTCGGGGAGCACCACCGTGAGCGCGAGGACGTGGTTGAGCGTCACGCCGTATTTCAGGCAGTGCGGGCCGCCCGCGTTCTCCGCGACGTTGCCGCCGATCGTGCACGCCGCCTGGCTCGACGGGTCGGGAGCGAAGTGCAGACCGTGGCCGGCGACGGCGCGCGTGATGACGCTGTTCACCACTCCCGGCTCGACCACCGCGCGCGCGTTCTCCACGTCTACGTCGACGATGCGCGTGAGACGCTGCAGCCCGAGGAGCACCGCGCCGTCGGCGAGGGCGCCGCCGGAGAGCCCCGTTCCCGCGCCGCGCGCGACGAAGGGGACGCGCAGCTCGGCGAGCGTCCGCACGACGCGAACGACTTCGTCGCGCGTGCCCGGAAAGACCGCGATCGCCGGATGCTTGCGGTAGCCGGGCAGTCCGTCGGCGGTGTACGTGAACAGCTCGCTCTGCCGCGCGAGCACGCGCCGCTCGCCGACGATCGCGGCGAGTCGCGGGGCGAGCACCTTCGCCGGCACCGCCGGAGTGCCGGAAGACGACGATTCGAGGGGTGCGGAAGCGGCCACGCTCGCAAGATAGAGCGAGGCGCGGGGAGGGACTAGCGAGCCTCCGCCGACGGGGGACGCTCGCCGCCGATCGGCGCCGGCGCCACGAGCCGCACCCGGTCGTGCTCGATCCGGTAGCGCAGCGGCGCGTCGAGGGCGCGGATCTCCCCGTCGAAGGAGACGTTGCCGTGGCGGCGCCGCATCTCGATCCGGCACTCGTCGACGACGAAGCTGTCCACCTGGCCGAGCTCGGCTTGCATCCCGCGGAACACCGCGCCAAGCACCAGCCGCGAGAGCCGCCGCCACCCGGCGTTAGGCACGACGATCACGTGCAGCCCGCGGCGGCTCTCCGTCGTGCGGGCGCCGAACACACCCTTGTCGAAGTCGCGCTCCCCCACGCTGACGAAGACGAGACAGGCCTGGTACGACCGCGCCGGCTGGTCCCCCGCGGCGTCGATGTGGACGGCGAAGCGCGGCATCCGGGCGAGCAGCTGCAGCCCGGCGAGGACGCTCGCCGGCCAGTACGGCATCCACGACTCCAGCCGCTCGCGGGTCCGCACGAAGCTGACGTACGCCCCGACCGCGCTCGTGTTCAGGAAGACGTGCTCGTTCACGCGGCCGACGTCGATCGGATGCGCCGTCCCCGTCGCCGCGATCTCGGCGGCCTGCTCCGGCTCGACGGGGATCCCGTTGTCGCGCGCGAGGTGATTCAACGTCCCGCCCGGGATCACCGCGAGCTCGACGTCGCTGCCGCAGAGCGTGGCCGCGGCGGCGGTGACCGTTCCGTCGCCGCCACTCACCGCGATCCGCCGGACGCCCTCGTCGACGAGGGCGCGGACGCGGTCGGTCAACACGCGGGGGTCGGTCTCGTGCACGACGAATCGTGAGTCGGCGCGCAGGAGCTCGAGCACCTTGTCGGCGCTCCCTCCGCGCGGATTGATGAGCACCGGGATGCGGCGCGGGCCGTCGTCGGATCGAGTCACGCCGCCGGGCAACGGAAGGACCATGCCGCGGCGGCCGGCGGGTCGCTCAGCGGTCGGCGGGCAGGTAGCGCGCGATGAGGTCGTCCAGGGTCTTCAGCTCGAAGGGCTTCTGCAGTACCGGCGCTTCGACGCGCTCGATGAAGGCGCGCGCGTCGCTCGAAGCGACGTCGCCGGTGGAGAAGACGATGCGTCCGACGAGCTCCGGGCGGTGGCGGGCGATCTGATCGTACAGGTCGATCCCCGAGAGCCCCGGCATCTTCAGATCGGAGACGATCAGCGCGTACTCCGGCGCGTCCGCATCGCGAAGGCGTCGCAGCGCGACCGCGCCGTCCTCCGCCTCCTCGACGATCCAGTCCCGGCGCGTGAAGTACCGCCTGAGGGCGAGCCGGATGCTCGATTCGTCATCGATGATCAGCACGCGCCGCGCGCCGCCCTGCGCGCGGAGCTCGGACGCCGGCGCCGCGCGCGGGGCCGAGGAGTCGGGTGACGCGCCAAGGGTGATCGTGAAGCGCGCCCCACGTCCAGGATTGTTTTCGGCCATGAGCGTCCCGTGATGCGCCTCGATGATGCCGCGGGACACGGCGAGCCCCAGTCCCGTTCCCTCTCCCTGCGGCTTCGTCGTGAAGAAGGGCTCGAACAGGCGCGGCATCACGTCGCTCGGGATGCCCGGGCCGTCGTCCTCGACGACGACCTGCACGTCCCCGGCCGCGGCGCGCGCCCGGAGCCGAACGGTCCCTCCCGGCCCCGCGGCCTGAGCCGCGTTGACGACGAGGTTCGTCACCACCTGCGTCACCGAGGACGGATCGAGGGACAGCCGCGGGAGCAGCCCCTCGATCGAGAGCTCCAGGCGCCCGCCCAGCTCGCAGACCTGCCGCGACAGCCCCCGTGTCGTCCGCTCGAGCAGATCGCGCAGGTCGGTGCACTCGCGCCGCATCTGCCCGCCCCGCGCCGAGGAGAGGAGGTCGCGCACGATGGCCCGCGAGCGCCGCGCCTGATCGAGGATCATCGTCAGCGCCTCGGTGTCCGCCGCCGAGCGCGGCTCCTGGAGAAGCGTCTCCACGAAGAGCAGGATCGCCGAGAGCGGGTTGTTCAGCTCGTGGGCGACGCCGGAGATGAGCTGGCCGATCGCGGCGAGCTTCGCGGACTCGCGAATCGCGTCCTCCGCGGCGCGGCGCTCGGTGATGTCGGTGATGAGCACGAGCCGCGCGGCGCAACCATCCCAATCGACACTGTGGCTCGTGATCTCGACGGGGAACACCTCGCCGTTCCTGCGCCGGTGCCGCCACTCCCCCGTCTTGTGGTAGCGGCCGGGAAGCCCGTGCGCGACCCGCTCGAGGTCGGCGACGTCCTCGGTGGGACGGACATCGCGCAGGCTCATCGAAAGGAACTCCTCGCGGGAGTACCCATAGCTCGCGACGGCCGCGTCGTTCACCGCGAGGAAGCGCAGCGTCTCGTTCGCGTACACCCACATCGGAACCGGGTTGTTGCGAAAGAGCAGCCGGTACTTGTCCGCGACGAGCCGCGACTCCTCGTACGAGGGGCTGACGTTCGAAGCGGTGGGTGTGCGGGGCATGGCGAGTTCGTGGGACGCGGCGGGTGGCTCCGAGGATGACGACCGCCCTAACGGTTCGTTACGTTCGCCTTCATCCACGATTGCGTAACCTTCGAAGCGAGAGCGGGGCCCGGCGTCGCCGGGCCCCGCTCTCGTGCCTCCTCGTGCGTCGCGGTCAGGCCACGTTCCAGAACCCGGCCAGCGCGCGTCCGTCGGGCGACTCGCGCAGCTTCTCGAAGGCGCGCTCGCGGATCTGGCGGATGCGCTCGCGCGTCACTCCCATGAGAGCGCCGATGCGCTCGAGCGTCATCGCCTCGGAGCCCTCCTCGAGACCGTAGTAGAGGTAGAGGATCTTGCGCTCGCGGGGGGTGAGGTAGCGGGTGAAGACGCGATCGATGAACTCGCGCATCAGCTTCCCGTCCGTCGTCTCCTCGATCTCGCCCCCGTCCTGGCCGGCGAAGCGCTCGCCGAGGGTGGAGGCTTCGCGATCGGAGCGATCCACCGGCGCATCGAGGGAGACCTCGGTGGCCGACATCTGCTTCGCCGCGCGGACGTTCTCCGCGGTCTCGTCGAGCAGCCGGCCGAGCTCCGCTTCGGTCGGATCGCGCTTCAGCACCTGGGCGAGCACCGTTTCGGCGCGCGCGAGACGGATGAGCTGCGAGTTCTGGTTGAGGGGGATGCGGACGGATCGCGTCTGCTCGGCGAGCGCCTTGAGGACCGCCTGGCGCACCCACCAGACCGCGTAGGAGATGAACTTCACCCCCTGATCCGGATCGAACTTCCGCACCGCCTTCAGGAGTCCTTCGTTCCCGATCGCGACCAGCTCGCTGAGATCGAGGCCGTGGCCCTGATACTTCTTCACGTACGAAATGACGAAGCGGAGGTTCGCCGTGACCAGACGCTCGGCGGCCTCCGCGTCTCCTTTCTGGGCCCTGCGGGCGAGTCGGCGCTCTTCTTCGGCCGACGCGATCAGGGGAAGTTTCTGGATGTCGTGAAGGTACTGATCGAACGCAGAGGAGGGAGACGAGCGGAAATACCCCTTCGACCTGGTCTCGGTCACTTGCTCCATACACGCTCCTTAGACCACGGTGGAGTGGACGGGCCGCGCAGTGCGGGCCGTCGAGTCCTGGCAGGACCGCCAGGATAATGTCCGGACTCCGAACGGTCAACAGCGGAGTGCGCCGTCTCACAAACGCGGCGAGGATGGTCTGGCGAAGCTGTTGCTGGGTAATCTGTTACACGGTACAGGTCGCAACGAACGAGGCGGGCGACGGTCGCCGAAATGCGCTGACCGTCGCCCGCCTGTCGCTATTGTGGCGTGATTTACCGCGGAGGCGGCGCCTGCGGGTCGCGCGGCTTCGTCCGGCTCGTCGCCATCAGGATCCCGAGCCCGATCGCGACGATCGCCCCGACCCCGATCCACATCGGCGGCGCACCGAGCAGGTACGCGCCGATCGCCAGGCCGATGACGAGGATGAAGAAGCCGATCAGATAGGTGGAGAAGGATGACATGGCCAGTTCCGTTGCGGGTGCACCCCGGAGCGGGCAAGTGTGGGGCCAGCCGGACGCGACCGGATGAGGACGGCCGGTCCTTAATCCGGCGGTTAGCGGAGGCGCCGTAGCATCCACTCACGCGGCAGTGTGGCGCACCCGTTCGGACGCGCCGACCGCGCACGATCCACATTTCGAAGGAGCTCCCATGAGAAGCAGCACCCTCCGCGCGCTCGCCGTCGCGAGCGCCACGCTCGCCCTCTCCGGGCTCGCCGCGGCGCAGAGCCCGACGAGCGCCCCCGCCCCCCGCGCGCAGCGCTCGACGATGGCGCAGGACACGACGCATCGCGGCGCCCGGTCCCACCGCATGGCCGCGCGCTCGACGAGGAAGCCGAAGACGATGAAGGTCAGGGAGCAGTCCCCCGGGCTCGCCGCCCAGGCGACGATCAGCGCCGACTCGGCGCAGACGATCGCCCTCGCCCAGGTGCCTAACGGCCGCGTTCGCGAGGCAGAGCTGGAGAACGAGAAGGGGACGCTCGTCTACTCCTACGACGTGAAGGCGCCGGGGAAGAGCGGCGTCGAGGAAGTGCTCGTCGACGCGAAGACGGGCGCCGTCGTCTCGCAGACGCACGAGAGCGCGGCCGCCGAGAAGAAGGAGATGGCCGCGGAGAAGGGCACGAAGCACTCGATGCGCAGGTCGTCGCACGCGAAGTCCGACTCGTCCGTGAAGCACGACTCCACGTCGAAGCCGTGACCCGGCGCACAATCCGCGCGCACGCTTAATCGAGCGGTTAGCTGCGCGGCCGTACCATGCACGTGGCGGGACCAATTCCCCCCGAGCGCTCATCTCGCCATGTGGGCGCAGTCACGAACGGCAACGACTCCAGGAGGAGTGACATGCAGAGCAAGATGATCCGCACCCTGACCGTCGTCGCGGCTTCGCTCGCGATCGCCGGCGCCGCCGGCGCTCAGACCAAGGCCGCGGCCGCGACGGCCGCTCCGGCCGCGCAGGACACCACGCACAAGGCCGCGAGCAAGACCGCGCGCCACAAGAAGCACGCGCGCAAGCATTCGGCGAGCGCGGCGAAGACCGCCGGCAAGTCGGGGACGACCCCGGCGACCCCGGCGACGCCGGCCTCGCCCGCGCAGAAGCCCTGATGTCGTGCCGGTGCCGGCGGCGGAACCTCACCGCCGGCACCGGACCTCAGGTCGCCGCGACGACTCCGGCGGATACCCCCGCGACATCGGGGCGCGGCAGCCTCACCTCGAAGCGGCTCCCGCGCGACGACGACTCCGCGAGCGTGAGCGAGCCACCGTGGGCCTCGGCAATCCAGCGGCCGATCGCCAGCCCGAGCCCCGCCCCCCCCGACTCCGACGCAGCCTCCCGCGCTCGGGCGCGGTCGACCCGGAAGAAGCGCTCGAACACCTGGCCGCGCGCCTCCGCCGGAATCCCCGGACCGTTGTCGCTCACGCCGATTCGATAGGACGCCTCGTCGCACGTCAGGCAGACGTCGACCGCGCTCCCCGGCGGGGAGTGCTTGATCGCGTTGTCGAGAAGGTTCATCACGAGCGAGCGGAGGAGCTCCTCGTCTCCCTCGAACGTCCAGTCCACCGTGCCATTCCCGTCGCTCGCCGGATCCTGCGGCGGCCGAAGGGTGACCACGGTCTCGCGCGCCGCACCGAGCGCGCGCGCGGCGCGCACGCACTCGGCGACCAGCTCGTCGAGGTAGATCTCGCTGCGCTGCAGCGGCCGGCGCCCCGCGTCGACGCGCGCGAGCAGGAACAGGTCGGCGACGACGCGCGACAGCCGCCTCCCCTCGTCGCGCACTACGCGCAGCGCGCCGCGGTACTCCTCCGGGTCGCGTTGGGGCTGCGAGAGGGCGACGTCGGCCTCGCCGCGCATGATCGCCACCGGTGTCCGCAGCTCGTGCGAGGCGTCGGCCATGAAGCGGCGCTGCTGCTCGAACGCCGTGTCGAGCCGGGCGAGCAGATCGTTGAACGTCTGCGCCAGCCGTCCCAGCTCGTCTCCCGCGTTGGCGACCGGGAGCCGCTCGTGGAGGCTCGTCGCGCTGATCTCGGCGGCGCGCTCGCTCATCGCGACGACCGGCGCGAGGCTGCGCCGCGCGAGCGCGTAGCCGCCGGCGAGCGAGAGGAGCAGCGCGAAGAAGATCGCGGCGACGAACCCCGTGCGGAACTCCTCGAGCAGCTCCGCCTGGTCGTCGAGCGGCGTCACGCCGACGACGGTGATCCGGCGGCCCATCACGGAGCGGCGGGGGAGCGCGTAGATGCGGATCTCGCGCCGGCCCGCGGGGATCGTCGCGAAGCGCGAGCCTCGCGCCGCCTCCAGCGCCGCGGCGCGGACGCGGGCCGTGTCGATCGACCAGGTGTCGCGGTCGCCTGGGAGGGGCGCGTCGGTCGCGACGAGCCGGTCGTGCTGGTCGAAGACGAGGAAGCCGAGGTCGCGCATCCCGAACTCGCCGAGCGCGTCCTCGGCGGCGAGCGAATCGGCCATGTCGGCGATGTGGGCGCTGGCGAGATCGAGCGCCACCGCGCCGGTCGATTCGGCGAGGTAGGCGTCCGTGCGCCGGGCGAGCGCGCGCTCGAGGACCTTGTACGAGACCGAGGCGAAGACCACGAGCAGCGTCGCGAGCACCAGCGTGTGCCAGAGGGCGAGCCGGCCGCGAACGCTCTCGATCACCGCGTGCTCACTCCTCGCCGACGGGGCTGAGGATGTAGCCGGCGCCGCGGCGCGTGTGGATGAGCGGGGGATGCCCGCCGTCCACCTTCCGCCGCAGCCGGTTGATGTAGACCTCGATCGCGTTCGAGAACGGATCGTGGTTGTCGTCCCAGACGTGCGCGCAGATGTCCGCGCGGCCGACGACGCGACCCGCGTTGCGCGCGAGATACTCGAGGAGCGTGTACTCCTTGGTCGTCAGCGGGATGACCTTCCCCGCGCGGCGGGCGACCTGGCCCTGCGTGTCGACGACGAGATCGCCGATGGTGATCTGCTCCGAGCGCACCTCCCGCGAGCGGCGGAGCAGGGCGCGCAGCCGCGCCAGCAGCTCGGTGAAGTCGAAGGGCTTCGCGAGATAGTCGTCCGCGCCGGCGTCCAGCCCTTCGACGCGGTCGGCGACTTCGTCCTTCGCGGTGAGCATGAGCACGGGCGCGGTCATCCCGCGGCGGCGCAGGTCCCGGCAGACGTCGAAGCCGTCGCGCTTCGGCATCAGCACGTCGAGGATCACCAGATCGTAATCGTTGACGGCGGCCTGATAGACCGCCGCCTCCCCGTCCGCGGCGACGTCCACGGCGTAGGCGTGTTCGCGCAGCCCCTTCGCGAGCATCGCGCTCAGATAGACGTCGTCTTCGGCGAGCAGCAACCGCATGATGCGCTTCCCCCCTCGGCGTGCAAGATCGGGCGATGCAACCCGTGTGCGCAGTCCGGCAGATCACGAATGGTGCCGGTTATGACGGGTTTATACCATCCGCGCTAGTAATCGTTCACGGGTGGCGCGCGAACGCAACATGTCCTGGCTCGGCGCGGCGATCCCGCGGGGAGGAATCGTTGGCTACCGCCGCACGATCGTTCGGGCCGCCGCAGCCGGCCATCGCCGCCCGGCGTGGCGGTCGCTCGGGCCCGCGGAAGTTGCCGACGCGCGTCATCCTCGCGGCGCTCGCCACCGTGCTCGTCGTCGCCGCGTCGATCGTCGCCGCGCCGCCGATCGTCGGGATAGCGGGCGAGGGGACGCCGCCGATCGCCGCGGCGCTGCGGCTTCCCGTCGGCTACGTCGCTCTCGCGCCCGTGAGCGACGTGCTCGACGCGCTCACCCTGCTCACTCCCGGGCAGCACCTCGCGATCTTCCTCTGGGCGATCGCCGGCTTCGTCGGCTGGCGCACGCGACGGATCCATGATCGTCGACGCACGGGGCTCGGGCTCCGCACGCTGCGCGAAGCCGCGGCGCTCGGCTGGTTTCTCGCCGCGTATGCATCGGTGTACGCTGCCGGGCTCCTCGCGCCGCGGCCGATGGCCGCGCTCGCGCTCGACGATCGTGACGCGCTCGCCATCGATGTCCACAGCCATACCGAGGTGTCCCACGACGGACGGACCGGGTTCGGCCCGGAAGCGAACCGGCGCTGGCACGCCGCCGCCGGCTTCGCCGCCGCGTACGTCACGGACCATCGCGGCTACATGGGCGCGGAGCTCGGAGCGCTCGGCAATCCGGCACATGCCGGAGACGGGACGATGGTCCTCCCCGGCATCGAGAGCGCCGTGCGCGGCGCGCACGTCATGCTTCTGGGCGCCCGCGCGCCGATGCTGCTCGACCACGAGGGCACGCTCGACCTCGAGCGGCTTCGGGCGACGCGAGGGATCGTGACGGTGCTGGCGTTCCCGGCGCGGCTGCGGAGCCTGCCCGCCGACCTGCCGCTGACGGCCATCGAGGGCTCCGACGGCGCGCCGCGCGGCCTTCGCGACACACGGCGTCACGTGGAGCAGATCCGCGACTATGCGACGGCGCATCGGCTCGTGAGGGTGGCGGGCTCGAACAACCATGGCTGGGGCCGAACCGCGCCCGCGTGGACGGTGCTCCGGATGCCGGGCTGGCGCGCGATGTCCGGGGAAGCGCTCGACAGCGCGATCCGCGCGACCCTCCTCCGCGGCGGCCCGGTCGCCGTGCTGGTGCGCGCGACCGTCGCTCCGCCGCGCTCCGACGCCGAATGGCTCGCGACGCCCTTCCTCGTGGCGTGGGACGCCGATCGGCGTCTCTCGACGATGGAGCGCGTCGCGTGGCTGGCGTGGATCTGGACGATCGTCGCGCTCCTGCCGCGGCGACGCCGCGCGCCGCTGCCTAACGCTTCCGCTTCCGCGGAACGAGGACGGCGGTCCCCTGCACGCGTCCGAAGTGCACCGCCTCCCGGCACGTCGGCACCCACAGATCGATGTGCTGCCCCTTGATCGCCGAGCCGGTGTCGTCGACGAGGAACTTGCCGAGGTAGTCGTCGCCGACGAAGAGCTCGATGTAGCGGCTGAGCGGGAAGACGCGCGGGTCGGCGGCGACGATCCCCGGACGCACCCACCGTCCTCGCCGCGTCGTGCCGGACAGGCAGTACGCGGTGATCTCCACCGGGATCGCCTCCCCGTCGAGGGCGCGCGTGACCGCCGTGCGCGGGGGGCGGGGCGGTTTCCTCGGTGCGGGGCGGACGACCACCGGCTCGAGCATGTGGTCCGCGAACACGACCACCGGCGGATGCCGCGCCGGCTCGCTCCGCGCCGCGCCACGGGTCATCCCCGTCGCCGCCGCCAGCGCGACGACGAGCGCGCCTCCGGCGATCATGAGCGCGCGCTTCATGGGCGCGCCGCGTGGCAAGGGGTCGAGGCCGGCATACGAGATAGAGACCGCCGGGACCGCCGCGCGGTCACGGCGGGCCCTAGTCGAGCGCCGCGAGAACGTCCTCGTCGCGGACGGCGACGCTCCACCGCCCGTCCTGCGGGCTCATCGCCCCGATGCGCTCCGGGAGCGCATACTGCACCGCGCCCCCGCGCGCCTTCTTGTCCGCGCGGGTCGCCTCGAGCACGTCGCGCGGCTCCATCCGGTGCGGAAAGGTGGTCGCGAGCCCCACCGCCTCGAGCGCCGCGGCGATCCGCGCCGACGTGCCGCGCTCGGCGATGCCCATCCGTTCGGCGATCGTGGCCTCGAGGGTCATCCCGATCGCGACCGCTTCGCCGTGCAGGAGCCGGTATCCGCTCACCAGCTCGATCGCGTGGCCGAGCGTGTGCCCGAAGTTGAGGATCCGGCGCTGCCCGTGCTCGCGCTCGTCGGCGGCGACGACGCTCGCCTTGATCTCGACGCTGCGGGCGACGATGTCGACGAACGCTGCGTCGCCCGTGCCGTCGCCGGCGACGAGACGCGGCGCCACCGCTTCGACCTCGGCGAAGTAGCGTGCGTCGGCGACGACGCCGTGCTTCACGACCTCGGCGAAGCCCGCGCGCAGCTCGCGGAGGGGAAGGCTGCCTAACGTGTCGACGTCCACCACCACCGCGGCCGGCGGATGGAACGCGCCGACGAGGTTCTTCCCGGCGGGTGTGTCGACGCCGGTCTTCCCGCCGACCGACGCGTCGACCATCGCGAGCAGGGTGGTCGGGAGCTGGACGACGGGAACGCCGCGCATGTACGTCGCCGCGACGAACCCCGCCAGATCGCCGACGACGCCGCCGCCGAGGGCGACGACCGTCGTGTCGCGGCCGGCGCCGTTCGCGAGGAGTTCGTCGGTGAGGTGGCCCCACAGCTCGCGCGTCTTGTGCTCCTCCCCCGCGGGCACGAGGAGGAGCGAGATTCTCGCGTCGGGCGCGGCGAGGGCGAGCGACGCGCGCACGCGCTGCGCGTAGTGCGGCGCCACGTTCGCGTCGGTGACCAGCGCGTAGTGGTGCGCGCGCGCCGTCGCGGCGGCGATCGCGCCGGCGCGGAGCAGCGTGCCGCGCCCGATGGTGACCTCGTAGCCGGGGAGCGGGACGATCCGCTCGGGGGCGGGCGCGATGCTCGCGCCGGAGGCCGTCACCAGGTGACCTCGCCGGCGCCCGCGCGACGGTTCGCGACGCGCGCGAGGACGAACAGCAGGTCGGAGAGCCGGTTCAGGTAGACGATGACGAGCGGCGGGATGGCCACCGTGTGCGACACGTGCACCACGCGGCGCTCGGCGCGCCGGCAGACCGTGCGCGCGACGTGCAGCGCCGCCGACTTCGGCGTGCCCCCCGGGAGGATGAACGCCTTGAGCGGCTCGAGCTCCGCCTCTCCCTCGTCGATCGCCCGCTCGAGCTGCGCGATCCGCCCTTCGTCGATCCGCGCCTTCTCCAGCTGCTGCTCCATCTTCGCGTGATCGGGCGTCGCGAGCAGCGCGCCGATCGCGAACAGGTCGCGCTGCACCGGGAGCAGCACCTCGTCGATGCGCGGCATCAGCTCGATCGACCGCGCGAGCCCGAGCACCGCGTTCAGCTCGTCGACCTCGCCGTAGGCTTCGACGCGCGCGTCATCCTTCCCGACGCGCCCGCCGCCGAAGAGCGCGGTGTCGCCCTTGTCGCCGGTCTTCGTGTAGATCTTGAGAGTCACGCGCTGAATGTACAGCGGACGCCGGCGCGGGGACTACCCTGCACGCCGGTCACGATCGCTGTGCGCGGGACTGGTGCGGCGTGGGAGTGTCGCGACATCGCGGGGAGGTGGGGAGCCAGGGAGAGCGACGCATCGAACGACGGCTCGCTCACCGCGCCCGCAGCGGCTCCTCCCGTCCTCCCGATCTCCCCGCGAAGTAGAGGATCCGGACCCTTCGACGCTCCTGGCGCACGGCGCGGCAACAGGCCGCCGAGCCTAGTCGCCGGCCAGCCGGTCGACGACGCGCCTCCACCAGGATCCCGCGCGCACGATCGGCCCGCGATTGCGCAGCGCCGAGAACGACGTGTGCTCGCCGGGACGCGCCGACGGGGGTTGATAGGTCGCCGGGAAGAGCGATTGCAGATGTCCCTGCAGGCGATCCGGGTTGCCCAGCTCGTTCTGCGCCGCGCACCACTCGTCGAGCGCGTGCCCCATCGCCGCCGCGGTCGGCCGCCGCGCGGGGTCCTTCTCCAGCGCCAGCACGAGGATCTGCTCGAGCTCGGGGTCGAGCCCCGGAAGAAGCGCGGTGAGGCTCGGGATCGGATGCACCGCGACCTCGTCGATCGCGAGCTCGGTGATGTCCTCGGTGAAGAGCGGCGTCAGCGCGAGCATCTCGAAGAGCACCACGCCCACGGAGAAGACGTCGCTCCGCGCGTCGACGGCGAGGCCGAGGATCTGCTCGGGGCTCATGTAGTGCTTCTTCCCCATGAGCATCGGCCGCCGCTCGGCGGGATCGAACGACGTGCGTGCCTTCGCGATCCCGAAGTCGGCGAGCTTGATGTGCCCGTCCCACGTCGCCATGACGTTTCCAGGCGACACGTCGCGGTGGACGATGTCGAGCCGGCGGCCGCGCTGGTCGACGAAGTTGTGCGCGAAGTCGAGCGCGCGGCAGACGCGGCTCGCGACGTACGCGGCGAGCGTCGGGGGCATCGGCGCGCCGAGCTCGCGGTGCCGGTCGATGATCGAGCGCAGCGTCGGGCCCTGGATGTACTCCATCGCGATGAAGTACCGGCCGTGCACTTCGCCGAGCTGGTAGATCTGCACGACGTTGCCGTGCACGAGGTTCGCCGAGAGCTTGGCCTCGTCGACGAAGAGCTGCAGGAACTCGTCGCGCCGCGCGTACTGGGTGTGGATCACCTTGAGCGCGGTGCGCTTCGTGAATCCCACCGGGCCGAGCTGCTCCGCCTCGTAGACGGTGGCCATCCCCCCCTCGGCGATCTTGCGCACGAGGCGGAACTGGCCGGGATACTCGAGGATCGGGGAGTCGGCGAGGTCCATGTCCTGTTGACGATCCTCGGGGCCTTGGCGTCCCGCGCCGGTCGGGGTCAGGGGCCAGGGATCAGGCGTGAGGAACGGCGTCAACTGCAGTCAACGCGGTTCCTTCCGCCTGGCCCCTGGCCCCTGTCACCCGGCCCCTGGCCCCCGCTTGTAGCGCACCCCCCGCCCCGCGAGATTCGATCAATGCCCACCGACATCAAGGACATCACGGTCATCGGCGGCGGCCCGACGGGGATGTTCGCGGCCTTCTACGCCGGCATGCGCGGCGCCACGGCGCGCATCATCGACGCCCTGCCGCAGCTCGGCGGGCAGCTCGCCGCCCTCTATCCCGAGAAGTACATCTTCGACGTCGCCGGCTTCCCGAAGGTGCTGGCGAAGGATCTCGTCGGGTCGCTCGCCGAGCAGATGCGGCAGTTCGATCCCGACGTCCAGCTCGGGCAGCGCGTGATCGCGCTCGAGGAGGAGGACGGACACTTCGTGCTCGTCACCGACACCGACCGGCACCCGACGCGCTCGATCGTCGTCGCGGCGGGGATCGGCGCGTTCTCCCCGCGCCGGCTGCCGCAGAAGGCCGCCGAGCCCTGGTACGGGCGCGGGATCCACGACGTCGTCACCAGCCCCGAGGAGTACCGTGACAAGTCCGTCGTCATCATCGGCGGCGGGGACTCGGCGTTCGACTGGGCGTCGCAGCTCGCCGGCCGCGCGCGGCGCGTGACGCTCGTGCACCGCAGCGACCGCTTCCGCGCGCACGCGGCGACGGTGAAGGAGGTCGAGCGGGCGGCGGCCGGCGGCCGCGCCGAGATCCTCACCTTCCACGAGCTCGCCGACGTCGTCTGCGAGGGGGAGCGGATGTGCGGCCTGGTGCTGCGCGACGTCAAGCAGAAGACGACGCGTACCGTCGACTGCGACGTCGTGCTCCCGATGCTCGGCTTCGTCAGCGATCTCGGAACGTTAGGCAGCTGGGGGCTGACGCTGCAGAAGGACGAGATCATGGTCAACAGCCAGATGGAGACCGGACGCCCGGGGATCTACGCGGCCGGCGACGTCACGACCTATCCGGGAAAGCTCAAGCTCATCGCCGCGGGCTTCTCCGAGGCCGCGACCGCGGTGAACCAGGCCGTTCACTGGATCTACCCGGAGAAGAAGGTCGCCCCGGGTCACAGCTCGAACATGGCGGTGTTCGGGCAGACGGACGACTGAACGGCAGGGGTCAGGGGCCAGGCGTAAGGACCTGCCCTTGACGCCGTTCCTCACGCCTGGCGCCTGACCCCTACTCGCGGACCCGGATCGTGATCCCGAACCGCGGTCTCAGCGCGCGGTACGCGGCGGCGCGGCGGTCGCGGGCGGTGGCGGCCGCTTCCCGGCCGAGACGCTTCGCGAGCTCCTGCTCGAAGCGCTCGATGCGCGCGTCCGTCGGATAGGGCTGGCCCGCGTCGCGCTCGGCGAGCCACTGCTCCGCCGGCCGCGAGGGCTGCTCGAGGTCGGCCGACGCGAACGCCAGCGAGCGCTGCGCGCGCGCGATGAGCCCCGCGGTCAGCACCGCGCCGAGCATTCCTCCGATCACGAACGCGACCGCGACGAGCACCATCTGCGCCTCCATCGGCGTGAATCGAGCGCCAGAACATCGTGCAATGGCGTTCACTTCGTGGACGCTTCGAGCGCGATCCAGTCACGCGGCGGAGAGGGATTCCCGACGATGAATCCGCCCCGGAGCACGCGCGAAGCGCCATCGGCACATGGCCCGCCACGCGTCCGACGTCACAGCCTCCGGGTGATCTGCGTGGCACGTCTGATGCTACATATGTTTACGCGGTCACCCGGTATGTCCTGGTCCGCGTGACCGCTGACCAGATCAGGCGCCGAACGCCGCCAGCGCCATCCGTAGTGCCCTGACGCCCTCCGTCGCTCCGTGGAGCTGCGGTCGTGCTCGTACGACTGAGGAAGACCCTTCCGTTCCACCCCGCGTGATGCGGGGCGTCCGTACGTGCTACCCGTTCTGTCGGAGGATGTATGCAGTACAAGATCCGGTTCGTCACCGGGCTCGCCGCGCTTTCTCTTGCCGCGGCGTGCGCCGACACGCCCGTCGGTCCCGGCCTCACGCCCGACGTCTCCCTCTCGAAGCGCGCGTCCGCATCGGGAACGGTGCTCTCCGCGACCACCACGGCCACGGGATTCCGCGAGGATCGACTCGAGTACGACTGGACCGTGAAGAAGACGCTGCACACGATCTTCACGGGGCCGTACATGACGCCGGAAGAGCCCACCGGCGTGACGACCGTGACCCCGACGGACCCGAAATGGCTCGAGTACCGGGTCGAGGCGACCCGAAACGAAGGCACGCGATACTCGGCGACCGGCGTACGAGGCGAGGTGTGCGTGACCAATGGCGGCGCCGTCGCCACCGAAGGGCTGACGATCGCCGACGTCGTGCGGGCGAGCACCGGCTCGGGTCCGTATCAGGACTTCGTGGCGAGAGCAGTCGACGTATCGGGGAATCCGGTGCTCGCCGCCGGCGAGAAGCACTGCTACCCCTACGAGATCGCGTTCGCGGCGGCCGGGGGCACGCAGTACCGGAGCACCGCACGCGTCACCATCACGAACCACTCGGGCTATCTCGGGCAGCCTTTCGGCCCCGGTGCGGGGGGGAGCGGCCTCTCGGCTGGCTTCACGATTCCGGAGACCAGTGTCGCGGTCACGCGGGACGCATCGGCGGCGCTCGACGAGCAGATCGTTCCCGCCTGCACCAACATGTGGCCGTCGGTCTACTGCTCGTGGGCGTTCGCCCATGGCCCCAACCTTCCCGCCTCGATCACGCAGTCCGCGACATTCGACTTCATGGTCGATCTCAACAACTACGCGGCTTGCGACGAGGAATTCCCCCTGAAGAACTCCGTCGCGCTCACCGAGAGCGGACCCCGGGAATCGGGGGAAGCCCCACAAGTCCGCCGGGATTCGACGACGCTCCTCGTCCGCACGATGTCCTGCCCGCCGAAGCCGGCGAACCCCGGCTGCACGCTGACGGTAGGCTACTGGAAGAATCACGCGTGGCCGAGTGGCGTCCGGTACACCTGGGAGCCCGAGCCCGCGCTGAACTTCTTCGACAGCGGCATCACGTGGAAGAACATTCTCAGCACGCAGCCGAGGGGAGACGCGTATCTCATCCTGGCACACCAGTACGTCGCCGCCCGCCTGAATCAGCTCGTCGGGCATAGCTACGTGCCGCCCGAGGTCAACCGGGCCCTCAAGAGCGCGCACGACTACTTCGCGCTGAGCCCCGACGCCCGCGCGCTGGTGAGTCGCGACCAGGTCATCGCGTGGGCCAGTCTGCTCGATCGCTACAACAACGGCGGCCTGGGCGTGCCGCACTGCGGTTGATCGCCTGACGGTTCGAGGTGCGGCGTGCGTCGCGAGGGATCGCGGCGCACGCCGCCAGCATCCGGTGGAGCAGATGAGATTCCTGGCATCCCCGCGTGTCGTCGCCGTGCTCTTCGCGGGTGCGGTGATGAGCGCATGCGCCGACGACGCGATCCTGGCGCCGTCCCCTCCGCGCGCAACAGCCGACGCGGCCCTCGCCGCCGAGCACGGCGCGCCCGTGGCGTCCCGGCTGGCGAGCGTACGCTGGAACGATCTCGCGCGCGCCGCGGTCACCGAGGATCGAGTCGACCCGCCGATGGCATCGCGATTCTACGCGCTGCTGAGCGTCGCGCAGCGCCGCGCGGTGGACGCCGTCGACGCCGGCACACGCGCGCGCGGCGGCGGCCGTCGGCCGGAGCTGGTGCACGCCGCGGTCGTCGCCGCGTCGGCGGAGATGCTGTCGTACCTCTTCCCGGCCCGCGCGGCGGCGTTTCGCGAGACGGAGCGCGGGGATCTCGCCGCGCTCGCGAGCCCGCGCGCGGATGGATCCGAGCTCGCCGCAGTCCGGCAGCTTGGCGCGGACGCGGCGCGCGCGGTGATCCGCACCGCCGCGACCGATGGCGCGGACGCGATCTGGGCCCCGCTCATTCCCACGGGGGCCGGCAAGTGGATCTTCGACCCCGCGATCGGCTACCCGCTGCGGCCGGAGTGGGGAAGGGTCAGGCCGTGGCTGATGACGACGGGCAGCCAGTTTCGGCCCTCTCCTCCCCCGGCGTTCGGGTCGGACGTCTATCGTGCCGCGCTCGCCGAGGTCCGCGCGATCTCCGACACGCGCACCGCCGAGCAGCTGCGCATCGCGATCTTCTGGTCGGACGGGGCCGGAACCGTCACGCCGCCCGGGCACTGGAACGCGATCGCCTCGCAGCTCGCGGAGCGTTACAGCCTCGACGAGCGGCGATCGACGCAGATGTTCGCGCTGCTGAACATGGCGCTCATGGACGCCGGGATCGGCTGCTGGGACGCCAAGTATACCTACTGGCTGATCCGGCCATCGCAGGCCGATCCTCTCATCACGACACCGGTCGGGCTGCCGAACTTCCCGTCATACGTGTCCGGCCACGCCGCGTTCTCGGGCGCGGCGGCAACGGTCCTCGGCGAAATCTTCCCGTCAGCGCGGGGCGATCTGGAGGCGATGGCGGAGCAGGCGGCCATGTCGCGGCTCTACGGCGGCATCCACTACCGGTTCGACAACGAGCAGGGACTCGCGCTCGGCCGGCGGGTCGGGGCGTTGGCCGTGGCGAGACTGCGCGGCTCGGCCTCCGGCGCGCCCTGAACGCGCGGACGCATCCACTCAGGCCGGCGGATCCTCACCAGCATCACGACGCTCCCGCGAGCGTTCGGCGGAGAACCCGTCGGGATACCGCTGTCTCAGCTTCGCGAGGTTGCGCTCCGCGACCTCGTCGAGGGTGACGCCGAGCGAGCTGGCGACCATCGCGAGGCACCAGAGCGCGTCGCCGAGCTCCGTGACGATCGACTCGCGATCGAGCGCGCGCTGCTGGAAGCGATGTTTGCGGACGCGGGCGAGCACCTCGCCCGCCTCCTCGGCCAGCCCGGCGGCGGCGTCGAGCAGGCGATCGTCGGCGGAGAGCGCGGGGTTCACCGTGCGCGCCGCGTCGAGCTGATAGGTGGAGAGAGACATGCGCCGAAGATAGGCGCGACCGCGGCGGGCGCGCGAGCCCGCACGCTGGAACATCCCGTGCAGCGATTGCGCTCCTCACCGAACGTACATCATCGAGGACATGGAATGGCGACGCGACGGCTTGGCACGCAGGGACTCGAGGTTTCGGAGCTCGGGCTCGGGTGCATGGGGATGTCGGATTTCTACGCGGGAACCGACGGCGCGGGGCGGGACGAGCGCGAATCGATCGCGACGATCCATCGGGCGATCGAGCTCGGCATCACCTTCCTCGATACCGCGGACATGTACGGTCCGTTCACGAACGAGGAGCTCGTCGGCCGGGCGATTCGCGGGAAGCGCGGCCAGGTGGCGATCGCGACGAAGTTCGGCAACATGCGCAGCGCGGACGGTGCCTACCTCGGGATCAACGGGACGCCGGCCTACGTGCGCAGCGCCTGCGAAGCGTCGCTGAAGCGCCTCGGGGTCGAGGTGATCGACCTGTACTATCAGCACCGGGTCGACCGGCAGACACCGATCGAGGAGACCGTCGGCGCGATGGCCGAGCTGGTGCGGGAAGGGAAGGTGCGGTACCTCGGCCTCTCGGAGGCCAGCCCGGTGACGATCCGCCGCGCGCATGCGGTGCATCCGATCTCGGCGCTGCAGACGGAGTATTCGCTGTGGAGCCGCGAGCCGGAGGACGAGATCATTCCGACGACGCGCGAGCTCGGGATTGGCTTCGTCCCGTACAGCCCCCTCGGCCGTGGCTTCCTCACCGGCCGCTTCCGGACGATCGACGATCTGCCCGCCGACGACTATCGACGCAACTCGCCGCGCTTCCAGGGGGAGAACTTCCAGCGGAACCTCGACCTGGTGGCGCACGTCGAGGAGCTCGCCGCGCGGAAGGGCTGCACGCCGTCGCAGCTCGCGCTCGCCTGGCTGCTGCACCGGGGTGACGACATCGTCCCGATCCCGGGGACGAAGCGCGTCCGCTACCTCGAGGAGAACGCGGGCGCGCGGTCGGTGACGTTGACCGCGGACGACATGCGCCGCATCGACGCGATCGCGCCGTTAGGCGTGGCGGCGGGCACGCGCTACCCCGAGGCGGGAATGCGCACGGTGAACGGCTGAGCGACGCGCGGCGGCGGCTCGCCCGCGGCGCGCGACTTACGGCAGCATTAACGGGGACGCCCGCCGCGCGCGCCGGCGCTCGCGCGGGTCACTGGCCCGGGGTGGAGGCACCAGCTAGGTTGGTTCTCGATACATGGAGCCTCGTCCCCGCCGCCACCTCTTCGACTTCGCGAAGAAGCTCGTCGCCGATCACATCGACGACGATCCGTTCGGGCTGAACGAGGAGTTCGCGCCGCCACGACTGACGGCCAAGGCCATCTCGAGCATCCCCATCATGTCCCGCTCCCGCGAGAAGATCCTCAACAACCTCGACGAGATGTACCGCGAGGCCTTCGAGCGCGCGAAGGCGACCGGCGACGCAAGCCAGATGGCCGCGCTCGACTTCGCCTATCGCCGCGAGCAGCTCTACTTCGAGATCCTCCTCGACGTCCGCGACGCGATGGAGCGGCGGTAGTTCGGGAGTAGGCAACAGCGGGGGAGTACGGGAGTACGGGAGTACGCAACTGCGGGGGAGTACGGGAGTACGCAATTGCGACATGGCAGTGCCGTACCCCCGTACTCCCGTACTCCCCTACCCCCGTACTCCCGTACTCCCCTTCGCCGGCCACACCAGCGACGCCCCGATCGACAGGGCGAGCGTCGCGAGGATCATGACCAGCGAGGTGGCGATCGGCACGGTGAACCAGGGCTCGCCGAGCATCTTCACCCCGATGAAGGTGAGGATCACCGCCAGCCCGTATTTCAGCAGATGGAAGCGCTGAACGACGTCGGCGAGCAGGAAGTACATCGAGCGCAGGCCGAGGATCGCGAAGATGTTCGACGTGTAGACCAGGAACGGGTCGCGCGTCACCGCGAAGATCGCCGGGATCGAGTCGATCGCGAAGATCAGATCCGTGAACTCCACCAGCACGAGCACCAGCAGCAGCGGCGTCGCCACCCGCCGCCCGTTGGCGATGCTGAAGAAGCGCTGCCCGTCGTACTCGTTGGTGAAGGGAAGGATGCGCCGCACCCCGCGGACGATCGGGTTCTCGTCCCCCTTGAAGTCGTCGTCGCCCTTGAACGCCATCCGGATGCCGGTGATCACGAGCATCGCGCCGAAGACGTAGAGGATCCAGTGGAAGCGGGCGAGGAGCAGCGTGCCGAGCCCGATGAACGTGCCGCGCATGATCAGCGCGCCGATGATCCCCCAGAACAGCACGCGGTGCTGGTACTTCTCCGGAACGCGGAAGTACGAGAAGATCAGGACGATGACGAAGATGTTGTCGACGCTCAGCGACTCCTCGATCACGTAGCCCGTGACGAAGGTCAGTGCTGCGTGGGTCGAGTGGAACACGGCGATCCCGGCGGCGAAGAGCATCGCCAGCGCGACCCACACCGCGACCCAGATCCCCGCCTCCTTCGGGCGGACCACGTGCGCCTTGCGGTGGAAGATCCCGAGGTCCAGCGCGAGCATCGCGAGCACGAACGCGTTGAACCCGACCCAGAACCAGATATTCGTCGCCATCGGTCTCCAATCGGACGCTGAGCGCGCCAGCAAGAACAAAAAAAGACCATCACGCGAAGGATGCTCGCGTGATGGTCTCGCCAGGGTCACCGACCCATCGGACGCCCGGGAGCGCGAGGCGCTCCGTGATGACGATCGTCCGCTCCGGCTTCGCGCGTCCCTTCGGGATGCGGTGCCGACAGGCTACTCCCCACCGTTCACCCGAACGCAAACACGCCGGAGCCCGCGCGTCAAGCGCGCGCGGCCGATCTTCCCGCTGCCGTTTGCCGCGCTCACCGCGCCGGACTAGCATTGGGCACCCATCCCGCACCCATGCCCACTCCTCGACTCGCGCGCCGCCTCCGGTCCCTTCCCGCGGCCGTGCTTCTCGTCTCGAGCTGCTCGATGCAACCTCCCGCCGCCTCGCCGACTCCCGCCGTCACGCTCGCCATCGTCAACGCGCGCGTCTGGACGGGCGACCCGCGCCGGCCCTGGGCCGACGCCGTCGCGGTGCGCGGCGACCGGATCGCCGCCGTCGGATCGAGCGCGGAAGTGCGGAAGATGGCGGTCGCGAGCACGCGCGTCGTGGACGCGAAGGGCGGGATGCTCGTCCCCGGATTCCACGACGCGCACGTCCACTTCATCGATGGCGGCTTTCGCCTCGCCTCCGTGCAGCTGCGCGACGCGAGATCTCCCGCCGAATTCGTCGCGCGGGTGAAGGCGTTCGCGGCGACGCAGCCCGCGGGCACGTGGATCACCGGCGGGGACTGGGACCACGAGCAGTGGGGCGGGGAGCTTCCCACCCGCGCGTGGATCGACTCGGTCACCCGCGACAATCCCGTCTGGATCAACCGGCTGGACGGCCACATGAGCCTCGCGAACTCGGCGGCCCTCCGCGCGGCGGGCGTCACCCGCGCGACGAGCGACGTCGCCGGCGGGACGATCGTGCGCGACGCGGCCGGCGAGCCGACGGGGATCCTCAAGGACAACGCGGCGTCGCTCGTAGACGCCGTCGTCCCGCCTCCTGGCGACGCGCAGAACGACCGCGCGCTCCAGGCGGCGATGCGCTACGTCGCCGCGCAGGGCGTGACGTCGGTCCACAACATGGGCACCTGGGGCGACCTCGCGACGTTCGAGCGCGCGCACGCGGCCGGGTCGCTCATCACCCGGGTCTACGCCGTCGTCCCCCTCGCGAGCTGGGCGCGGCTCCGCGACACCGTCGCCGCGCGCGGGCACGGCGACGCTTGGGTCCGCATCGGCGGGCTGAAGGGCTTCGTCGACGGATCGTTAGGCAGCCATACCGCCGCCTTCCTCGAGCCCTTCACCGACGCGCCGAACGACACGGGATTCCTCGTCAACACCCCGCAGGACCTCTACGCCTGGACCTCCGGCGCCGATCGGGCCGGGCTCCAGGTGATCGTGCACGCGATCGGCGACCGGGCGATCCGTACACAACTCGGCATTTTCGCTCGCGTAGCGAGCGAGAATGGCCCGCGGGACCGTCGCTTCCGAATCGAGCACGCACAGCATATCGCCCCCGCGGACATCCCGCGCTTCGCCGCGCTCGGCGTCATCGCCAGCATGCAGCCGTATCACGCGATCGACGACGGGCGCTGGGCCGAGAAGGTGATCGGCCCCGAGCGGATCCGCACGACCTACGCATTCCGCTCGCTCCGCGACAGCGGCGCGCGGCTCGCCTTCGGCAGCGACTGGTTCGTCGCCCCGCCCACTCCGCTCGTCGGCATCTACGCCGCCGTCACCCGGCGCACCCTCGACGACCGCAATCCCGACGGCTGGGTGCCCGAGCAGAAGATCGGGGTGGAGGACGCGCTGCGGGCCTACACGATCAATGGCGCCTTCGCGTCCTTCGAGGAGAAGGACAAGGGTTCCATCGAGCGCGGCAAGCTCGCCGATCTCACCCTCATCGATCGTGACCTCACGCGGATCCCGCCGGAATCGATCCGCGACGCGCGCGTCGTGATGACCATCGTCGGCGGTCGGGTCGTGTACGAGAACGGCGCCGGCGGGGAAGGAAGCTCCCCGCCGGCGCCGCGCTGACTACGGGCTCGCCTCTCAGTGGCTGCCACCGACCGTCGTTCCCCTGGGAGCGGCCGCGCGGATGCGGACTTCGGCCGGCGCGTGTACCGGCTGCGCCGACTGCCTCAGATACGCGATGAACGCCTCGCGATCCCTGATCGGCAGCGCCGCCATGTCGACCACCGACTCGCCGAGCGTGCGCTCGACGGCCATCGTCCGCACGTAGTCGTTCATGACGATCGTGTACTGCGCGCTGTCCACCAGCGCGCGTCCGCTCGCCAGCCGCACGTCGCTGATCCGGCTTCCCGCGGGACGCGACGGGTCGTAGACGATCATCGCGCCGCTCAGGTGCCGGATGATCGCGTCCGACCCGACGATGGCCTCGAGGTAGGAGCGCAGCGCGTCGCCGCGAACCGTCAGCTTGTACAGGGTGTTCCCGAACGGCTGCACGTCGTAGAGCGCCTTGTACGTCGCGACGCCGCCGCCGAGCCCCGCGTGGATCCCCGAGTTGTTGGTGACGGCGAGATCGGCGTTCCCCACCCAGCGCTGGGCGTCGGCGATCAGGTTGCCGAGCGGATACTGCGAGCCGCTGCGCTCGAGGGGCCCCGCCATCGTCGCCACCTTCTGCGCGAGGAAGGCCTGCGCGCGCACCGTCGCTCTCGCGACGATGGAATCGACGGCCGGAACGTGCGGCGCATCCATGTCGTCGGTGACGTTGCGGCCCGTGGCCACGATCTCCGCGCTCAGAGCACGACCGTCGGCGTCGAGCGGCACGTCGACGATCGAGACCGAGCGTCCGTTCGCCGCGGCGGAGGTGAAGAAGGTGCTGTCGACGCGGATCGCCGCGCGCTGATGGGTGTGCCCACCGACCCACACGTCCACGGGGCGCGTCAAACGCGCGATCGCGCCGAGGGCCTCACCCTCGCAGCGATCCGACGGGGCGCCCGTCGCGACCGCGTACAGATTCCCCTCGCAGCGGACGCCGGCGTGCGAGAGGACGACGATCACCCGCGCGCCGCGCTCGCGCAGCTTCCGCGCGCGGGCGTCCACCGTCGCCGACGGATCATCGAAGCGAAGGCCGGTGACGAAGTCGGGGTTCGTGGTCTGCGGCGTGAGCTGGCTCGCGATCCCGATGACGCCGATCAGCGTCCCGCCGCGACGGACGATCGTGTCCGCGCGCAGCCAGGGCAGGGCGCGCCCGTCGGTGCGGCTCACGTTCGCGCCGAGCATCGGCAGCCGCGCGCCGCGCACGCGCGCGGCGAGGGTGTCGAGCCCCCAGTCGAACTCGCGGTTCCCCGGCGCGAGCGCGTCGAAGCGCAGCGCCCGATACGCGTCGGCCGTCTCGCGACCGTACATGAGGTCGGACTCCGGCGCGCCGGCGAAGATGTCGCCGGCATCGACGAGCATCGACACGCACCCCGGCGCGACGCACTCGCGACGCGCCTGCTCTATCGCCGCGGCGAGCCCGGAGAGGCCCCCCGAGCGGTAGCCGCGCGCATCGACGTACGGCGTCAGCGACCCGTGCAGGTCGCCCGTCACGATCAGCCGGAGCCGCTCGGCACGGGCGGCTGGCGCCGGAGCCTGCGCGCTCGCCGCCGGCGAGCCGGCGAGCGTCGCGAGGAGAAGGATCAACGCGGGCGCGGATGCGCGTGCCGCGGAACGAAGGTCGGTTGGAATCGTGATCATGGAGAGGGTGGAGCGGGCGACCGTTCGCCGTCGCGTGCGACGTCTACGGGGTCACGCATACGGAGTATCGGCGCGCGACGTGCGCGTCATGAGCGCAGCGGGAGCGTTCCGGGCGCAAGCGCGACACGGGAGACGATGGATCGCTCCCCGTCTCCCGCGTCCGTGCTTCGACCCGCCTCGACGCTCAGTCGGTGACGGCCAGTGTCTTCACGCCGGCGCCGAGCCGCGTCGCCGTCGCGACGTATCCCACCGCGCCGGCGTTCGAGCGGATGTAGTCGAGCACCTCGTCGTCGCTCTTGCGCTCCGGCGGCGGAACTTCACGGCCGGAGAAGATCTGCTGCTGCCAGTACGAGCTGAGCGCGCGCGTCGACTTGCCATGCACCTTCTCGGTGAACGCGTCGCGGATGGGGTTGCCTGGTGCCAGGTCGACGGGCATCGCCGCCGATCCGCTGGGCCAGCTGCGGGCTTTCTTGGTGAAGAGCTTGGAAAGATCGCCCTTCGAGATCGAGGTCGCCGGGTTGCTCGCGTTCACGACCACGACGAAGCCGCTCTGCGCCGCGGCATTGCTCGGCGCGACGCCCGCGACCGCCACGGCGACTGCCGTGACGATCGCGAGACGCACGCACCCGAACCATCTGTTCGACATTTAGAAGACCAGCGACAGGCTGGAGATGAAGTATTTTCCCTGGACCGGAGCGGCCGTCGCGGCGAGCACGGTTTCGATGTTGTGGTCCTTCGTCTGGTGCCCTTCGAGCTTGAGCATGAGCGACGGCGTGAAGGCGTAGTTCACCCCCGCCGCGTCGTCGCGCACCAGCGCGACCTTGTAGCCCGCGGTCACCGCGGGGATCGCCGAGACGATGTAGTTCGCGCGCTCCGACTGCCCGTTCACCGAGAGCCGCTGCGTCAGCGCGACGCCGCCCTGGGTGTACCAGGCGCGGTAATCCATCAGCTTGTGCGCCATCATGCGGCGATACTCCGAGCGGACGAGGAAGCGATCGAACTTCCCGTCGACGCTCCCGGTCCAGCCGTCGAAGCTGTAGTTGCCGGGCTGGAAGAAGGCGTTCTGCACGGTGTAGCGCGACCCGCCGCCGCCGATCCGCAGTCCGTCGATCGGCGTCGACAGCCAGAGCTGGCCGCCGAGGGTGCTCGACGCGCGCTCGCGCTGGCCGATGTACCCGTACGCGGTCGGGCTCACGCGCGTGGTGATGAAGTCGAGATAGCTGAAGCTGCCCGCGTAGCCGCTGGCTTCCATCGCCCACGGGCTGCCCGAGAAGATCGGCTGCGTCAGGGTGAGGCCGTCGATCGTCTCCGAGGTGTAGATCCCCTCGTGGTACACGGCGTACGGCGCCCGGTAGAAGGGGAGCTGCGTGCCGACGTAGCGCGTCTCGTTGTAGACGCCGAACGGAATCGGCGCCTTGCCGACGCGGAGGCGCGTGCTCGCCTTCGCGAAGGTGTGCTCGAAGTACGCCCAGTCGACCTTCACGTCCGGCTCGAACTGCATCGACGGGCTGTTCCCCAGTCGGCGGTGCGCGATCTGGAGGACGAAGTTGTCGTTGTCGCTCGTCGCGTAGCGCATGAGCAGCGCGGCGCGGCGATAGTCGGTCGTTCCCTGCTTCGGGATTCCCTCGATGAGGGCGCTGTCGGAGACGGCGTAGCCCTGGGTCAGGTAGCCGTGAATCGACAGCTTGTCGGTGCCCTGCGCGGCGGCGGGGCGCGCCGCTCCCGCGAGCGCGACGAGCGCGATCGCGGAAGCAGCGGTGGCGCGGAGAGTGTTGGACATGGCGGTTGGGGCCTCGTCGCCCGAGGCGAGATGTGAGGGGGTAAACGCCTGTGGTCGTCATGAGGACGGGCTAATCCGGTCCCGGGTAACGGTCGCGGCCGCTCGGGGCCCTCAATCGGGGCTCAACGGCCCGGCCGGTGTTACGCCGCCGCGTCCCGAACAGTCCTTTCCTGATTCCCGCCGCCTCTATTGAGCGGCCGGCCGGCGGGTCGTCGACTGGCCGGTGCTCTTCATTGCCCTGATTCGGATCGCCATGACCGGTCGCCCCCTCGCCCGCCGAGCTTCCGTTCCGCGTATCGCCGGGGTCCTCGCCGTCGCGCTCGTCGGCATCACCTGCCGCGACCGGGAGCCGATGGGCCCGGGGCTCCCGAATCGGGCATCGCTGGCGATCGCGCCGCAGTTGGCGCGCGCGGCCGCGACGGGCGGACCGTCCTTCGTCTCGCTGCAGAAGGTGCGCGGGCTTCTCACCCCGATCGATGGCGGACCGCCGTACGCGATCGAGGCGGGGTTCGTCAACGACACCGCCACCCTGGCGTTCGACGTCACCTTCGCGGGGCCGACCAAGCGCTTCTCGCTCGCGCTGGCGGCGATCGACACCGCGGGCGATACCCTCTTCCGCTCGATGCGCGAGGTCACCGCGACGGCGGGGACGAATGCGGCGGTGCGCGACACCCTGAAGTACGTCGCCCCGGACACCGCGGTCTCGATCATCACGCTCGCCGCCGCCGACACGATGGTGCTCGGCGGCGACACCCTCGCCGTCTCGGCGACGGGGCTCGACGCGCAGAAGAACGTCGTCTCCCCGCTCTACATCGGCTGGACCTCGCGCGATTCCATGATCGCGAAGGTCGTCTCGAGCGGGCCGTCGTCGGGCCGGATCATCGGCCGCGACGTCGACGCCGTGGTCTGGATCGTCGCCCGCGCCTTCAACGGCGCCGCCGACTCGCTGGTGATGCGCGTCGCCGCGAGCGTCGGCGCGGTGGTGCTCACCCCGGACACGCTGCGCGCCACCGTCGGCCTGACGGTCGGCGGGAGCGCGACGGTGCTCAGCGCGAGCGGCGCGCCGATCGATCGGGCCGTCACGTGGAGCTCGCTCGACACGACCATCGCGGTCGTCCAGCCGCCGCTCGCCGCGCCTAACGCCCTCCCTCCCGAGGGCACGAGCGCGAGCGTGCAGCTCGTCACGGTCCGCGGCGTGCGCGCCGGCGCGACGAAGATCGTCGCGCGCAGCGGCACTCGCGCGGACACGAGCGTCGTCGTCGTCGGGCCGGCGCCGGTGGCGACCGTGCACATCGTCCCCGATTCGCTCGCGCTCCTCGTCGGCGACAGCGCGCGCTTCGGCGTCGTGCTCCTCGACGCGCGCGGCGACACGCTTGCCGGGCGCTCCGTCGCGTGGTCGAGCGCCGACGCCAACCTCCTGGCCGCGAGCGTGGCGACCGGCACCGTGAGGGCGATCGCCCCCGGCACCGTCGCCGTCATGGCGACGAGCGAGGGGGTGACCGATACCGCGTGGGTGCGCATCACCGCGCAGGCGGCGTCGATCGCGCGGACCGTCGTCTCGCCGAAGACGCTGCACTTCCTCGCGCTCGGCGAGTCGGCGCAGCTCGTCGCGCAGTCGTACGCGAGCGACTCCTCGCTCGCGCCGGGCCGCTACAGCTGGAGCGTCGTCGGCGGTGCCGGAATCATCGCCGTCGACTCGCTCGGCCTCGTGAAGGCCCTCGCCGTCGGGAACGCGTGGATCGTCGCCACCGAAGCGGGCGGCACCGCCGACTCGGCGCAGGTCACCGTCGAGCAGCTCGTGCAGACGGTGCGTCTCACGCCGGCGCTCGCGTCGGGCAGCGTCGGCGATACGATTCGCTTCACGGCGACCGCGATCGACGCGGCGGGAAACGCGATCGATTACGGCGCCCTGACGTGGGCGAATCGGCGGAACTTCGTCACCTCGCTCGACGCGACCGGACTCGCGACGCTCGCCGAGCCGGGGCTCGACACGGTGTCGGTGACCATCGGCGGGCTCACGGCGCGGGCGCAGGTGACGGTGCTCGGCGCGGCGAGCGCGGTGACCATCGGCGGTCCGGCGAGCTTCGCCGCGCTGCGCGACACCACCGTGCTGCACGCCTCCGCGCTCGACCGGAACGGGAAGCCGATCGCCAACGCGGTCTTCGAGTGGAGCACGCAGAACCCCTCGGTCGCCGCGATCGTCGCCGCGGCCGGCGACAGCGCCGTCGTCGTCTCGCTCGCGAACGGTGACGGAGCGATCGTCGCGCGCATGGGATCGGCGATCGCGACGACGCGCGTTTCCGTCGCGCAGAAGCCGGCGTCGCTCGCGCTCTCGCCCGCGTCGGCGTCGCTCGGCGCGGGCGGCCGCGCGATGTTCGCGCCGCAGCTGCTCGACTCGCGGGGGATGGCGATGTCGCAGGGCGCCGAGGTTGCGACGTGGAGCCTGGGGGGCGCCGCGGACAGCGCGATCGTCCAGGTCGACGGGGCGGGGGCGGTGCTCGCAAATGGAAGCACGGGGACCGCGAAGGTGCTGGCGAGCGTCGCCGGACTCACGGGGACGGCGCTGGTGAGCGTGAGCGATACCGGCACGAAGGTCGTCCGCTTCGGCCGCGACACGATCGTCGTCGGGCTGGATACGGTGAAGGTGCCGGTGATCCTCTCCGCCCCCGCCGGGGGCCAGGGGCTGACCGTCACGCTCGGCGTCTCGGGCAGCCAGGCGAGCTGGGTCGGCGGGAACACCGTCGCCTTCGGTCCGACGGAGACGCTGCAGTACGCGCAGCTCACCGGCCACGACGCCGGCGCGGCGATGCTCACCGCGGACGACTCGAGCCGGCTGTTCGCCTCCGGCAGCGCGTTAGGCGTGGTGCGGTCGGGCGCGAGCCTGGCCGACTACTGGTACTCCCCGCTCACGGACACGCTCCGCGTCAACGCGAGCGACGACGTTCCGCTGCGCGTGCTCATGCGGAACGCGGCGCCCCCGGGCGGCGCTCCTGTCGGGATGCTCGTCGAGGGCCCGCAGGGGATCGCGACGATCTCTCCGGCGCCGGCGACGGTCCCCGCGGGACAGCTCTCGACCGATGTCGTCCTGCACGCGGCGCAGCCGGGGGTCGTGCGCTTCACGCCGCAGACGAGCGGCTTCCCCGGCGCGGCCAGCGTCTTCGCGATCGACAGCGCGGTGTTCACGCTCTACGCGGACACCTCCACCAGCGGCTGCGACGGCGCCTGCAAGGCGCCGTCGACGAGCGCGTCGGCAGCCACGAAGCACGTCTTCCCGACCACTCCGTGGAACGCGCCGCGCCGCGCGAAGGCGAGCGCCGCGGTCCTCGGCCAGCAGCGCACCGCGCAGCAGCGCGTCATGGCGATGCGGTCGAGCGGCCCTTCGCTCGCGGCCGGGGTCTCGCGGAGCTGGGGCGCGACGGACCACGTCGTCCTCGGTGCCGGGCAGTACCTGCCGACGGGGCGGTACTACGGCAGCTGCTACGCCGCATGCGGCGCGGTGCTCGCGCTGCCGAACCACAGCTTCGCCGGCGTGCGCGCGACGCTCGCCGCCGACGACCCGTCGATCGCGCGCGCCGAGGACGCGGTGGAGATCCCCACGGAGTACGACGCGAGCTACATGGCGGTGAGCGGGTACGTGACGGGCACGACGATGCTGCGCGCGCGGGCCGCCGACTGGCGCGAGGGCGCGCTCTCGGTCACGGTGACGACGCCCCGCCTCATCGCGCTCTGGAACGGGTCGGCGCTCACGCTCCCCGGACATCTCGAGGGCGACAGCGTCGACGTGCTCGTCGCCGACAGCCTGTTCATCGCGCATCCGCGGCTCAGCTCTCTCGTCGTGCGCGCGTCGTCGTCGGCGCCGCAGATCGTCGACGTGCGCGACTCGCTCGTCGTGGTGCCGACGGGTGACGCGCGCACGGCGGTCTTCCTCGTGCCGCGCGCCGCGGGCACGGCGTGGATCCACGTCCGCGCCGGCGGCCACGTCGCCGACTCGGTGCAGGTGACGGTATCGGCGCCGCGCATCGCGAGCGCCGGACAGTCGATCGTCATCGGCGCCGGGCAGATGCGTCAGGGCGACCCGGCCATCCAGCTCGCCGAGCCGGCCACGCGCACCGTGGTGTTCAACGTGCGCAGTCTCGATCCGGGGATCGCCGCGGTCCGCGACACGCAGTTCGTGATCGTTCCCGGCTGGAGCTATCCGCGCAGCGCCCCGTCGTCGCCGACGATCGTCGGCATGAAGACGGGGGCGACGCGTGTCGTCGTCGAGGCCGACAGCGGCTTCGCGCCGGAGACGCTCAGCGTCACGGTCACCACGCCGCACATGAACGCCTATCTGTTCGACGGCACCGCGGGCGTCGCGACCACGGCCTATGTCTTCCCGACCGATTCGACGGGCGCATGGACGGCGAGCGCGAACCCCGCTGGCCTCGACAGCGTGCACGTCTGGTCGTCGAACGCCAAGGTGCTCGCGCTCGACACGACCATCACGATCCCCGCCGGCGCGACGTCCACCGCGCTGACCGTGACCCCGGCCAGCGCCGGCACGACGACCGTTCGCGCCGAGCGGCCCGGCTACGTCAGCGACAGCGGCTTCACCACGACCATCAGCGGGCCGGTGCTCTCCGCTGGGCTGAACAGCTGCAGCTATACCAACTACTACTACTGCCCGAGGGACCGCGTGGGCGTGGGGCAGCTCAGCGGCGGCGCCGACCTCCGCGTCGCGGTGAACGCGCCGACCACTCGCGACGTCGTCGTGAAGTTCGCGGGCGCGAAGAACGTGCAGCTTCCCGACTCGGTGATCATCCCCCTCGGCCAGACGGAAGCGACCTTCGCCTTCGGCGGTCTCGCCGTGGGCGTCGACTCGGTGAGCGTCCGCGCCGACTCCGGCTACGCGGAGACGTGGATGAAGCTCGGCGCGCTGCCGACCTTCACCCAGGCCATCGTGAACGGAAGCTCCGGCTGGTCGCCGGACACGGTGAGCGCCGGCGGGTCGATGACCTTCGCGCTGCAGGTGCTCGATGAGAGCTACCAGTCGCATCCCGCGGCGCGCGACTTCACCTTCCAGGTGACGTCGTCCGATCCGAGCGTGGTCGCGCCGGACAGCGCGACGCTGACGCTCGCCTACGGCGCGACGCAGACGGCGACGATCGGTCTCCAGTTCCTCAAGCAGGGGACGGCGACGCTGACCGTCACCGAGGTCTCGGGGGTGCTCGCGCCGCTCACCCTGCGGCCGATCGTCGTCGCCGGACAGCGGCTTCGTTTCGCCGACTCTCGAGCGAGCGTCGGGCCGCGCCAGACGACCGACGTCACCGTGCAGCTGCCGCTCGCGGTCGATGGCCTCATCGTGACGCTCGCTTCGAGCGACGAGCGGCTGGCGCGGGTGCAGGTGAAGGAGGACACGATTCGCGGCGCGAGCACGGCCACCTTCCGCGTCGAGTCGTTCGACACCACCGGCACGGTGCAGCTGGAGGCGCGCGCCAGCGGGTACGATCGCGCGACGCTCCCGCTCGTGATCACGCGCGGCAAGCTGTTCGTCTACCTGCCGAGCGACGCGTCGCTGCAGACCGCTCCGACGACAGTCGGCGTGGACATCGGCGACGAGTTCGGCTTCTACCATCCGACGACGGTGCCGCTCGCGCTCGACGTGACGCCGGCGCATCCGGAGGTCGTCGGACCGGGCGCGGTGAAGGTGCAGATCGCCGCCGGGGCGACGAGCGGCTCGTCCGACGCGCCGCTCTCCTTCCTCGGCGTCGGGACGACCGCGGTCGCGATCCGTGGCGCGGCGGGATATCTCCCCGTCACCGACACGGTGACTGTCCGCGGCGCGCGGCTCTACTCCAACGATCAGCGGCTCTGGCTCGCGCCCGGGCAGGTCGCGACGCAGGCGCCGCAGCTCGAGGAGACGAGCACGACGACGCTCAACGCGCGATTCGAGCTGCGGCCGGGCAAGTCGGTCGCGCTTCCCGCTCCGCAGGTCATCCAGGCCGGGAGCTATGGCTTCGGCTACGACGTGCGCGCCCTCTCGCAGGGGATCGACACCCTGACGGTTCTCGTCGACGGATACGAGCCGTCGCGGCGCGTGGTCCGCGTGGGCGACGGGCGCATCGGGTTCGACGAGAGCGTGTCGGGAAGCGTGTCGATCCCCGATTCGCTCGTCGCCGGCGACAGCGTGCTGGTCGCGCTCACTGCCCTGCCGCCCGACGGCGCGTGGGACCAGTACATGCAGGCGGACACGGCGAGCTTCACCGTCGAGTTCCGGAGCTCCGCGGTCTCGCTGACCGACGGCGCGACCACGCTCTCCGCGGTGACGGTGCCCGCGGGCGCGCGCACCACGAGCGCGTTCTGGCTCAAGGCGACGGGCGCTCCGGGCGAGGTCGGCGACATCGTCTTCTCGCGGCCGGGATACGGGAGCTACCGTGCCCTGGTGCGAATCGTCGCGCGTCCCGTGCCGGTGATCGCGCGCACGAACGTTCCATAGCGCGCGGCCCTCGCGCTCGCGGAATCCATGGGGAGTGCGACCGGCGACGGTGGCACTCCCCATGCGTTTGAAGGGGGTGTCCGCGATCGTCATCGTCACCCGCACACCGAGGCTCCGCATGCCCCCGGCCACTCCGCATTGCACCTTCTGCGACCTCATCGGGGGCGCGGGTGAAGTCAGTGTCTGCTATGAGGATTCGGTCGCGCTGGCGTTCATGGACATCCAGCCGGTGAACGCGGGCCACGTGCTCGTCGTCCCGCGCCGTCACTTCGAGTCGCTCGAGGACCTGCCCCCGGAGCTCGCGCTGCATCTCTTCCAGGTCGCGCTCCAGCTCGCGCCCGCGGTGCGCCAGGTGACGAAGGCGAAGGGGATGAACATGGTGGTGAACAGCGGCAAGGCGGCGGGGCAGGACGTCTTCCACTATCACGTCCACCTCATTCCGCGGCGCATCGGCGACGGCTTCGACATCCCGCTGCCATTCCCGGAATCGGACATGCCGAACCGCCTGCAGCTCGACGCGTGCGCCGCGCGCATCATCGCCGCGCTGCACGATTCCGCCGAGTCGTCGGCGCATCGTCCGGGCGTCGACGTCGCCGCCGACTAGAGCCGCTGGAATCCGCCGCGCCGCCGCGCCGCGTTACCCGGCGGCGCGGCCAGGCGTCGCAATCACAGAACCCCAAGCTGTGCCGGCACGACACGGCCGAGGCGATCCCGGCTCTGGCGCAACTGGCACGCTGGCTGCACTCTAGTGGCGCGACGGCACCGATGCCGTCCACACGATCGGAGGCGGATGATCGGCGACACCGGCGATCCTCGACACCGACAGGATGAAGGCGGGCGACGCACGGCGTCGCTCGCGCCGCTCGCGGTCCTCCAGCACGTCACACGCCCCGCCCGGGAGAGCATCCCGGGGCGGGGCGTCGTCTTTCACCCAGAGGTGAGATGCCGAGACGTCGTTCGAGCCGACACCAGATGATGCGCGACCACGCGACGCTCCCGCGCGCGGGCGCCATCGAGCGCCGCCGCCGCCGGGATTCCGCGGCGGCCACCAAGCGCGCGTACAAGCACGCCGCGATGCGCGACTGCGGTCATCGCTGCGTGTACTGCGCGACCTCGCTCGGCTACGAGAGCGCGACGCTCGACCACGTGCATCCACTCGCCCACGGCGGCGCGAACGCGATCGGCAACGTCGTCGCAGCCTGTTCCCGCTGCAACCTCATGAAAGGCGACATGCTCCCGCACGAGTTCTTCGTCCGCCATCCATGGGCGGGCGCGAACTTCATCCGCTACGCCCGCGCGGTCCATCGCGCGCTCAAACGCTCGGCACGCCGCGCGGTGAGCCTCGCGATGGCGGACACGGGACGCTGGGCACAGCCGATCGCAGCGTGAACTGCGGGGGTCAGGGGCCAGGCGTGAGGAACCGCGGTTGACGCCGTTCCTTCCGCCTGGCCCCTGGCGGCTATCTCGCCATCGCGAACCGCAACTGCTCCGGACGCGAGGCTAGCGCCGGCCCGCCGCTCTCGCCTTCGCGCCGGGCGAACTCCCACGCGAGCATCGCGCGCTTGCGCGCGATGCCGCCGCCGTAGTTGCCGAACGCGCCGGTCTTCCGGATGACGCGATGGCAGGGGATCAGGTAGCTCACCGGGTTCTGGCCGACGGCGTTGCCCACCGCGCGGACGGCTCGCGGCGCGCCGGCCGCCGCGGCGACCTGCTCGTACGTCGCGAGCTCGCCGAGCGGGATGCGGAGCAGCGCCTCCCACACCTTCAGCTGCAGGTTCGTCCCCTTCACCAGCACCGCGAGGGGGGCCGGCCCCGCGTCGACCGCGCCGAAGATCCGCGCCGCGAGCGGTCGCGTCGCGCGCGCGTTCTCGGCGAAGCGCGCGCCTTCCCAGCTCTCCGCGAGCCGCACCCGTGCACCATCGACTCCGTCGCCGTCGGTGGCGAAGTACAGGCCGCAGATGCCGCGCGAGGTCACGCCGATCACGCACTCCCCGAACGGTGTGTCATGCGTCCCCCATTCGATGGTCAGCCCATCGCCGGCGCGCTTGAACTCGCCCGGAGTCACCGCGTCGATCGTGACGAACAGGTCGTGCAGCCGGCCGGCGCTCGAGAGTCCCGCCTCGTAGGTCGCGTCGAGCAGGGAGCGTGATTCGGCGAGCAGGGCGCGCGCGTGGGCGACGGTCTGAAACTGCAGGAAGCGCTTCGGGCTGATCCCCGCCCAGCGCGTGAACAGGCGCTGGAAGTGCGACTCGCTCAGCCCGACGTACGCGGCCACCTCGGCGAGCGACGGCTGCTCGCGCGACCGCTCGTCGAGGTACTGGATGGCGAGCTCGATTCGATCGTAGTCGGTACGCATGGCACGGGAGGCTTCAGGGTCCGCGGCGTGGCGCCTCTGTGGAGCGACGAGGCCGGGACGCGATCCTCGCGTCCCGGCCTCATCATACCATCCACTGCGCGCGCTGCCCACCCGATTCGTGCGGCGGCGGCGCGATCGCGCGGTGCGCGCTAGCGGAGCCCACCGCCACTGGTGTCGGGCTCCTGCTCGGCGTCGGCATCCTCGCTCTCCTCCTGCTGCTTGGTGAGCTTCTGGATCTCGAGGTTGCGCGCGTTCATGCGATCCATCTCCGCCTTGTGCGCCTTGAGGAAGGCGACGTTGGCGCTCACCGTCGCCGGGATCTTGCTCTTGTCGGCGCCCGGCATCTCCATCACCGCGCTGGCCATCATCGCCTGGAACATCGCCAGGCTGGCGAGCATGTACTCGCGCGTCGTGATCCCCGACCTGGTGATCGCCCGCTTCAGCTCGGGCACCTCGTCGAGCTTCTTCGCCATCGCGTCGATGGTCTGCGGCTCGTCTTCCTCGTTGCTCTCGTCCTTCTGCTTCGCGTACTTCTTCACGAGGCTCGGGTCGGCCTTGAGCATCGCGTACATGTTGTCCTGTACCCTGGCGAGCTTCGCGAGCACCGCGGGAGTCAGCCGATAGCGCTCCATGGCGCGCGCATCGGCCTGCGCGGTGGCGTCGGTGCGCTTGGAGGCCGTCTTCTTCTGGGCGAGCGCGGGCGTCGAGAGAGCCGCGGCGGCGGCCGTGAGCGCGGTCGCGACAGTGAGGGTGCGGGTGAGGCGGGCGAGCATCTGTCTCGGGGCGAGGGGTATGCGACGGCGCACCACGCGCCGCCAGTCGAACACGACCGAGCGCGCGTACGGTCACGCCCCGCGCCACGGGTAATGGCGCTAGTAGTCCACCGGCCGCAAGTAGCTCTCGCCGATCGCGCTGTGGCTGAGCATCGCCACCGTCGGGAGCTTCCGCTTCCAGTGCGTGCCGTCGACCCGCTTGCGGACGATCTCGACCTCGGCCGCCGGAAAGCCGCGCGCGACGATCTCCGCGGGGGTGTAGCCGGACAGCAGATGGTTGAGGATGCGGTCGGCCTTCTCGTAGCTGATCCCGAAATCGCCCTCGTCGGTCTGGCCGGCGACGAGATCCGCCGACGGCGCCTTGTCGACGATCGGCGCCGGAACGCCGAGGTGGCGGGCCAGCGTCCAGACCTGGGTCTTGAACAGATCGCCGAGCGGGTTCACCGGTGGCGAGTCGTCGGCGTGCCAGGTGAAGTAGCCGAAGAGCCGCTCGGTCTTGTTCCCCGTGCCTAACGGGATGGCCGCGTCGCGCGCGGAGAGGTCGAAGATGGTGATCATCCGGATGCGCGCCATGACGTTGCCGCGCCGCGTGGCGTCGGAGTCGGGCGTCGTCGTCAGGTAGCCGTCGACCGCGGGGCTGATGTCGACGGTCCGCCCCTCGATGCCCAACGCGTCGATGACGAGCTGCCCGTGCTCGAGGCTCTCGCGGCTCGACGTGCGGTAGGGCATGCGGACGCCGATGACGTTCTCCGGCCCGAGGGCACGCGCCGCGAGGAAGGCGGTGACCGCCGAGTCGACGCCGCCGGACACGCCGACGATCGCCTTCCGGAAATGGCGGGCTGCAGTCTCCTGCCGGATGAAGTGGAGCAGCCACTCGGTGGCGAGCCCCGGGTCGATCTCGAGTGGAGGGGGGCCGCCGGCGTCGCAGGCATGGACGACGGGGATCGGCGCGCCCGCGCGCGTGGGATCGATGTCCGGGGAGATGGCGCGGTTGTGCGCGGCGGGGGTCGCGGAGCGATCGTTGTGTTTGGGGGGGGCCCCCCGCGTCGGCGCCTCGCTCGGCGCCGACACCGCTCCCTCGTACGACAGCGCCGCCCGCTCCCGCGCCATCACGTGCCCGAGGTTCACTACCAGATGCGGCATCATCGTCTGCAGGTCGGCGATCAACGGGAGATCCGCCCGCGCGCGCGTCAGGTCCGCCAGGTCGATCGTCGCCGTCGCCAGCGCCTCCCCCCAGAGCGGCGCGCGCAGCCGCACGTCACCCTTGGGCCCGACGAGTGCCGAGCCCCCGGCGAACAGCTTGCCTCCCTCGCTCCCCGCCAGGTGCGCCAGCGAGACGAACACCCCATGCTCGTCGGCGAGCTCGCGCACGAGCCGCTCCCATCGCGCGAGGCTCGCCGGCCCAGGCACCCCGTCGACCCGGTACGCCCCGCGCGCCGGCGCCGCCGCGTGCACCAGCACGATCTCCGCGCCGTCCAGCGCCGCGAGCGTCCCGCTCAGCGAATGCCACGCGTCCTCGCAGACGAGCATCGCCACGCGCCCCACCGGCGTGTCGAACGCCCGCACCGACTGCCCGCGCTCGACGAAGCGCTCCTCGTCGAACAGGCCGTACGTCGGCAGGAAGACCTTCCGGTGGATGTGCCGGATGACCGGCTCCCCCTCGCCGAGCGAGAGGTACATCGCGCTGTTGTAGAGCTTGTGCTCCCACAGCTCGTAGAAGCCGATCGCGACGTCGAATGCGCGGCCACGCGCGTGCCGCCGGTGCAGCTCGGCAAGATCGCGGGCCAGAGTCCCCGCCGTCATCGCGTGCTCCCGGACACCCCCTTCGAGGAAGTATCCGGTGAGCGCCGTCTCCGGGAGATGCAGGAGCTGCGGCGCGGGGCTCTCGTCGGCCGCGCGCGCGAACATCGCGCCGAGCCGGTCGAGGTTGTGACGGTACTCGCCCTTGCGCGGCGTGACCTGACCGATGGCGAGATGGACGGGGCGGGACATGGGCGCGAGTCTGTCGGAGCCTGGCTGAACCTCTCTGGAATGTAGGACACTGCCTCACGGCGCGGATAGCCTTCGCTCGCCTGACCCGGCGTCCGCTGTCCCGCCCGCGAGCAGCCACCCGAGGGCCTCCTCGACCACCGGGCGGGCGAGCGTCAGCCGGCGCAGGGAGTGGCCCGCGAGCGCGATCCCGAACCGGCGCGCGTGCGCACCCCCACTCGCGAGCAGCGCGGAGTCCGCCGCCCCCAGACGGTCGTGCTCTCCGCGCACGATCGCGACCGCGACTCCGCGGCTGCTCAGAGCGCGCATCACGTCGGCGAGCGCGAAGCTCTCCGGCCCCCGCGGCTCGCGCTGCAGGAGATCCGAGGCGGAGATCTGGAGATGGCTTCGCGATCCCGGCGCGAGCGCGAGGATCCCCGCCAGATGCGGAAGCGCCGCGTGCGCACCCCCCCAGAGCGCGAGCTCCGCGCCGAGCGAATGGCCGCCGATCACCACTGGCACGTCGCCGAGCGAAAGCTCCCGCCGCGACCTCGCCACGAGGTCCGCGATGGCGCGGGCGCAGGCGCTGTCGCGCTCCGATCCGCGCGCGGGGAGGGAAGCGAACAGCGCCCTGACGTCGACGCCGGCGACCGCGTAGCCGTCCCCGGCGAGGTCCGCGGCGAGCGCGCGATGCGGCCGCCAGAAGCCGATGTCATTGCCGAAGAACACGACGAGCGCGCGCGGCGGCCCGGCGGGCACGTACGCGAGGACGCCCAGCCGCGCGAGATGCGGGTCGCGAACGGTGTGGTTCGGAGAGGGCGCGCTTCCGTCGCAGGTCAGCCACGCTGTCGCGCTGGCGAGCAGCAGGATCACCGCGAGGACGATCGCGATCCCGCGCTGACGCCGGGTGCGTGGTGGGGAGATCACGGAATCTTCAAGTGCTTGCCTATCGGGGTCCGCGAAGGATACTTCCCTCGGCCTAGACCCTCGATGACACCACCCCATCCGCAGAGCGCTTCATGCCGATCGCCGCCGCCCTGATCCCCGAGTTCGACCAGGAGATGAAGACCACACGTTCGCTTCTCGAGCGCGTTCCCGAAGGGAAGGCGAGCTGGAAGCCGCACGTGAAATCGATGTCGCTCGGTGAGCTCGCCGCGCACATCGCCAATCTCGTCGGCTGGGGGACGGCCATCATGGACCGCTCCGAGTTCGACTTCTTCCCGCCGGGCGGCACGCCGCTGACGCCGCCGCCGTACAAGAGCGCGGCGGAGCTCATGCAGCGCATGGACGCCAACGTGGCCGCCACGCGCGCGGCGATCGCCGCCGCGTCCGACGACCATCTCGGCCAGCGCTGGGCGCTGAAGAACGCCGGACGGGTGATCATCGACGTCCCGCGCGTCGTCGCCCTTCGCGGCTTCATGATGAACCACGTCATCCATCATCGCGGGCAGCTCAGCGTCTATCTCCGGCTCAACGACGTCCCGCTCCCCAACATCTACGGCCCGACGGCCGACATGACCTGAGGCGCCGGGGTGTGAGGGCAGTCACGCGCCGCGGATCGCTGACCTCCGCGGCGCGTCGCTCGTCGGAAGAAGGCTATCTTCCATCATGGTCGCGGGTATGAGCGATCGGGCCGATCCCATGGGCCCGAGCCCCGACCCGACCCCCGACCCCTGCCGGCAGTGCTACGCTCCGCCACCATCGCGCTCCTTCTCGCCGCGCCCGCCGCGCTCCTCGCGCAGGCGCAGCCGTCCACCGGCGAGCCCTGGCAGCTCGTCCAGCCTCCGCAGTCCTCGCTCGTCTACGCGCGCGACGGCTCGCTCATCGGCGAGATCGGCCGCGAGTGGCGGACGAGCGTCTCGATCCGCACGCTGCCGAAGTACGTCGGGCAGGCGTTCGTCGCGATCGAGGACAAGCGCTTCTATCAGCACAACGGCGTCGACGTCATCGGAGTGGCCGCCGCGCTCAAGGACGCGATGCTCGGCAACGCGCGCGGCGCGAGCACCATCACGCAGCAGCTCGTCGGGAACATGCATCCCGATCAGATCGATCGTCGCGACAAGGGGGCCGGCCGCAAGATCCGCGAGCAGGAAGCGGCGCGCGAGATGGAGCGCCACTACACCAAGGAGCAGATCCTCGAGGCGTACCTCAACCAGATCAACTTCGCGCACGGCTGGTACGGGATCGATGCGGCGGCGCGTCACTACTTCGGCAAGCCGGCGTCGAAGCTGACCCTCGCGGAGGCGGCATCGCTCGCCGCGATGCCGCAGAGCCCCGTCGGCTTCGACCCCGCACGCTTCCCCGACCGCAACCGCACGCGTCGCAACACCGTGCTCGCCCTGATGGCGGACCAGGGCTACATCACGAAGCAGCTGGCCGACGCCGCCGCTGCGGAGCCGGTGGCCACCGTCGCCGCGGCGGGGATGTCCGCCACCGCGCCCTACTTCGTCGACGTCGTGCGGCAGCAGGCCGAGCGCGCGGGCGTGCCCGTCGGCAACGGGGGCTACCACATCTACACGACGCTCGACCCGGCGCTGCAGCGCGCCGCGACGGTGGCTCTCGTCGAGGGGACCGCTGCCGTCGAGCTGCGCCCGGGCTACAAGCATCAGACGTACACCAATCGCCCGAAGGGCAGCCCGGACTACCTGCAGGGCGCCGTCGTCGCGCTCGACCCGGTGACTGGCGAGGTGCGCGCCCTCGTCGGCGGGCGCAACTACCAGGAATCCCCCTTCGACCGTGCCGTGCTCGCCCAGCGCCAGCCCGGCTCGTCGTTCAAGCCGATCGTCTACGCGCTCGCCATCGCCGACAGCACCCCGCCTAACGCGATCGTGCAGGACACGGCGCTGAAGATCCCGCTCCCCACCGGCCAGTTCTACGAGCCGGGCAACAGCGACAACAAGTTCCTCGGCGCGATGACGCTCCGCGAGGCGCTCACGAAATCGCGCAACCCGGTCGCCGTGCAGCTCGGGATGAAGCTCGGCATGGATTCCGTCGCCGGCCTCGCGCGCGCGATGGGAATCCAGTCGCCCATCGCCCCGGTCCCGTCGAGCGCCATCGGCGCCTCGGTGCTCCGGCCGATCGAGCTCGTCACCGCGTACGCGGCGTTCGACAACCTCGGCTCCTCGGTCGAGCCGTCGTTCATCCACCGCGTCGAGGACCGGGCGGGGAAGACCGTGTGGAAGCCGACTCCCGCCGCGCCCTCGCTCGCCCTCGATCCGCGCGTCGCCTTCATCGTGCGCGACATGATGCGCGACGTCGTCGAGCGCGGCACCGCGACCGCGGTCCGCCGCTATCTCCCGGTAACGATCCCCGTCGCCGGCAAGACAGGGACGACGAACGACAACACCGACGTCTGGTTCGTCGGCATGACGCCGGAGATCGTCGCCGGCGTATGGCTCGGCTTCGATCGCCCGAAGACGATCACGCCCGGCGCCGCCGGCGGCTCGCTGGCCGCGCCGATCTTCGGCGCGATGCTGCAGCGCTGGTACGCGGGGAAGACGGCGGGAAGCTGGGAGCCCCCGGCCGGCCTCGTCTCCGGCGAGCTCGATCGCGAGACGGGAATGGTCGCCGACGCGCTCACCCCACCCGAGCGCCGCTACACGGAGTACTTCCTGGAAGGCACCGAGCCGCCGGGACTCCAGTGGGATCCATGGCGGCTCTTCGAGCTGGGACCGGTGGGATTGGCGTTCTGAACCGCAGGGGTCAGGGGCCGGGCGTCAGGAACCGCGTTTACCGCAGTTCCTTCCACCTGGCCCCTGGCCCCCTGCAGTCCGCGGCCTACGCCGCGGTCTTCTTCGCCTCCTCCTCCGCCTGCTCCATCTCCGTCTTCCGCGTCCGGACCGGACGCGTCGCCGGGAGCAGCGCGATCTCGAACAGCTCGTCGAGCGTCCGCACGAAATGGAAGGTCAGCTGCGAGCGCACGTCCTCCGGGATGTCATCGATGTGCGCCTCGTTGTCCTTCGGCAGGATGATCGTGGTGATCCCCGCCCGATGCGCGCCCAGCACTTTCTCCTTCACTCCGCCGATCGGCAGCACGCGGCCGCGGAGCGTGATCTCGCCGGTCATCGCGACATCCTTCCGCACCGGACGCCCCGACATCGCGCTCACCAGGGCCGTCGACATCGTGACCCCGGCGCTCGGCCCGTCCTTCGGGATCGCGCCCGCCGGGACGTGGATGTGCACCTCGATCGAGCCGAGCCGGTCCTCGGGGATCTCGAGCGTGCTCGCGTGCGTCGCCGCATAGGTCAGCGCGGCGCGCGCGCTCTCCTTCATCACGTCGCCGAGCTGCCCGGTGAGGATCAGCGAGACATTGCCCCACCCGCTCACCTGCGTCTCCTTGTCCGCGGGCTGGAAGCCCTGCAGCCGCCGGATCGCCGCCTCGACGAACATGATGTCGCCGCCCGCGGGGGTGTAGTACATCCCCGTCGCGACGCCGACCTCGTTCTCCTCCGCCGCGTGCTCGGGATGCACGCGCGGCCTGCCGAGGAGGGTGCGCACCTCGTCGGCGGTGATCGTGTCGTCGGTGAGCTCGCTCGTGTCGCCGCCCGCGATCTTTCGCGCGACCTTCCGCGCCACCGCGCCGATCTGCCGCTCGAGCTGCCGGACGCCGCTCTCGCGCGTGTAGCGCGACACGACCTCCATCACCGCGTCGTCGGTGAACTTCATCGTGCGACTGCCGAGCCCCGCCTCCTCCATCTGGCGCGGGATCAGGTACTTCTTCGCGATCTCCGCCTTCTCCCGCTCCGTGTAGCCCGCGAACTCGACGACCTCCATGCGGTCGAGCAGCGGCCCCGGGATGTTCTGGATGAAGTTCGCCGTCGCGATGAACAGCACCTCGCTCAGGTCGAAGGGGATGTTCAGGTAGTGGTCGGTGAAGCTGTCGTTCTGCGCGGGATCGAGCACCTCGAGCAGCGCGCTCGACGGGTCGCCCTGGTACGACGCGCCGAGCTTGTCGACCTCGTCGAGCAGGAAGACGGGGTTCTTCGTGCCGGCCTGCTTCATCCCCTGGATGATGCGACCCGGCATCGCGCCGACATAGGTGCGCCGGTGGCCGCGGATGTCCGCCTCGTCGCGCGCGCCGCCCAGCGCGACGCGCACGTACTCCCTGCCTAACGATCGGGCGATCGACTTCGCGATCGAGGTCTTGCCGACGCCCGGCGGGCCGACGAAGAGCAGGATCGGACCCTTCGCCATCGCGCGGGCCTTCGCCTCCTTCTGGTCGGTGATCGTCGTGTCCGCGCCCTCGCCGAGCGAGGGGTTCGCGGTGTCGCGGTCGATGAGCAGCTTCGACGCCGGCGCCTCGCCCTTCTGCTCGACCTCCTCGGCGAGCTCCTTCGCGCGCAGCTGGCGAACGGCGAGGAACTCGAGCACGCGGTCCTTCACGTCCGGCAGGCCGTAGTGGTCCTCGTCGAGCACCGTCTGCGCCCGCTGCAGGTCGAGGTTGTCGTCGGAACGATCCCCCCACGGCAGCTCGGCGATCCACTCGAGGTAGGTGCGGATGACCTGCGCCTCCATGCTCTCGCGCCCCGCGCGCTCGAGGCGCCCGAGCTCGCGCTCGACCTCGGCGCGTGCGTCCTGCGTCAGCGGCAGCTTCGTGAGCTTGTCGCGCAGCTCCGTCACCTCGCGCGACTGGTCGTCGTCGCCGAGCTCCTTCTGGATCGCTTTGAGCTGCTCGCGCAGGTACATCTCGCGCTGCCGCTCCCCGAGCTCCTCCTGCACCTGCGACTTGATCTCCTCCTGCGCCTCGAGCATCCCGATCTGCCGCTGCACGTGGACGAGGACGCGCCGCATGCGCTCCTCGACGCTCAGCGTCTCGAGCAGTCCCTGTCGCTCCGGAACGCTCAGGTCGATGTAGCCCGCGACGAGGTCGGTGAAGCGTCCCGGCTCGGTGACGGAGTCGAGCACCTGATGCACGACCTCCTCGGGGAGGCCGCGGCGCTCGCCCAGCTCTGCCGCGCGCTCGCGCGTCTCCTTGTGCAGCGCGGTGAACGCGGGGTCCTGCTCGTTGAGAGGACCGAGCTCCTCCACCGGCATCACGACCGCGTTCATGAAGCCGTCGCCGTAGCCATACTGCAGCGCGGTCGCGCGCTGCTCGCCCTGCAGGAGCAGCTGCACCCCGCCGAGCCCGCGCTGGACCTGTCCGATGCGCGCGATCACGCCCATCGAGTAGAGGATCTCCGGGGTCGGCTCATCCGTGTTGTCCTTCTGGGCGACGGCGAAGACGAGGCGATCGCCCTTCAGCGCGCTCTCGATCGCCCGCAGCGTGCCCGGTCGGCCCGCGGCGATCGGCGCCGTCAGTCCGGGGAAGATCACCGTCCCGCGGAGGGGCAGGACGGGGAGCGTCTGTCGATTGGCCATTATCGGTTCCTTGATTGGTTCTGTCGTCACGACCGCAGGCTCGGGCCAGTCCGCACGATGCAGACCATGCACGCGACGATCGCGGGAGCGCAATACACTCCGTTCCCGACAGGAGCGCGCGTGACGAGCATCTCGTTCCTCGTGTTCTACACCCGTTGGACACGCGCCACCCCGGCAGTGACGCGCCCGCGCCCCCGGCCGTCCTGACGCGGCGCTCGCCCCGAGGCTGCCGCATCGGCGGCGCGCCGCGGCGACAGCTTTCGTACGCGTCCTGCGCCCGCGCTCGTCTTTTCAGGCGGTCGCGGCGGTGCTACTATGTGGGAACACCTACCCCCCTCCGTGGAACCTTCCGAGTGACCGATCCCGTCGCGTCGACGCCAGACGCAGAGCTTCGTGCGCACGTCTCGAGAGCGCTTGGGTCGCACTACGAGATCGAGCAGGAGCTCGGACGTGGAGGCATGGGGATCGTGTATTGCGCGCGCGACAAACGCCTGAAGCGCACCGTCGCGGTCAAGCTGCTCCCCCCCGAGCTCGCGTTCCGCTCCGACATCCGCTCGCGCTTCCTGCGCGAGGCGGAGACCGCCGCGCAGCTCAGCCATCCGAACATCGTCCCGATCTACTCGGTCGACGAGATGGAGAACCTCGTGTTCTTCGTGATGGCCTACGTCGCCGGAAACAACCTCGCGCGCGAGCTGCACGAGCGCGGGCGCTTCGGCATCCCGGAGACGCGGCGCATCCTCCGCGAGGTGGCCGACGCGCTCGCCTACGCGCATGGGCGCAGCGTCGTCCACCGCGACATCAAGCCCGACAACATCCTTCTCGACAAGGAGACGGGGCGCGCGATGGTCACCGACTTCGGGATCGCGCGCGCGGTCAGCGACACGGACGGCTCGCGCCTCACCGCCACGGGGATGGCGATCGGGACGCCCGCCTACATGTCCCCCGAGCAGGCCGCGGGCGAGCGCGAGATCGATGGGCGCAGCGATCTCTACGCGCTCGGCGTGGTCGCGTATCAGATGCTCACCGGGGCGCCTCCCTTCACGGCGGCGAGCACCCCCGCGATGCTCGTGAAGCACCTCACCGAGCGCCCGCAGCCGGTGCGCGCACGGCGCGCAGACGTCCCCGAGGAGCTCGAGCGGATCGTCATGGTCCTCCTCGAGAAGGATCCGGCGAACCGGCTGCCCAGCGCCAGCGCGCTCGTCGCGGCGCTCGAGGGCGCTCCCGTCGCCGCGCCGCCGCGCACCGATGTCGCGCAGGCCCCCGGGCGCGCCGCGACGCTGCCGCCCCCGCCCCCGCTCCCCGCGCCGCTGGGCGTACCCGTCACCCAGCCGAGCCAGGAGACTCTCGCCCGCTGGTACGCGCCGGCGCTCGTCAGCTATCGGAGCAAGGTGCGCCGGTGGGCGTGGACCTCCGTCGGCTTCTTCGTCTTCTCGCTCTTCGTCCACAACTTCCCCTGGCTCGTGATCTCGGGGATGTGGGGCGTCGGGCTCGCCTGGCGCTTCACCGGGCTGATGGGGCAGGGCTACAGCTGGCGCGACCTGCTTCGCCAGCCGGCGGACCGCGAGTTCGTCGATCTCCTCGGCGACTGGGTGGAGTCGGCCCAGTCGGTGTTCAACGGCGAGAAGCGCATGGCCCGGCGGCTCGCCCGGCGGGACGCGCGCGATGCGCGTCGCGCGCTGCCGCCCATCCCGCTCCGCTCGCCGCTCCCGACCACCGGCACGCGACCCGCGCAGCCGGGCTGGAGCCCGCTGCCTAACGGCAGCCGCGACGCCGTTCCCGCGGCCGGATCGCGCGAGGGCGTGCTCGCCCAGGCGCAGATCGACCGCGACGAGATCAAGCGGCTCATCGACTCGATGCCGACCGCCGACCGGTCGCTCATCGCCAACGTGATGCCCTCCGCCGACGCGCTCCTCGAGCGCGTCCGCACGCTCTCCATCTCCCTCGCCGACATCGAGCGCAACATGCCGCAGGGGCAGCTCGACGCGGTCGACGCCGAGATCTCGCGTCTCGAGGGAGAGGCCAACCCGCTCGACCGCGCCCGGAGCGAGGAGCGTGTCCGGCGCCTTGCCTCCCTGCGGCGGCAGCGCCGCGCGGTGAGCGACCTCGCCGGCCGCCGCGACCAGATGGCCGCGCGCATCGAGAGCTGCGCGCTCGCCCTGCAGAGCATGCGCTTCGACGTCCTCCGGCTCCGCGCCGGCGCGCAGTCGCACGCGCAGGTCACCTCGCTCGCCCTCGAGGCGCTCAGCCTTGCGCGCGAGGTCGACTACGCCGTTTCGGCGAACGACGACGTCGCCCGCCTCACCAGCTCCTCGGCGCGCCCGGCGACCGACCGCTGATGACGCGCGGCGCCGGGGCGCGCGACCTTGCCGCCACCGTCGGAGCCGACATCCTCGCCGGACGCTGGGGCGACGCGCTCCGCCAGGCACAGGCCGACCGCGACGTCGTCGCCGCCCTCCGCGGCTCGCGCGATCCACTCACCACGCTCGACGTCCCCGACCTGCTGCCCACCGCCGACGAGCTTCTCGAGCGCGTCGTCGCCCTCGCGCCGACGCTGCACCAGCTCGACAACGCGCTCTCCCCGCGGATGATCGCCGTCGTCGACCAGCGCATCGCCGCGGCGCGCGACGAGCCGCCGAGCGACGCCCGCGAGCGCCGGCTCGCCCTCCTCGAGCATCAGCGCGTCACCATCCGCGACCTCGACGAGCGGCGGGCGCTGCTCGTGAAGAAAGTCGAGGCCGCGCTCCTCGCCCTCGCGCGGCTGCGCTACGAGGCGAAGCGCCTGCGCGGCCGCTGACGCCTTGAAGCGCGCCAGTCCCGGCCGCATCCTTCGGCTCCCGCGCCACACCCGCGCCACCGTCCCTCCGTCCGCACCGATGTCCGCTTCCTCCTCGCGCGCCGCGCTCCTCGCGGCGACGTCCGCCCTCCTGCTCACCGCGCACAGCGGCACCCTCGCCGCGCAGCACGCGGTCCCGACTCCCGCTTCGGTCATCGGCTTCGAGCCGGGCACCGACCGCCGGCTGCCGCCGTGGAAGGACGTCGTCGCCTACTTCACCGCGCTCGACGCCGCGAGCCCGCGCGTCTCCGTGCGCGTGCTCGGCCGCACGACGCTGGGCAGACCGTTCGTCGCCGCCTTCATCGGCGACTCGGCGACGCTCGCGAACCTCGATCGCTACCGGGAGATCCAGCGCCGCCTCGCCGACGCACGGCTGCGCGCGCCCGCGGATGTGCCGCGGCTCGTGGCCGACGGAAAGGTCGTCGTGCTCGTGACGTCGAGCATCCATTCGACCGAGGTCGGCGGCATCCTCACGCCGCTCGATCTCGCCTATCGCCTGGCGAGCGGCGAGGACGCGGAGACGCGCGCCATCCGCGCCTCCACCCTCGTCATCCTCGTCCCGTCGCTCAACCCCGACGGCGTCGACATCGTCGGCGACTGGTACCGCTCGACGCTTGGCACTCCCTCCGAGGGGACCACGCCGCCCGTGCTCTACCACCACTACACAGGGCACGACAACAACCGCGACTGGTACTTCTTCTCGCAGGCCGAGACGCGGCTGACGGTGGACTCGCTGCACAACGTCTGGCATCCCGAGGTGGTGAACGACATCCACCAGCAGGGGTCGAGCGCGGCGCGGATCTTCATCCCGCCGTACATGGATCCCGTCGAGCCGAACGTCGATCCGATCCTCACCGCCGGCGTCAACGCGTTGGGCACGGCGATGGCGTGGCGGATGACGGAGCAGGGCTTCACCGGCATCTCGATCAACTCGACGTACGACGCGTGGACGCCGGCGCGCGCCTACCAGCACTATCACGGCGGCGCGCGCATCCTCACCGAGACGGCGAGCGCGCGCATCGCGACGGCGATGGACATCCCGTGGGACTCGCTCCGTCCCGGGCGCGGCTACGATTCGCGCACCGCGTCGTGGAGCTTCGTCGAGCCCTGGCGCGGCGGCCGCTGGGGGATCGGCGACATCGTGCGCTACCAGACGGCGGCCACCTGGGACATGCTCGCCTCCATCGCCGGCGACCGCGAGTCCTGGCTGACGAGCTTCGCGCGCGTGGCGGACCGCGCGATCGCGCCCGCGTCCGTCCCCGGCCACGCCGACTGGCCGGCGGCGTACGTGATTCCCGCCGTGCAGCGCGACACCGCCGCGCTCACCGTGCTGCTGCGGACGCTGCAGCGGGGCCAGGTCGAGCTGCATCGCGCGACCGGCGTCGTTCGCGCGGGCGGCGCGACATATCCGGCGGGAAGCTGGATCGTGCCGATCGCGCAGCCGTACGGCTCATTCGCGAAGGCGCTCCTCGAGCGGCAGCACTATCCCGATCTGCGCGAGTATCCCGGGGGACCGCCGAAGCGCCCGTACGACGTCACCGCGCACACGCTTCCCCTTCTCCTCGGCGTGACCGTGGCCGAGCTGCGCGACAGCGCCGGCGTGGCCATGGGCCCGACGGCGCCGGCGCTTCCCGCGCCGCGGCTCGTCGCTCCGGGGCTCAGCGACCGAAGCAGGCGGCGCATCGCGATCTACCGCAACTGGTCCCCGTCCATGGACGAGGGGTGGACCCGCTGGGTGTTCGACCAGTACCGCATCCCCTTCACGACGATCACCGATCGCGACGTGCGCGCCGGGGATCTCGCCAGGCGCTTCGACGTCATCCTCCTCCCCGATCAGAGCGATCGCGAGCTGACCCGCGGCGCCGGCGCCAGCTACCCCGACTCCATCAGGGGCGGGCTGGGCGACGCGGGCGCCAGCGCGTTAGGCGCGTTCGTCGACGCCGGGGGGACGCTGGTCGCCCTCAACGAGGCGAGCGACTACGCCATCCGTGCGCTCTCGCTCCCGGTGCGCGACGCGCTCGCCGGCGTCGCCGACCGCGACTTCTACGCGCCGGGATCGATCCTCGCGGTCGACCTGCGGAACGCCGCGCTGACGAGCGGGGTCTCGTCGCCCGCCGCGGTCTGGTTCGAGGAAGGGCCGGCCTTCGAGATCACCGACCCGGCGCGGGCGACCGCGCTCGCGACCTACGCCGACTCGACCCCGCTCCTCTCCGGCTGGTTGCTCGGCGGCGCGAAGCTCGCCGGCCGCGCCGCGCTAGTCGACGTGCGCCGCGGAAAGGGACACGTCGTCCTCTTCGGCTTCCGGCCGCAGTACCGCGGGCAGAGCATGTCCACCTTCCCGCTGCTCTGGAACGCACTGAGATGAGTGACTCGTGAAACGACCCTGCGCGGAGTGAAACGACCGGCGGGCGGTGATGGGTGAGGTTGCGTGGTGAGTGACTCGTGACCGGCGTCGACCGGGGTTGCCGCCGGTCACGAGTCACAAGTCACTCATCCACACACCTCACCCATCGCCGGGTAGTTTCACGAAACACGGAGCACTCGTCCTCACACCCCACCCATCGCAGGGTAGTATTCCCGGATGCATCTTCGGCTTCTCACGTTCCTGCTCCCCGTCGCGCTCGCCTGCGGTTCACGCGACGCGGTCGTCGCGCGTCCCGATTCCGTGCGCGCCGATTCGGCGCCTTCGCCGGCGCGGGTCGCCGTTCGCGATACCGTCGTCCACCCCGACTCGCTCCGGATTCCGCGCGCCCCGCTCGTCGCGCGGCCGGAGGCGGTGCGTGGGCTCTACGTCAACCGCTGGGCGGCGCTCGGCGGCCGCATGTGGGAGCTCGTCGACCTCGCGAAGCGCACCGAGGTCAACGCGCTCGTCATCGACGTGAAGGACGATCGCGGACTGGTGCTCTATCGATCGCGCGTGCCTCTGGCGCGCGAGATCGGCGCCGACACGACGCAGCCGATGCGACACGAGCGGCTGCGCGCGGTGCTCGACACCATGCGCGCGCACGGGATCTATCCCATCGCCCGCATCGTCGTGGTGAAGGACCCGCTCCTCGCGTCGAAGAAGCTCGAGTGGTCCATCAAGCGTCGCGACGAGCCGACCGCTCCCTGGCTCGACAAGAACGGAAATCCGTGGCTCGACGCGCACCAGCCGGGCGTCTGGAGCTACGCCGCGGATCTCGCCGACGAGGCGGTCGATCTCGGCTTCAGCGAGGTGCAGTTCGACTACGTCCGCTTCCCCGACGAGAAGCGGCTGGTGCGCGAGGCGACCTTTCCGCTCGCCAACGGCCGCGTGCGCGCGCAGGTCATCCGCGACCAGCTCGGCATGGTGCGCTGCCGCGTCGCCGCCGCGGGCGTGCCGATGACGATCGACGTCTTCGGCCTCACCGCGACCGACACGACCGACATGGGGATCGGGCAGCGCTGGGAGATGTTCATCGACCAGGCGGACATCGTGCTCCCGATGACCTATCCGTCGCACTTCGCGCCGGGGAGCTACGGGATCGGCAACCCCAACGCTCACCCCTACGAGGTCCTGGCCCACGCGCTCGGGGACGCGAAGCGGCGCACCGCCGGCATCGCCGGCGCGGCGCGGATCGTTCCCTGGTATCAGGATTTCACCCTCGGGCCGCCACGCTACGGCGCGGAGCAGGTGCGGGCCCAGATCAAGGCGGGGTACGACGCCGGCTTCCGGGAATGGCTGCTCTGGAATCCCGGCTCGCGCTACACCGTCGACGCGCTGCGCGCCGACGAAGGGTCGTAGGCGAAGCTCCGCGGCGGCCGGAGTCTCCCGGCCGCCCTCGGTCGGCTACTTCTTCTTCGCGCGATCGGACGCCGACTCGATCCACCCGGCGATCGACTCGACCTCGCGGAACATGCGCGGGTTTTCCTGAGTGATCGGGATCGCGTTCTGCGCGACGCGCTTGCCGTTCTTCACCGCGGCGACCGTCCCCGATCCCGGCGGCATCAGGTAGCCCGTGACCCGCACGCGAGTGCCGCGGAAGAACCGCACGTCGCTCGACTCGACGACCACGAACCAGCTCTGCCCGGCCGCCGGCTTCTCGGTCGATACTTCGCGCAGGTAGTCGGGCACCGGCCGTGGCGCGGTCACGAGCATCTCGTCCCCGACCTTCGTGACCGTGAACCCATGGTGGACCAGCTGCGTTCGCGCCGTCTCGATGGTCGTCTGACGGTTCGTGTTGACCGTCGTCGCGACGCTGTCGCCGCTCGGGCCGCCCATGAATCGTGCGCACGCTACCGTGCTCGTCAACACGGCGATCGCCGCGATCCTCGTCATTCGCATTCGTAGCCTCCGGAAGCCACGGCGTCAGTCGCCGTAGTCGGGCCTGCTCTGCACGCGTCGGGCCAGCGGCGCCGGCGGTGAGAATCATCACTCGCGGGTCACCCCGGTCTCCGCGCGCCGCTAGCGAATGACGACGAGCCCGACCTCCCCGTTGAACTCGTCGAGCACCCCCACGAGGCCGGGCGGCGCCGACCACTCGCTGCCGTCGACGCGGACGCTCACGCGATAGGTCCCCGGCGCGATCGGAAGCACCGCCTCCCAGTCGCCGCCCTTCAGCCGGCGCATGGGAACCGGCGTCCAGTCGGTGAAGTCCGCGCTGATGTCCACCTTCAGCGCCCGCGGCGCGCGCAGCCGGACCGCCCGCGCCCCCCCGGGCAGGGTGTCGATCCGGAACGCGGGAAGATCGGGGGGAAGGTACCAGTCGACCTGCTGTCGCCGGCCACGCTCGAGGCGCAGTCCGACCGAGACGAACTTTCCCTGCGGGAGCTGCCTGACGTAGTCCGTCGGATACAGACCGCCGCCGATCCGCAACAGGATCCGCGGCGCGATCCGGTAGGTCGCGGCGAGCGAAGCGATGAGCTCCGTCCACGCCTTCCGCGCCCGCGGACGCGCCGGATCGATCATGCGGCGTCCCTGCTGCACCCCGAACTCGGTCGTCAGCTCCGCGCGTCCCATCGCCACCGTGCCCCCGCCGGTCATCGTCAGCAGCGGTTGCACGGTCCGGTATTCCTCCGCCCGGCCGCCGGTCGCGCTAAGCGCGTACGAATCGAGCGTCGCGACGTCGTGCACGAGCACGGTGTCGTACTCACGGAAGCGATCGGCGCGCGCCGTCGCGTAGAGCAGGACGCGGCCGAGCTCCCGCGTCATCCCCGCCTCGACGCCCCACGGTTGTCGCACCGCCCCGCCGAAGTTCTCCCCTCCGGTCGCGGTGAGCGAGAACCCCCACTTGTCGAGCGCCACGTCGGCGCGGCCACGCGCCTGGAGCTGGAACAGCTCGCGCGCGATCGGCACCTTCTCCGCGCCGATCGTCCGGAAGCCCTCTCCGCGATACGCGAGCCCGCCCGCCAGCAGCCCGCTCTCGAAGTTGATGCGCCGCCACTCGCGCGATCGCCGCGTCGCCGTGACCAGGTTCTGCACGTAGTAGTGCGAGGGATCGGCGAGCGTCGCCGCACCCTCGCTGGACAGCGAGTAGCGCTGCCAGTCGCGACGGATCGCCGGCGCGATGCTCAGCGCGCGGCCGTGGTTCGGCGCCCCCTCCCACGGCGCGACCCACGCGCCGTCGACGTCGAGGTAGCCGCTGGTCTGGGCGCTCGCCCCTCGCGCCGCGAGCGGCAGCGTGAGCAGCGTGGCGACCAGCGACCACCAGCCGGCGCGCATTCAGTATCCGCTGATCAGCGGCTTCGCCGAGGCCGGCCGGCTTCCGGGCGCGAGACTCGCCGCGCCCGCCGTCACCGGACCGCGCACCGGACGCAGGCGCGTGCCGCCGCCGTTCACCGCTCCGCGCGCGCGGATCGCCGCCGCGGCC
>JABFXC010000036.1 GCA_013361935.1 Gemmatimonadaceae bacterium
CAGCGCGGCCGCGGTGGCCTCCGGCACTCGCGCGTCGTCCGGCCGCGGGGCGATCGGCGCCAGGGTGCCGTCGACGTCGAGGAGCACCACCAGCGGCACGCCGCCGAGCCGGCTGCCTAACGTGCGGGGATCGGGGGGGAGGGGACGCGCCCCGGAGGGCGCGCCGCTCACACCCGTGCCTCGCGAGCCGCCCGCGCCGCCTGCGTGATCGAGGCGGCGTTCATCACGCCGTCCAGCCAGTCGAAGATCGTCGCCCGGCGCAGGTCGGCGCGCATCCGGCGCATCCGCGCCTTCCGCTCGTCCTGCGGCATCTCGAGCGCGGTGCGGATCCCGTCGGCGAGCCCGTCGATGTTGAACGGGTTCACGAGCATCGCCCCCTCGATGTCCTCCGCCGCGCCCGTGAAGCGCGAGAGGAGGAGCACCCCGCGCTCGTCGTGCTGCGAGGCGATGAACTCCTTCGCCACGAGGTTCATCCCGTCCTGCAGCGAGGAGACCAGGCAGAGGTCCGCCGCCCGATAGATCGCCGCCAGCCGGTCGGCGGCGACGTTCTCGGCGATGAGGAGGATCGGCGTCCAGTCCGGCGTGCGGTACCGCGCGTTGATTCCGCGCACCGTCTCCGCGACGTCGTCCTCGAGCTTCTTGTAGGCGGGGATCCCGCTGCGCGACGGCGTCGCGACGATGAGGAAGGTGACGCACTTCCGCAGCTCGGGATGCCGCTTCCACATCAGGTCGAGCGCGCGGAGCCGCTGCGGGATCCCCTTGGTGTAGTCGACGCGGTCCACCGAGACGGCGAGCTGGCGCCCGTTCGACGCGTAGCGCTGCCGGAGCTTCGCGCCGAGCGTCCAGGCGCTCGCGTCGTCGGCCAGCTTCTCGAAGTGCTCGACGTCGATGCTGATCGGGAACGCGCCGACCTTCACGTCGCGATCCCCGAGCCGCACGCGCATCCCTTCCATGTCCACGTCGAGGTCGGGGAGCAGCTCGCCGACGCAGGCGAGGAAGTTCCGCGCGTAACGCTCGGTGTGGAACTCGAGCAGGTCGTTGCCGAGCAGCCCCCGGAGCAGCGCGGTCGCCATCCCCCCCGGCATCAGCCGGTAGAAATCGGGGGGCGGGAAGGGGATGTGCCAGAACTGATGGATGAACATCCCCGGCCGCCGCTCACGCAGCGCCGCAGGGACCAGCGCGAGATGATAGTCCTGCACCCAGGCGACGTCCCGGCTCTTCTCCCCGGCCTCCTCGGCGACGGCGTCGGCGAAGCGCTCGTTCACCTCACGGTAGCGCTCCCACGCGTCGGTGCGCGGCTCGAAGTGGTGCGCGAGCATGTGGCAGAGCGGCCACAGCGCGCTGTTCGCGAAGCTCTCGTAGTAGCAGTCCACGTCGTCCGACGAGAGCCAGATGCGCCGCAGCGTGTAGCGCGGATCCTCCGGGGGCACCGCCACACGGCCGCGCTCGTCTGCGGTGTCGCGATCCGCGCTCCCCGACCCCCACGCCACCCAGACTCCGCGGCCGCGACGCATCAGGGGATCGAGCGCGGAGACCACCCCCCCCGGTGGCCGGCGGACCTCGATGCCATGCGCGCCATGTACGTGCTCGTACGGCTCGCGGTTCGAGACGAGGATCAGACGCCGGTCGCCGAGCTGGTAGGGGAGATCGCGCATAGTCACGGGATTCGAGGCAACGAACATGCCTCACGTGTTCGAAGGTGCATCACCCTCCCCGGCGAGTTATTCTGTCGTACCTCGAACGGAACGGACCCTTGCGCTTCGTACGCTTCCCGACCATCGCGGCCCTCGCCTGGCTCGCGTCCGGATGTGGTTCGCAGCAACCCTCGCGCCTCGAGCCGTCGGGCGCCTCGCTCACTCGCGAGGTGAGCGCGATGCTCGATCGGTCCGCCGCGGCGTGGACGCACGGCGAGCTCGATTCGTTCATGAGCGACTACATGCCCGGCGAGCGCACGACGTACGTGACGAGCAAGGGGCTCATCCACGGTCCGGCGGCGATCCGCGAGCGGTATGCGCCACGCTTCGCTCCGGGCGCGATGCACGACTCGCTCTCCTTCGAGGGATTGGCGGTCGACCCGCTCGCACCGGGAGTCGTCCACGTCGTCGCGTGGTACGTCCTCTCGCGCGGCGATTCGGTCGTCGCGCGTGGGCCCACGTCGCTCGTCATGATGCGCGACGCAACGGGCCGGCTGCGCATCGTCCACGACCACTCGAGCTGAGCGCGATGCGCCGGCTGATCGGGCGCGCGCCCACTCGCATCGACTTCGGCGGCGGGTGGACGGACGGCCCGCCGTACCCGGCAACCCACGAGGGCTTCGTCTGCAACGTGGCGATCGATCGGTACACGACGGTCGAAGTCTCTCCCGGCGTCGACGACGGACGATTCGCCCTCGCCTCGGCGGCGCTTCGCCGCGCCGGGGTGCATGGAGCGCACGTCGCGCTGTCGAGCGACTTTCCCGTCGGCTCCGGGCTCGGCGGCTCGAGCTCCGCGGGCGTCGCGCTTGCCGGCTCGCTCGCCGCCTGGCGCGGGGCGCAGCTCTCCCGTGTGGAGCTCGCTGAGCTGAGCTGCACCACGGAGCGCGGCGACCTCGGCATCGCCGGCGGAAGTCAGGACCATTACGCCGCGGCGTTCGGGGGCGCGCTCGCGCTCCGCTTCCGCGAGGGCGCGATCGACGTGCGCGAGATCTCGATCTCGCCCGCCCTGCGTGCCGAGCTCGCGCGGCGCTGCATGGTCTGGTTCACCGGCGAGTCGCGGATCTCCGCGCAGCAGATCGAGGTCGTCGTCAACGCGATGCGCGACGGCGACGCGCGCGTGCTCCGTCTTCTCGCCGGAATGAAGCGCGCCGCGATCGGGATGGCCGAGGCGCTGCACATCGGTGCGATCGACGAGCTCGCGCCCCTCGTCCGCGAGCACTGGGAGCTGCAGCGCGAGCTGCACCCGAGCATCACCACCGATCTCATCGACACCATGTGCGAGCGCGCCTACGCGAACGGCGCGGCGTGCTTCAAGGCGCTCGGTGCGTCCGGGGGCGGATGCGTCGCGGCGATCGCGCGCGCCGATCGAGTCGACGCGCTGTGCGAGGCGATGGCCGACCTCGCCGAGCCGCTCCGGTACGCGATCGACGCGGAAGGGTTCCGCGTGGTGGAGCGCACCGATGTCTGACGCGCGCATCGCGCGCGGCGACGCCGTCGCGCTCACCCGCGCGCTCGTCGCCGTCGACTCGCGCAATCCCGATCTCGTTCGCGGCGCGCCGGGAGAGCGCGAGGCGGCGATCCTGCTCGGACAGGTGCTCGAGGAATGGGGGTTCGACGTCGAGCTCACCGACGTCGTGCCGGGCCGGCCCAACGTCGTCGCGCGCATCGGCCGGCGCGGCGGACCACGGCTGATGTTCAACGGTCACCTCGACGTCGTCGCGACGGAGGGGATGATCCACGCGCCATGGGACGCGACGCCGCGCGACGGCCGGATTCACGGGCGCGGCTCGGCGGACATGAAAGCCGGCATCGCGGCGATGTGCGCGGCGGCCGCGCTCGCGGCGGAGGAGACGGACGCCGAGCTGATCGTCGCGGCGGTGATCGACGAGGAGAACGAGAGCCTCGGCACGCGCGCGCTCGTCGCGGGCGGCGTGCGCGCGGAGGCGGCGATCGTCACCGAGCCGACGCGTCTGACGATCATGCCCGCGCACCGCGGCTTCGTCTGGATCGAGATCGAGCTGCAGGGGCGCGCGGCGCACGGCAGCCGCTACGATCTCGGTGTCGACGCGATCCGTCACGCCGGCCATCTCCTGGCCGCGCTCGATGAGCTCGAGCGCACCGTGCTCGTCACCCGCACGCATCCGCTGCTCGGCCACGCGTCCCTGCACGCCTCGACGATCGCCGGCGGCGTCGGCTGGTCGACGTATCCCGAGCGGTGCACGCTGACCATCGAGCGCCGAACCGTGCCCGGCGAGAGCGAGGAGAGCGTGCTGCGCGAGGTGCGCGAGGCCTGCGCGCGGCTCGCCGCCCGCCACGTGGGATTCGCGGCGGCGTCGCGCGTCGTCTTCGCGCAGGGCCCAAGCGACGTCGCTCCCGACGCGCCGATCGTGCGCGCGCTCGCCGGGGCGCTCGAGGGTGAGGGCGAGACGGTCACGATCGAGGGAATGAGCGCGTGGACGGACGCGGCGATCCTGAACGAGGCGGGGATCCCGGCGATCTGCTTCGGGCCGGGCGACATCCGGCTGGCGCACTCGGCGGAGGAGTGGGTGGAGATCTCGGAGATCGAACGGGCGACTCGTGTGCTGGAAAGACTGGCGCGGGAGTTCCGGGGGTGAGCGCTGCGTTCGGTGCTCGAAACTTCGGGGCGGGTGCCGTGGAACCGTCGGCGCGGGGAGCGGAATACTGCGGCGCGGAGGACGGAAGTTTCGAAAGTACCTATATGGACTGTGGCCGACGCGCGGCGCCTCTGGCGCCGCAGTTGGCCACTTTCCGAACAGGTGGCTTCTCGCACCGACAATCCCGCCCCGCGGTATTCCGCCCTCCGCCCCGCCCTTTCAGACGGTACCCATCTCCCGCCCCGCACCGAACTCCGACTTAACTTGCAGCATGCCGCAGCTGACGACAGCACAATACGATGCCCTCGAGCACGCGATCACCGCGGGAACGCGGATCGTCGTGATGCGACGGGGAACCGAGTACGTGGTGGTACCGAAGCGCCTCGTCCTCGCCGGCGGGCGCGAGATCGTCGAGGCGATGCACCCGACGACCGGCCACCGCCTGACGCTCTTCGTCGACGAGATGGACTCCGTCGAGGCGGTGCGGTGAGCGGCGTCGAGCCGGCGCTGATCGCCGTGTACGCGGACGAGAGCTGCCTGGGCAATGGCCGCGAGGGCGACAATCCCGGAGGCGCGGCGGGGCTCATAGAGTGCGTCAGACCGCTGAGCGGAGAGCTCGTGCGTCGTGACTTCTGGATCTCGGACCGCGCGACGACGAACAATCGCATGGCGCTGCGGTCGGTGATCGAGGCGTTCCGCATTCTCGGGGGGAAGGGACGCCGGCAGCGCGTCGTGTTCACGAGCGACTCGAACTACATCGTGAAGGGGATGAGCGAGTGGCTGCACGGCTGGATCGCGCGCGGGTGGGCGCGGAAGGGCGGCGCGATCGAGAATCTCGAGCTCTGGAAGGAGGCGGCGGAGCTCGTGCGCCCGCACGACGTGCAGTGGGCCTGGGTGCGCGGCCACGACGGACATCCGCAGAACGAGTACGCGAACGATCTCGCGATTCGCGCCGCGCGCGACCTGACGAGCTCCGGGGGCGCCGTGGAGTCCGGCTTCGAGCAGTGGCTCGCCGCGAAGACCGCGAAGGGCGCGGTGCGCGCGCCGACGCCCTTTCCACCCGCCGGCTTCCGCGCGACGCGGCCGCTCCCGCGCGGCTGAGCGACGCCGTTACGGGCGAACGGCGAGGGCGTCTGGATACGAGGACCAATCGTCTCCGGTCCGCCTCTCACATCGACTCCCATGAAGCTCGCGCTTTTCGCTCTGCTCCTCGGCATCGGCATCGGCTACTTCTACGGCTTCGACGACGCGCGCCACCACCAGAAGAACGTGGTGGAGCGCACCGTCGATCGCGTCGGCGGAAAGAACCGCGGCAAGTACGCGAACGACATCGACGGCCAGGCCGACGCGGCGACGCGCTGAGCCGCAGCGAGAACGGCAGTAGTGACCTCCGACACGCGGCGCGAGCGATCGCGCCGCGTCTGTCGTTCGTACGCACGGGGCTTGCGAAAGAGCGTTCCTCACGCGCCATTTCAGGCGTAGCAGCCCTCACGCGACACCCGGCGTTTCGAACATGGACGAGCTCGACCGACTCTACCGCCTTCTCGTCGAGACCATCAGGTCGCAGCAGCCAGAGCTGCTGACGCGCCCCTTCGAGGTCGCCGACATCTATCAGGCACTGCTGCCCTACCGGCTGCACCGCCGGGCGCTCGGGTTGGAGACGAACTCCGACTACGAGATGACGCTGCTGCGTCTCCTCTCCGGCGAGCGCGGCTACGTCATCGGCGACGAGCAGATGCAGGAGGCGCTGCGCCGAGAGCTGACGACGCCCAACCCCGACCCCGGCGCCTTTCGCTCGTACGCATCCTCGCACGTCGCGCTCGCGGCCGACGCGGTGCGCCGGTTCGAGCAGCAGGGCTACGCGTCGGGCGTCGGCGCGCCGACCCCGGCCGCGTCTCCGGCCGTCGGCTCGCGCCCCGTCACTGCGTCAGCCCCCGCCCCCGCCGCGCCGCGGCCCGCGCGTCCC
>JABFXC010000017.1 GCA_013361935.1 Gemmatimonadaceae bacterium
GCAGTCGAGCGCTCCCGCCCCTCCGCGCCCGCCCGCCCCCACGCCAGCCGCTGCGCCCGCGCCACGCGCCGAGCTGAGCGTGGAGCATCGCATGGTGGTGACGGAGAGCGCGGGGCGAGAGCCCGTGCGCGCGGCGCTTCCGCGCGTCGACGCCAACTCGCTCGCCGAGCGCTGGGAGGATGTGATCGCGCAGGTGCGCACGCAGGGGCGCGCGCTCCTCGCCGCGGCGCTCGCCGAATCGAGCCCCGCGGCGGTGAGCGGGCAAGGCGTGATCACCCTCCGGCTCGACGAGCCCGACGAGATCCGCGCGCAGGCGCTGGAGAGCGGGAAGAGTCATACCCTCGACGCCATCCGCTCGCTGTTCGCCGGCGTCGAGCGCATCGTGATCCAGTCCGCGTCCAGCTCGAAGCCCGCCGGGGCGCCGAAGCGCATCACCGACGAATCGGTGCGCGCCGATCGCGTGAGCGCGCTGCGGAAGCGCGACCCGACGCTCGGCGCTGCGGTGGATGCGCTGGATCTCGAATTGATGGAGTGACGGCGGGGGCCAGGGGCCAGGTGTGAGGAACTGCGGTCAACGCCGTTCCTTACTCCTGGCACCTGACTCCTGCTACATTTCCGACATGGCCGACTTCCTCAAGATTCTGCAGCAGGTCAAGGACATGCAGGGGCGCTTCGAGACGATCCAGAAGGATCTCGAGGCGCGCAGCGTGACGGGGACCGCGGGGGGCGGGATGGTGACCGTCGAGGTGGACGGGAAGGGCACCATCAAGCGCGTGAAGCTCGATCCCTCGGTGGTGAACCCGCAGGACGTCGAGATGCTCGAGGACCTCATCTCCGTCGCGGTGGGAGAGGCGCAGCGCAAGGCGCAGGCGATGCAGCAGGAGGAGATGCAGTCGCTCGCCGGCGGACTCCCGCTCCCCTTCAAGCTGCCGTTCTGAGCACGTGTCGGCGATCGACGATCTGGCGACCGAGCTCTCGCGTCTCCCGGGCATCGGCCGGAAGACGGCGCTCCGCCTGACCTACCACCTGCTCAAGCAGTCGTCCGACCAGACGCGTCGGCTCGCCGAGGCGCTGCTCGTGCTCGGCGAGCGGGTGCATCCCTGCGCGCGCTGCTACAACCTCACCGAGCAGGAGCTCTGCGACATCTGCCGGGATCCGCGTCGCGACGTCGCGCTCATCTGCGCGGTGGAGGAGGCGAGCGACATCGGGGCGATCGAGCGCGCGGGTGAGTTCCGCGGCACCTATCACGTGCTCGGTGGGCGCATCTCCCCGCTCGACGGCGTCGGTCCGGAGGACCTGCGGATCGGCGAGCTGGTGGAGCGCGCGCGTGGGGGGGTGGTGCGCGAGGTGATCGTCGCGACGAACCCGAGCCTCGAGGGGGAAGCGACGGCGCTGTACGTGCAGCGCCAGCTCGCCCCGCTCAGCGTGACCGTGTCGCGGATCGCGCGCGGACTTCCGGTGGGGGGCGACCTGGAATACGCGGACGGGGTCACGATCGCCCAGGCGCTCTCCGCGCGCCGGGAGATGCGATGAGACGCGCCTACGCCGGATGGGGTCTGTTCGGGGTCGCGGTCGGCACCGTGGCGGGCATGCTGTTGTGGAGCCGGCAGATGCGCGACGCGCGGCGCGCGCTCTTCAGCCGGAATCCCGTGAAGCGGCTCGCTGCATTGGGTTACGTCGGGGGGCAGCCGAGCGTCGAGAACGCGAGGCTTCTGCGCGATTACTGCACGTGGGAATCGCGTCCTGCCCTCCGGCGCCGCGCGGGCATCCTGCTGCGGCGGATGGAGACCATTCTCGGCTAACTCCAGGAACATTCATGGCCGCAGGTGCAAGCAGCTGGTCGTTCACCGAGGACGACTTCGGGGCGATCACGCAGTCGCTGCAGCGTTTCCTCTACGAGAGCAACGCGCGCTGCGCATTGCTCGTGGACCGGACGGGGCAGCTCGTCGCGACGGTTGGCGAACAACCCAAGTTCGACCCGACCGCGTTCGCGACGCTCACCGCGGCGGATTTCAGCGCGAACGACCAGCTCGCCCGGCTGATCGGCGAGACCGACTTCAACTCGCTCTTCCACCAGGGTGAGAAGGAGTCGATGTACCTCGCCGACGTGGCACGACGGGTGATCCTCGTCGTGCTCTTCGACAACCGGACGACCCTCGGGCTCGTCCGCCTCAAGATGAAACAGAGCGTGGACGAGTTGACGCAGATCTTCCAGGCGGTGTTCCAGCGCGCCCAGTCGGGTCAGGCGCAAGGCGGCGGCCTGCTGCAGGGCGCCGAAGACGAAATCGACAAGCTGTTCCAGTAAGGAGAGACAGCCATGTCGATGATCAACTACGCCTCGCGCGAGATCAACTGCAAGATCGTGTACTACGGTCCGGGTCTCGGCGGGAAGACGACGAACCTCGAGCACATCTACGGGAAGGTGCAGCCGGACACGCGGGGGAAGCTGATCTCCCTGGCGACGGAGACCGAGCGCACGCTCTTCTTCGACTTCCTCCCGGTGGACCTGGGGACGATCCGCGGCTTCAAGACGCGGTTCCATCTCTACACCGTGCCGGGACAGGTCTACTACAACGCCAGCCGCAAGCTCATCCTCAAGGGGGTGGACGGGATCGTCTTCGTCGCCGATTCGCAGATCGAGCGCATGGAGGCGAACCAGGAGGCGATGCAGAACCTGTACGACAACATGGCGGAGTACGGGTACGACCTGACCCGGATGCCGTTCGTGATCCAGTACAACAAGCGCGACCTGCCTAACGCGGCGCCCATCCGCGAGCTGCAGGCGGCGCTCAACCCCGGCTGGGAGGTCGTGGACCCGTCGAAGCAGCGCATGACGCCCGACGGCTACCACGCGGGGGAGAACCTCGTCGAGCAGCTGCCGACCGGCGAGTGGGTCGAGCGGGCCACCTATTTCGAGGCGGTGGCCGTGACTGGCGATGGTGTGTTCGATACATTGAAGGCGGTCTCCAAGCTCGTCCTCAAGTCGCTCGCCTGAGCGCCGCGGGGACGCGGCGCCTCCAGCGAACGCAGCCCCGATGAACCTCCCGAACGCGATCACGGTCGGACGTATCGTCGTCACGCCGCTGATCGCGTTGCTGCCTCTGGTCGACTCGTGGACGGCGCGCGCGATCGCGTTCGTCCTCTACGTGACCGCGGCGGTGACCGACTACTACGACGGGATGCTCGCGCGGACGCGCAACCTCGTCACCGATCTCGGCAAGCTGCTCGATCCCCTCGCCGACAAGCTGCTCCTCCTCGGGACGCTGATCCCGATGTACCTGCTCGGTGGGGGGCGGGGAGGCTGGTCGCCGTTCACCGGGCCGAGCGGCCAGACGGAGCTGATCGCCCCGTACGATCCCCGCAACTTCGCCTTCGCGACCCCGTGGGGCCGCGTCGGGCTGCCGCTCTGGATCGTGCTCGTCGTGCTCGGGCGCGAGGCGCTGATGACGATCTTCCGCCAGGTCGCCGCGCGGCGCGGCGTCGTCATCGCCGCGATCGGGCCGGCCAAGTGGAAGACGGGGTTCCAGTCGATCTGGGTCGGCGCGGCGTACTTCTGGTTCGCGTACGCGACGTGGCTGAGGGTGCACGGGCCGCGGCTCGGCGAGGGCGGAACACGCTTCGCGATCGGCTTCGCCTGGTTCAACGGCATCGTCGGCACGCTGGCGATGCTCGTCGCCGTCGCGCTGACGCTCTACTCGCTGGCGCTCTACTTCCAGCGCTACGGCTACCTCCTCCGCGGCCGCGCCCCCGCCGTCGAACGTTAGGCATGAAGCTGGAAGTCGTCACCATCGGCGACGAGCTCCTGCTCGGCTACACCATCGACACCAACGGCGCGCACCTGGCGCGCGAGCTCGCCGGCGTCGGCATCGAGATCGTCCGCCGGAGCACCGCCGGCGACGACGCGGCGGAGATCGCCGCCGCGGTCCGCGAGGCGCTCGAGCGCACGGGTGCGGTGATCACCACCGGCGGCCTCGGGCCCACCAGCGACGACCTCACCAAGCCGGCCATCGCCGCGATCTTCGGGCGGCGAATGCGGATGGACGAGGAGATCCTCGAGAAGCTCAAGGCGCGATGGATGGCGCGCGGATGGTCCGGCGGCTTCCCGAAGTCCAACGAGCAGCAGGCGCTCGTCCCCGAGGGTGCGCGCATCCTCGCCAACAACCACGGCACCGCGCCGGGGATCTGGCTCGAGGACGAGCGCGGGCGCTGGGTGGCGATGCTCCCCGGCGTGCCGCGCGAGATGCGCGGGATGCTCGCCGACACGCTCATGCCGCTGATCGCCGAGCGCGCGGCGGCCGGCGGCGAGACCCCGGTCGTCCGATCGCGCACCCTGCGCACCACCGGGATCGGCGAATCCAACCTCGCCGACCTCCTCGGCGACGCGGCGCGCGGCCCCGCGGGGATGCCGCTCGCGTACCTGCCTGGATGGGAGGGCGTCGACCTGCGGCTCACCGCGCGCGGTCTCCCGGCGGCAGAGGCCGAACGGGCGCTCGACGCGGGGGCGGCGACGCTGCGCGCGAAGGCAGGGAAGTGGATCTACGGCGAGGGCGCGACGGATCTCGCCGCGGTGGTGCTCGACGAATGCCGCGCGCGCCGGGTGACGATCGCCGTCGGTGAGAGCTGCACCGGCGGGATGCTCGGGGCGCGGCTCACCGCGATCCCGGGGTCCAGCGACGTCGTGCTCGGCGGGGTGATCGCGTACGCGAACGCGGTGAAGGTCGCGCAGCTCGGCGTGCGTCAGGGGACGCTCGACGCGCACGGCGCGGTGAGCGAGGAGACCGTGCTCGAGATGGCCGCGGGGGCGCGGGAGCGCTACGGCGCGGGGCTGGGGATCGCGATCACGGGGATAGCGGGCCCGGGGGGCGGGACGGCGGAGAAGCCGGTGGGGACGGTGTGGCTGGGGGTGGCCGCGGATCGTCGTATGGAGGCGCGGCGCATCAACACCGTCGGCGACCGGGACGAGATCCGGCGGCGCGCGACGCAGGCGGCGCTGGCGCTCGCTCTCCGCACCCTCCGCGACGAGACTCTTTGACCCCCGACACTCCACGCCCGCTCGAGAAGCACGACGAAACGCAGAACGCCACCCCGACGACCGCGAGCCGCTCGCGAATCGCCGCGGGCGTGGTGCTTCTGCTCGCCGCGCTCGGGGGAGTGATCGTCGTCTCGCTCCCCACGCAGGCCACCGCGCCGCGCGGAGATCGGGCGACGGACGGGAGCTCGCGCGCGTCGATCCTTCCGCTGCCCACGGCGTCGGCCGCACCAGCGACGGACCTCGTGCAGGCGGTGGTCGTCGCGCGACAGCATGGTCCATCGCCGTTCGACTCGGCGACCACCGACTCCACCGTCGCTGGCTGCCGCGACCGCGTGGCGAACGAGGTCGCTGACGGCTCCGAGCCGACGGTGGACGATGTCTTCGGCGACATCGATCCGACGAAGGGACGCGCGGATTCGCTGATCGTCGAGGGACGTGCCGGGACGCACGCGTTCCACTGCGCCGCATCGCGCCGCCAGGACGGAGCGGTCGCGGAGATGAAGCACGACGTCGAGGCGATGTGGACCGGGGCGCCGCCCACCTTTCCGGCGGTTCACGCGGTGAGCGTCGCCGCCGAGGAGTCGTGCATGCGGCGGGTGAAGGCGATGTATCCCGGATTCGTCTTCCGCGGCCTGCAGCGCGCACGACGCGGCGACACGCTGCACGTCAGCGGCGACGCCTTTCCACTCGAGAACGACCTCAATCGCGACTTCGGCTGCGACGCAACCGTCAGCGGGGGACGCGTCGTCGCCGCCACCGCCCGGAGGCAGAAGTGAGCGAAGCGCCCAGGAAGCTGCCGATCATCGAGGTGGTGATCTTCGCGCTCGTGGTGATCGGCGCGCTGGTCGCCTGGAACACGCGCGGCTCGCGTGTGCGCAGCGAACGGCCGCCGGCGGCGAGCGCGAAGCCCGAAGCTGCTTCCGGATGGTCGGCGAAGGCGGCACCGCCGCAGCATCATCGTCCGACGCTCTCGCGCGAAGCCGTCGATCGCGCGGAGAAGCTCTGTCTCGACATGGTGAAGTCGCAGCTCGGCTGGCGGCTGAAGCAGCCGGTGACGAGCGCCGAGGCTGTCGATCGCTACGAGATCGGCGATCTCGAGACGGGGGCAGGGCAGCGACTGATCGTGGAGGGAACCGCGCAACCGTCGTCGGGCGGCCGCCAGTCGTTCCGCTGCTCGATGGTCCCGCTGACCAGCTACTATGGCGCGCCGCAGATCACCTTCCCCGACCTCGAGCGATGAAGCGCGCCCTCGCCTTCGCGGCGGCACTCGCGGTTCTCATCGGTGCCCGCGGCTCCATTCTTCCCTCGACGGCGCCGGTGTGGCTGCGCGGCGCGAGCCCCTTCGGGTGCGCGGCCACGCTCTTCCCGGACGACAGCATCTCCCCGCGCATGCTCGTGCTGCGTCCCGTGAATTCCATCGGGCGGATTCTAGGGAAGGCGAGGGACGGCGCGAGCGAGACGGTGCACCTGTTCGCGTGCGACGCGCGTCCGACCCAGGCAACCGAGTACGGGGTGATCGGGATCGAGTCGCTGGACCAGGGCGCGTCGCCCTGACACTTCGGCCTGCCGGCCGCGTACGAACGACGCGGCGCCCCGCCGCTCCGGCATGCCCGGGAGGGCACGCCCGTTGCACCCCCGGGTGCACGCGGTGAAGATTCCATCGAGAAGCCTCCACGCCGCGCCCGCCAGGGCGCGCTTCGCATTGTGAGCCGATGACGGAACGACCCGATCAGCAGACCGACAGCACACTCGACGGCGCCGAGCTTCCCCGCGGCGGCGACGAGCAGGGAGCGGCCGTCGGCGACGGCGGCGGCATCGCCGAGCGCGACCTCGCCGAGCAGCGCGACAAGTATCTCCGCCTCGCCGCCGAGTACGACAACTTCCGCAAGCGCGCGCAGCGCGAGCGCCTGGAGGCGGGGCAGCGCGGGCAGGCCGAGCTGGTGAAGCAGCTCATCGATCCCCTCGACGATCTCGCGCGATTCGCCCACGTCGATCCGGCGACGGTCGACGCGGCGACGGTGGTGCAGGGCGCCGACATGGTCGAGAAGAAGCTGCACAAGGCGCTCGCCGCGGCGGGGCTGACGGTCATCAATCCCGTCGACCAGCCCTTCGATCCGGAGCTTCACGAAGCGGTGGCGACCGAGCCGGCGTTGTCGCCGGAAGACGACCACATGGTGTCGCGGGTCTATCAGGCGGGTTACAGGTTCGGCTCGCAGCTGCTGCGTCCGGCCCGCGTCGTCGTGAAGCAGTGGAACGGTTGAGACGCGCCGCGCCTCCACTGCCCGCTGCCACCCCCGCGCACTGATCGATGGCTCAGACGAAAGACTTCTACCAGGTGCTCGGCGTCTCCTCGACGGCGACTCAGGACGAGATCAAGAAGCAGTACCGCAAGCTCGCGAAGAAGTATCATCCGGATACCAACGCGAACGACGCGAAGGCGGCGGAGCGCTTCAAGGAGATCTCGGAGGCGTATCAGACCGTCGGCGACGCGGAGAAGCGGAAGCAGTACGACCAGATGCGCCAGCTCGGCGCGTTCGGCGGCGGCTTCGGCGGCGGGCCGCGCGCGGGCGCCGCACGGCCGGGCACGACGGGGGGGTACCAGGGCGGCTCGATCAACATCGAGGATCTCGATCTCGGCGGCCTGGGCGGCCTCGGCGATCTCTTCGGCTCGATGTTCGGCGGGGCGGGGCGCGGCCGATCGCGCGGCCCCGAGCGCGGCCAGGACGTCGAGACGACGCTCGAGGTGCCCTTCCGCACGGCAGCGTTAGGCGGGAGCGTCCCCGTCTCGCTCGAGGTCACGGAGCAGTGCCCGACCTGCAACGGCAGCGGGGGTGCGCCGGGGGCGAAGTTCACGACGTGCCCGGAGTGCAACGGGCGGGGGACGGTATCGTTCGGCCAGGGCGGGTTCGCGGTGCAGCGACCCTGCCCCAACTGCCTTGGCAAGGGCCAGGTCCCATCGCAGCGCTGCCCCACCTGCAACGGCGCGGGCGAGGTGCGCACGCGGAAGACCGTCGAGATCAAGGTGCCCGCCGGCGCCGACACGGGCACGCGCGTACGCCTGCGTGGTCAGGGAGGGCGTGGCGCCAACGGCGGACCACCGGGCGATCTCGTGATCACCTTCACGGTGCAGGACGACCGCTTCTTCCGCCGCGAGGGGCTCGACCTCGTCGCGCCGGTGAAGATCAACATCGCCCAGGCGACGTTAGGCAGCCGGGTGAGCGTGCGCACCCTCGACGGAAAGAAGGTCGCGATCCGCATCCCGCCGGGTACGTCGAGCGGGAAGCGCTTCCGCGTCCGCGGCCAGGGGATCGGCCGCGAGGGCACGCAGGGCGACCTGATCGTCGAGGCGGAGGTCGTCGTCCCCGAAGCCCTCACGCCGGAGCAGGAACAGGCGATGAAGGACTTCGCGGACGCGGGAGGACTGAAGTACTAGGGGTCGGGGGTCGGGGGGTCAGGGGTCAGGAACGGCGGTCGACGCGGTTCCTCACGCCTGGCTCCTGACCCCTGCCGTTCCCGCCATCGCGCTTACGATCGCTTCCTGTGCGACCTCGTCGCCGCGGAGGTCGGCAACTGAGCGGCCGTCTCGTAGAACGACGATCCTCGTGCTGCCGTCGACGAGCTCCTCGAGCTCGGAGGAGATGAGCAGCACGCCGAGTCCTTCCGCGGCCAGCTCCTCGACCAGCGCCTGGATCTCGGCGCGGGCGCCGACGTCGATGCCGCGCGTCGGCTCGTCGAGGATGAGCAGGGCCGGATTCGCGCAGAGCCAGCGCGCGAGCAGCACCTTCTGCTGGTTCCCCCCGGACAGCTCGCGGATCTTCTGATCGGCGCTCGACGCGCGAATGCCCAGCCGCGCGATGAAGCGATCGACGATGCGCGCCTGCGCGCCGCGGTCGATCACGCCGAAGCGGGTGAGCAGCGGGAGCGCGGCGAGGGTGAGGTTCTCGCGCACGGAGAGCTCGGGAACGATCCCCTCCGCCTTGCGATCCTCCGAGAGAAAGGCGAAGCGCGCGGCGACGGCGTCGCGCGGCTCCCGGAGCGCGAGCTCGCGTCCATCGCTGGCGATCGTCCCGTGCTCGGCGGGCGCGATGCCGAAGAGCGCGCGTGCCGTCTCGGTGCGCCCGGAGCCGAGCAGGCCGGCGAGCCCGACGATCTCTCCCTTGCGCACGTCGAGGGTGACGCCGCGGAGCTTCGGCCGGCGCGCGATGGCGCGCACGGCCAGGAGGGGCGGCACCGCGTCGGGCGTGGAGCGCTCGCGTCGCGGCGGCGCCTGGCCGCGGAGCTGGTCGCGCGTCCGCCCGAGCATCATGCACACCAGGTCGACACGATCGAGACCGGCGAGCGGTCGCGTGCCGACGAGCGCGCCATCGCGAAGGATCGTGACGCGGTCGCAGATGGCGTACAGCTCGTCGAAGCGATGGCTGACGTAGACGATGGCCGTGCCTTCGTCGCGCAGGCGGCGCACGAGATCGTGGAGGACGCCGACCTCGCGCTCAGCGAGTGAGCTCGTCGGCTCGTCGAGGACGAGCACGCGCGCGCCGATCGACATCGCGCGGGCGATGGCGACCATCTGCTGCCGCGCGGTGCTCAGCGTTCCGGCGACCGCGCGCGGGTCGATGTCGAGGCCGAGCCGCTCGAGGGCGACGCGTGCGTCGCGGTACATCCGCGTCCAGTCGACGAGCCCGAAGCGCCGCGGCTCGCGGCCGAGGAAGATGTTCTCGGCGACGGTGCGCAGCGCGAGGAGGTGAATCTCCTGATGGACCGCCGTGATCCCGGCGGCCTGCGCCTGCGCGGGGGAGTGGAAGGCCACCTCCTCGCCATCGAGGACGATGCGTCCGTCGTCTGGGCGGTGCGCGCCGGTGATCACCCGGATGAGCGTCGACTTCCCCGCGCCGTTCTCGCCGACGAGCGCGTGGACCTCGCCGGGGCGCAGGGAGAAATCGACTGCACGGAGCGCCACCACGCCGGCGAAGCGCTTGGTGATGTGCTCCATGAGGAGAAGGGACGGTTCCCGGTCGGGCATCGAAGGGAAGTGTCGCGCAGCGTGAGGAGTGTCAAGCGCCGTCGAGATGGGAAACGGCGGGGCGGGTACCGTTGGAAAGGGCGGAGCGGAGGGCGGAATACCGCGGGGCGGGTTTTTCGGTGCAGGAAGCTACCTGTTCGGAAGTGGCCGACAGCGGCGCCTCCGGCGCCGCGCGTCGGCCACACTCCGTACAGGTACTTTCCCGCTCTCCGCCCTCCGCGCCGCAGTATTCCGCTCCCCGCCCCGCCGGTTCCAACGGTACCCCTCTCCCGCGCCGCCTTTTCAACGGAACCCCGCCGAAGCCTGCTTGACACCGGTGGCGGCTGAACGTAGCCTCTTTCCGTTCGCCTTCGTTCGACCACGTTCGGCTCTGTTCAGCGTTCCCCCCGCTCATGACCGCCAGGCGTCCCTCCATCACGGATGTCGCACGGCGCGCCGGCGTCTCCAAGGCGACGGTGTCGGCGGTGATCAACGACTCCAGCCCGGTGAGCGACGTGACGCGCGAGCGTGTGCGCGCGGCCATCGAGGCGCTCAACTACCGCCGAGCCGCGGCGGCCGGCGCGGCCGCGGGCGCGGCGACGGCGGCGGCGCGCGCCGGCCGCTGCATCGCCATCGTCATCAAGGAGATCGACAACCCGTATTACGGCGAGATCATCGCCGCCGCCCGCGCCGAGGCGAGCGTCGCCGGCTACACGCTGCTCGCGGTGAGCTCCGAGGGCGACTACGCGGGCGAGCGTCAGGCGGTGCGCCTCCTCCAGGCCAAGGACGTCGACGGGCTGATCGTCACGCCCGTGCTCGACGAGCACGCGGATCTTTCCCACCTCTTCGAGCTGAAGCGGCGCAACTTTCCCTTCGTGCTCCTCGAGGAGATCCGCGGCGTGCCGGCGAGCCTCGTCGACGTCGACAACGTGGAGGGCTCGCGGCGCGCCGTGGCCCACCTCATCGAGCTCGGGCACACGCGCATCGTCCACTTCGCCGGCCCGCAGTACTCGACGCACACCCAGGAGCGCATCGACGGCGTGCGGCGCGCGTTCAGCGCGTCGCGACTCGCGTTCGGCGACGAGGACGTCGTCACCGCCGGCGCGCATCTCGAGGACGGCTACCGCTGCGGGCTGGAGCTCTTCCGCGCGCGCGCGGCGGAGACGCGTCCCACCGGGATCACCTGCTACAACGATCTCGTCGCCCTCGGGCTCTGTCGCGCGCTCGCCGAGCTCGGGCTCCGCGTGCCGGAAGACGTGTCGGTGATCGGCTTCGACGACATCGCGATGCTCACCTACCTCCCGCGGCCGCTGACCACGGTGCGCATTCCCAAGGGAGACATGGGACGCATCGCGGCGCGGATGCTCATCCGCCACGTGGAAGCGAAGGGAGTCGAGCCGCCGAAGAAGGTCTACCTCGACGCGAAGCTCATGGTCCGGGCCTCGACCGGACCGAGCATCGCGAGAGGCGAGCATTCCGCACCTGCATCAGCATCACATCAGCACCCTGTCGACCGCGCAACGCGGAGGAGAGTCCCTTGAGCAACATCGTTCACGATTCACCCTGGCCGGCTCGCGTCGCCATCGCGCTCGCGCTCTGCTGCGCGGCGCTCGCGGCGCCCGTGCTCCGGCCGGCGCCGCTCCTCGCGCAGGGAGCCGCGCCGATGGGTACCGAGCGCATCGCCGGCACCGTCACGAGCGGCGGCGGGCAGCCGGTCGGTGACGTGCAGGTCACCGTCGTCGGCACGCGGCTGGGCGCGGTCACCGCGCCTAACGGCACCTATGCGATCCCCGGCGTCGCGGCGGGGACGTACACCGTGCGCGCGCAGCGCATCGGCTACGCGCCGGGCACGCAGCAGGTGACGGTCGTCGCCGGCACGACGGCGACGGCGAACTTCACCCTCGACGTCGTCGCGACGAGCCTCTCCGAGGTCGTGACCGTCGGCTACACCCAGCAGGAGCGGCGCACCGTCTCCGACGCGGTGTCCAGCGTCGAGATGACCGACGTCGCCAGCCAGCCGCAGGCGACGGTCGAGGAGAAGCTGCGCGGGCGCATCCCCGGCGTGAACGTCGTCGCGACGGGCGAGCCGGGCCGCGGCGCGCAGGTGATCATCCGCGGGATGAACTTCCTCGCCGGCGTCTCGCCGCTCTATGTGGTCGACGGCGTGTACATGCGCCAGAACCCGAACCTGAATCCCGACGACATCCAGTCGATCGACGTCCTCAAGGACGCGTCGGCGGCGGCGCAGTACGGCGCGCAGGCGGCGAACGGCGTCATCGTCATCACGACGAAGCACGGACGCGGCGGGCCGACGCGGCTGAACGCGAACGCGTACTATGGCTTCCAGGACGTGCCGAAGCGGCTCGATCTGATGAACGGCTCGCAGTGGGTGGCGATCGCCCGCGACGCCTACACGAACGGCGCGGCGCTCGACCCGTCGATCACCACGCCCACGGGCGTGACCAATCCGCCGTCGTTCAGCACCGACTGGCAGGACGCCGTACTCCAGACGGGGTCGATCCAGAACACCACCGTCGGCGCGTCCGGCGGATCGGACATGGCGAACTACCTGATCAGCGGCGGCTACACGAAGCAGACGGGGACGATCATCCGCACCGGCTTCGACCGCTACAGCCTGCGCGTCAACTCGCAGGGGATCGCCGGCCGGATCCGGCTTGGTGAGAATCTCGCGTTCTCGCGCTCGAACTTCGTCAACATGAACGGCTTCCCGCTCATCGACGCGGTGCGCATGCTGCCGATCGTGCCGGTGTACGACGCGAACACGCTGGGCGGGTACGGCTTCGGCAACGCGGCGACGCCCACCTTCGGGACGAATCCGGTGGGCGCGCAGCTCTCGCACGACAACACGAGCGCGTCCAACCAGCTCAATGGAAACGTGTTCGCCGAGGCGGGTCTGCCCTTCCAGCTCAAGCTGCGCGGAAATCTCGGCCTCGGCTACGAGGACTGGAACGGGCGCGATTTCCGCCGCTACGTCCAGCTTCGCATGAACACCGCGCCGGATTCGGCCGAGCTGAACGAGCTGCGCGATCACACGATCACGCTCCTCGGGGAGACACAGCTCACCTGGACCGGCCAGTACGGGCCGCACCAGGTGAACGCGACCGCCGCCTACACCGAGCAGCACCAGACGTACGACCGGTTGAGCGCGTCACGCCGCGGCTACGACAACCCCGACCTGCAGACGATCAACTCGGGGACGATCCGCGTGCGGAACGGGAGCAACGATTTCGAGGCGAACATCCACTCGATGCTCGCGCGCGCCAACTACACGCTGCTCGACCGCTACATCCTCACCGGCTCGGTACGCCGCGACGGATCGTCGCGCTTCGGGCCGGGCAACCGCTGGGGGACCTTCGGCGCCGGCTCGCTCGGCTGGATCGTGAGCGACGAGCCCATGTTCGGCGGCATCCCCTTCGCGCACAGCCTGGACTACCTGAAGCTGCGCGCCAGCCTGGGAACGCTCGGCAACCAGGACTTCGACAACTACCAGTACGAGTCGAGCATCACGGCGAACCGCAACTATCGCCTCGGCGGGATCATCGTTCCCGGCGCGACGCAGCTCAGCCTCGCCAACCCCGACGTTCGCTGGCAGGAGAACCGCGAGGCCGACCTCGGCCTGGACCTCGCGCTGCTCAACTCCGCGCTCTCGGTCACCGCGGACTACTACTCGTCGCGCTCGAACGGCACGCTGGTGCGGGTGCCGGTGGCGCCGAGCTCGGGATCGCAGCAGTCGCCCTTCCTGAACGCGGCGTCGGTGAAGAACGCCGGCTTCGAGCTCGGGGTGACGCACAAATACGATCGCGGGCCCTTCGGGCTGAACACGACGCTGACGATGACCACGACGCGCAACCGCGTGGTGTCGCTCGGCGTCGGCCAGCCGATCTCCGGGGGCGGGTTCAACGTGACGCGCACGCAGGTGGGCCAGCCGATCGGCGCCTTCTACGTCCGCCACTTCGCGGGGATCTACCAGAGCGCGGCGGAGGTCACCGCCGACTGCGCGCACGCGCCTAACGCGCAGCCGGGCGACGTGCGGTGGGCGGACCTCAACGGCGACTGCAGGATCGACGACAACGACCTCCACTTCGCCGGCAGCGGGATCCCGAAGCTGGAGGGTGGGCTGTACTTCGAGCCGCGGTTCGGCGCCTTCGACGCGAAGCTCGGCTTCCGCGGCGCGTGGGGCGCGAAGATCTTCAACGCGGTGCGCTACTGGGCCTCGCGGACGGACGACAACGGCAACCACTTCGCCGACTTCCGCCCCTGGACGCCGAGCAATCCCAGCAACAGCACCCCGCGCGCGCTGTACGGCGCGCCGGGCGCGTCGAACGCCTTCGCGGCGTCGGACGCCTACCTCGAGAGCGGCAACTACATTCGCATCCAGCAGCTGGAGCTCGGCTGGCGGCTCCCCGCGGCGATCGGCAGCGGGCGCTTCATGCTGCCGACGGGACAATCGCGGCTCTACGTCGCCGTGAACAACCTGCACACCTTCACCGACTACACCGGCTACGATCCGGAAGTCCTCGGCTTCGGCGACATCCTCAACCGCGGCGTGGACGACGGTCGGGTCTACCCGAACGTCCGCACGGTCACCCTCGGCCTGAGCATCTCGCAGTGAGGACCGCGCCGATGCCAACCCCAATTTTCCGGAGCGCCATGCGCCTCAAGACACTGCTCCCCATCGCCGCGCTCGGCGCCGCGCTGGGTGGGTGCTCGGATCTGAATCTGACGAATCCGAACCAGCAGACCACGGGCACGTTCTGGCAGAACCAGAACGACGCCCTCGCCGGGATGAACGCGACCTACAACTCGCTCCAGTACATCGGGACCTACGGGCGCTGGATGGCGTTCGCGCTCGACGGGCGCAGCGACATCGCGCTGAGCAACAGCCCGTGGACCGACCTGGCGAACTTCAACAAGTTCACCTTCGTCAGCTACGACTTCGACGTCAACCGCGACATCTGGCACGATCACTACGTGGCGATCTTCCGCGCGAACCAGGTGATCGACAACGTGCCGGGGATCGCGAGCATGGACGCGGCGACGCGGGCGCGCGTCGTCGGCGAGGCGAAGTTCGTGCGCGCGTTGATGTACTTCAATCTCGAGAATCTCTACGGCAACCTGCCGATGCCGCTCTCGTCGAAGGATCCTTCGGCGTCGCAGATGCCGATGTCCACACCGGCGCAGGTGTGGGCGCAGATCGAGAAGGATCTCACCGAGGCGCGCGCGGTGCTCCCCGCCACGTACACCGGCGCCAACGTCGGTCGTGCGACGCAGGGCGCGGCGGACGCGCTGCTCGGCAAGGTCTACGCGCAGCAGAAGAAGTGGACCCAGGCAGCGGCGTCGCTGAACAACGTCATCACGGGGAACCACTACTCGCTGCTCTCGTGGGCCCAGTGGCCGACGCTGTTCACAACGCAGGGGAACAACTCCCCTGAAGGGGTCTTCGAGGTGCAGATGAGCAGCTACGACCCGGACAACGGCGAGGTCGGGCTGAACATCGGCAAGTTCTGCGGCCCGCCGCAGGGGCGTGGACCGGGCGGCCCCGGCTTCGGCGACTGCCAGCCGACGCGGTGGCTGTTCGACCAGTACTACGACACCACCGCCGCTGGCGCACCCGACCCGCGCCGCGACGCGACGATCTTCAGCAGCATCAGCTCGAACCAGAACGTGTTCGGCACGCCCTTCTCGGTGCGCTACTCCGATCGCCTCAACGACATCTTCTGGAAGAAGTGGACGCTGAGCGACCTGAAGAACGACCAGCAGTTCGACGAGCCAATCAACTTCAAGGTGATCCGCTACGCCGACGTGCTGCTGCTGTACGCGGAAGCGAAGAACGAGCTGAACGACCAGGCGACGGCGCTGACGTATCTGAACATGGTGCGGAACCGCGCCGGGGTGACGCCCGTCGCGTCGGGGCTGAACCAGTCGCAGATGCGCGACGCGATCCTCCACGAGCGCGTCGTCGAGCTCGCGCTGGAGCAGCAGCGGTGGCTGGACCTGCGCCGGCACGACATGCTCTCGACCCAGGCCTCGCTCGACGTGATCCGCACGCACGACCCGGAGTTCAACTTCTTCCAGTTGAACAAGTCGGAGCTCCTCCCGATCCCGCAGACGGAGATCAACACCAACCCGAACGCGCGGCAGAATCCGGGCTGGGGCAGCTGACGAGAGGTTGCCGGTTGCCAGTATCCAGTTGTCGGTAACGGCGTCGACCGCGGTTACTGGCGACTGGCAACCGGCAACTGGCAACCAGCCTCAATAGACCGGCACCAGAAACCGCGCCTCGTAGTCCACGCCCGGCACGTCGCCGCTGGCGAGCACCAGCTCCCAGTAGCGTGCCGGGCGTTCGCGCAGGGCGCTCGGGGGCGAGCCGGCGGGGATGTCGAAGGCGACGTCGAAGAAGCCCTTCCGGTCCTTCTCGACGGTCGCGGTCGCGCTCCAGAGCGCATAGCAGACCACCTGCGTCGACCGGTTCTTTCCGGTGCCGCGCGTCTCGTAGCGCTCCTGGACGCAGCGCAGCGTCGCCTGGAGCGAGGGCACGAGCGAGAGCGCTCCGAACGAGTCGAGACTCAGCTCGACGCGATCGCCCGCGCGGAAGGGGAATCGCGCGAAGCGCAGCCAGGAGCGGCCGTAGCGGTGGCGCATGAGCACGAGGCGCACCGCGCGGTAGAGCAGCCAGACCAGCGCGACGTCCATGAGGATCGCGCCCACGGCGAAGGGGCGTGGCGCGTGCGGCGCGAAGAAGCCGATCCAGTGGAAGGGAAGCGCGAAGACCGCGATGAAGACGACGATTCCGAACGCGCGGGCGATGTCGCGCACGGCGTCGCTCTCGATCCCGTCATGCCGCCACTCGTGATCCCATTCCCAGGGCTCCCTCGGCAGCGCCGCGGCGCGCTGGGCGATGGTGCGCGTGCGAACCACGTCCGCGGCACCGTTTCCGGACACCCACAGCCCGGCGAGCAGGAAGATCAGCCCCGCGGCAGCGGCGACCCAGCGCGGCGAATGCATCCCTTCCACTCCGCCGAGGGCCGCCCGCGCGACGATGAACGCGCCCGCGGCGACGAAGACTCCGCCGAAGAGGACCGCCGGCCATCCGGCCATCGCGAACGGGCTGCGTGGGTTCTCCGCGCGTATCTCGACGGCGGAGGAGGGAAGCTCGATGCTCGTCATCGGTCGGTGGAAGGAGGTCCCTTTCAGGACGACCGACGACCGTGACGAGCATCGAGCCTGTTACATCATGGCGCGGCCGCGCTCAGTCGTTGGGGAGGTTTCCCTCGTACTCCGCGCCGCCGCTCCCCGCCGAGCCGAACTTCGGGCTCGTGATCCCGTGATCGGTCGTCCGCGGCGGGTTTGCCTCGCGGTCGGGCTCTGTCGCTCGCCGCGGCTCGCGCTCGACGTCGGTCCCCTCGCGCTCGTGCCCATCGATCTCGGGGCGCGTCACCTTCACCGGCGCCGCCTCGCGGGAGGGAAGGTTCTCTTCGTTCCGGTCCATGAGTGCCTCGTCGTTGAAGACGAGGTTCGGAGCTGCATGGAGTGGACCGTGAGCGGTCGATGTGAGCTGCTTGCTGGAAACTGCTGGCTGTGAACTACAGACGCGGATCGAGCGGATCTGACGGATCGACGCGGATCTTCTTCACCTGCTGCTCGGCTGTGAATAACAGGGAGCCGTGGAGCTACGGGAGGTGCTATGGTGTCGAAGCCCCCGATCCCTGCGAACTCCTCCCCTGGACTCCACGGCTCCCTGTTGAATCATGCCGAGGCCATGAACGATTCTGGGGCGCGCCAGGTGAGACCATCTCACCCGGCGCGCCTCAAAAAAATTCAGCAAGAGGATCCGCGGCGATCCGCGTTCATCCGCTCCGATCCGCGTCACGCCCTTCGCCGAGCCACGCTCCGATCACGCCGCGAGCACCGGCAGCGCTCTCCGCGCTCCCTCGATCACACCGCCGCCGAGCACGAGGTCGCCGCGGTAGAGCACCAGCGACTGGCCCGGGGCGATCGCGGCCACCGGCTCGTCGAGGGCGAGCTCGATCTCGTCGCCCTCGATGCGCACGATCTCGGCGCGGGCCGGCGACGCGCGGTGGCGGACCTGCAGCTCGACGTGCTCGCCGACGCGCGGCGCGTCCACCAGCCAGCGCAGCTCGCGCGCGATCACGCCGCGACCGAGCAGCTCCGCGCGCGGTCCGATCACGACTTCGCGCGACGCGGCGCGGATCTCGGTGACGAACATCGGCTCGCGGAAGCCGCCCGGAAGTCCGCGGCGCTGGCCGACGGTGTAGCGCGCGAACCCATCGTGCCGGCCGACGACGGTGCCGTCGGCGCGGACGAAGTTGCCCGGCGCGAGCGCGGGTGCGTCGCCGCCCAGGCGCGCGGCGATCACCCGCGCGTGATCGCCGTCGGGGACGAAGCAGATGTCCTGGCTCTCTACCTTGTCGGCGACGACGCGCAGACCCATCGCCCGCGCCCGCGCGCGAGTCTCCGCCTTGGTGAGCTCGCCGATCGGGAGCAGGAGACGCGAGAGCACCCCACGGTCGATCCCCCAGAGGAAGTAGCTCTGGTCCTTCGCCGCGTCGACGCCACGATGCAGCGCGCCGCCGATCATCCGCGCGTAGTGGCCCGTCGCCACCCAGCCCGCGCCGATCGCGTCCGCCTTGTGCACGAGGTCGCGGAACTTCGTGAAGGTGTTGCATCGGACGCATGGGATCGGCGTGCGGCCCCGCGCGTACTCGCGCACGAAGTCGTCGACGACGTCGCGGCCGAACGCGCTCTCCATGTTCAGCACGTAGTGCGGCACGCCCAGCGTGTCGCAGACGCGCCGCGCGTCGTTGATCGAGTCGAGGGAGCAGCACGGACGGTCGGGGACCTCGTCGCCATGGCAGAAGAGCTTCATCGTCGCGCCGACGACGTCGTAGCCCTGGTCGACGAGCAGCCCGGCGGTCACCGACGAGTCGACCCCTCCGCTCATCGCGACGAGGACGCGTCCCTTCGACCCGCCCGCCACGTCAGACCTGCGCGAGCGCCGCGCTCTCGGCGGCGAGCCCGGAGAAGTCGCGCGCGCGGCGCACGAGCGCCGGGAAGCGCTCGGCGACGTGGCGGATCGCCTCCTCGCTGGAGAGGCTGCCCAACGACATGCGCACCGCGGCCGTCGCGATCTCCGGACGGACTCCCATGGCCGCGAGCACGTGCGAGGGCGAGACGCTCCCGCTCTGGCAGGCCGACCCGGCCGACGCACCGATCCCCTCGAGGTCGAGCGCCATCAGCAGCGACTCGGCGTCGATGCCGGGCACGGAGACCGAGGTGATGTGGCCGACGCGCGGCGCCTTGAGACCGTGAACGATCGCGTCGGGCACGGCGGCGAGGATCGCGTTCTCCAGCTCGTCGCGCAGCGCGCGCAGGCGCGCCTGCTCCTTCTCCCGATCGCGCACCGCGAGCTCCGCGGCGGTCGCCTGCGCGAAGGCGTAGGCGACGTTCTCGGTGCCGGGACGCCGGCCGCGATCCTGCGCGCCGCCGTGGAAGAGCGGCTCGATCTGCACGCCACGACGCACGAACATCGCGCCGATCCCCTTCGGCGCGCCGATCTTGTGCCCGGAGATGGAGAGCAGGTCGACGGGCAGCGTCGAGAGGTCGAGCGCAACCTTGCCGAAAGCCTGCACCGCGTCGGTGTGCATCAGCGCGCCCCGCGCGCGCGCCGCCGCGCCGATGCGCGGCACGTCCTGCACGGTCCCGATCTCGTTGTTCACCCACATGATCGAGACGACGGCAACCTTCTCGTCGATCAGCCGCTCCGCGTCCGCCACGTCGACGACGCCGTCGGGCGTCACGCACGCGATGCGCTCCTCGCCCCCTTCACGCGCGACCTGGTGCGCGGTGGCGAGCACCGCCTTGTGCTCGATCGGACTGGTGACGACCGCGGGCCGCTCCGCGCGCCGCCGATGCCATGCGCCGAGGATCGCCAGGTTGTCCGCCTCGGTGCCCCCGGAGGTGAAGCAGATCTCGTCGACGCGCGCGCCGAGCGCCCCCGCGACGCGCTCGCGCGCCTCGTCCAGCGCGACCCGCGCATCACGTCCCCACCGGTGCATGCTCGACGGATTCCCGAAGCGATTCCCGAGAAAGGGCAGCATCGCATCGAGGACTTCCTGACGAACGGGCGTGGTGGCGGCGTGATCGAGGTAGATGAAATCAGACGCAGTCTGGGGCATGGAGGAAATATACGTATTCCTGGGGCTGTCGGCGGGGGAAAATGCGAGAGGGGTACCGTTGGAACCGGCAGCGCGGGGTAGGTGAGACCACGGGGCGGGTGCCCTGGACACGGCGGGGCGGGGAGCGGAATACTGCGGCGCGGAGGGCGGGGGGCGGGAAAGGACCTATACGGACAGAGGCCGACACGCGGCGCCTTTGGCGCCGCAGTCGGCCTCACTTCCGAACAGGTGGCTTCTCGCACCGAAACCTCCGCCCTGTGTCTTCCCGCCCCGCAGTATTCCGCCCTCCGCCCCGCCCTTTCAGACGGTATCCGCCCCGCCCTTTCACGGATAGCTGTTCGCCGTATCCCGATACACTCTCACATAGTCCACCCGGTGATACTGCGGAAAGACAGTGGAAGCATCCGGCGCCCCGTCGAAGTTTCCGCCCACCGCCGTGTTCATCACGATCTGCAGCTGGCCGTCCGTCACGTTCGCCGTGTGCTTCGCGCGCGTCGTGCCGTCGACGAGCCAGAGGATGCTGTCGCGGTACCACTCGAGGCGGTACGTGTGATACGCGTCGGCGAGGCTCTGCGAGGAGGTCCAGGTGGTGGTCTGCAGCTGCTGGCCGGGGTAGCTCCCCCACCAGTGCGTCATGATGTTCGTCGCCGGCGCGCTTCCCTTCACCTCGAGGACGTCGATCTCCGGCGGCCAGTTGGAGCCGCAGCCGTTCAGACCGTCGCAGGGCGTGTTGACGAGCCAGTTCGCCGGCCAGATTCCCTTGCCCGAGGGGATCTGCGTGCGCCACTCGATCGCGTTGCCGCGGGTCACCGTGCGCTTCGTGCCGCTGCGCACTTCTCCCGACACGTACTGGCGGCCGCCGACCGCCTGGCGATCGCTCTTCAGCACGAGCGCGCCGTTCTCGATCGACACCTGCGCGGGCGAATAGTATTCGAGCTCGTTGTTGACGTTCACCGCGCCGTCCACGACCACCCAGTTCGCCGGGTCGATCGTCGCGCCGTCGAACTCGTCCGCCCAGACGAGCGACCACTTCGCGGCGCGCACGGGAGGCGGCGGGGGAAGGGGACCGGTGTCCGGACCGCTGTACGGCTTGCTGCTGCACGCGGCGATGGACGCGGCGACCACGGCGGCGAGGACCATCGCGAGCGTCGCGGCGGGACGAGTCGATCGGGGGGCGTTCACGGCGTGGCGTCGAGGCACGAGCGGGTGCTCCAGTGAGATGAGTCGATGTGCGAGGGCTGGACTCCGCCATCCCCCTCCGCGAATCTTCGGTTCTCCGCCCGAATGTCAACGCCGCGCGCGCTTCGCGCCCCACGCTCATCACCCCGCGAGATCATGCCTCGTTCCCGCATGCGTCCGACGATCCTCCTCCTCGCGCTCGCCGCCTCCGCCGGCGGCGCGCC
>JABFXC010000122.1 GCA_013361935.1 Gemmatimonadaceae bacterium
CGCGGAGCGCCGTGCCGCAGCTCGACGTCCCCGCGGAGCAGCGCGGCGCGCCATCGCGGATCGTCGCCGCGATCGATGATGGCCGCGCCGCTCGCGGAGTGATCGACGCGTCGCTCGCGCTCGCCGCCGCGCACGAGGCGACGGTGGAGGGGCTCCACGTGCTGAGCCCCGAGCTCGAGTCGATGGCTCGGTCGGCGCGGCTCGACGCGCGCGGCAGCGCGGGTGCGTGGCCGGGCGCGCGCCAGGGACTGCGCGACGAGGAGGAGCTTCTCCAGCTGACGCGCGAATGGATCGAGCGCCAGCTGCGAGCGGACAGGCGCGTGCAGAGCGGCGCGCACGCGCGGGTCGGTGACGTCGGGCAGGAGATCATGGCCGGCGCCCAGTCGCTCGATGCGGGATTGATCGTGATGGGACGCGGCGGAGAACTCCCGCGCCGCGCTCGCGACGATGCCCTGCCCGTGGGGAGCACGACGCGCATGGTCACCTGGGCGGCGACCTGTCCGGTGCTCGTGGTTCCCGGTGAGCGCGTGCTCGCGTCGACGCCGAGGACACGCAAGATCGGCTTCGCGCGCGGGATGACTCCGGCCGCGGGTCCACCCGACGCTGCCTGACGCTCAGGTGACGCCCGGGGGGCGAAGCGCGTCGAAGATGACCATGCTCGCCTTCCTCTGCCTCGCCTTCGTCGTATCCGGCGCCGCTGGGCTCATCTACGAGTCCATCTGGACGCGATACCTCGGGTTGCTCGTCGGGCACAGCGCCTACGCGCAGGTGCTCGTCCTCGTGATCTTCCTCGGCGGCATGTCGCTCGGCGCGCTCGGCGTCGGCCGGCGCGGGGAGCGAGTTCGCCATCCGCTGCGCTGGTACGCCGCGGTCGAGGTGGTGGTCGGTCTGATCGGGCTGCTCTTCCACGACATCTTCGTCTGGACGACGCACGTTCTCTACGACTCGGTCTTTCCGTCGCTCGGGCCGGGGGCGCTGCACGTGGTGGTGAAGTGGTCGGTCGCGGCGCTGCTGATCCTGCCGCAGTCGGTGCTGCTCGGCGCGACGTTTCCGCTGATGACGGCGGGCGCGCTGCGCCGCTCGCGCGATGGCGCGGGCCGGAAGATCTCGCTGCTCTACTTCGCGAACTCTCTCGGCGCGGCGGTCGGAGTGCTGCTCGCCGGGTTCTACCTCATCGACATTGCCGGGCTGCCGGGGACGCTCCTCGCCGCGGCGATGGCGAACATCGCGGTCGCCGGCGCGGTGTTCATGGCCGACCGCCGCGCACCCGCCTCCGATGACGAAAGCGCCGTCGTGAGCACCGAGGCGCGGACGGGCGCCGAAGTCAGCGCGAGCATCCGCAGGCTCCTCCTCGTCGTGAGCTTCGGGACCGCGGTCTCGTCCTTCATCTACGAGATCGGGTGGATCCGGATGCTGTCGCTCGTGCTGGGCGCGGCGACGCACTCCTTCGAGCTGATGCTCTCCGCGTTCATCCTCGGCCTGGCGATCGGCGCATTCGTGATCCGGCGACGGGCGGGTGACGATACGCATGCCCTGATGCGCCTGGCGCGCGTCCAGCTCGCGATGGGGATGCTCGCCGCGGCGACGCTGCCCGTCTACATGCGCTCGTTCCAGTGGATGGCGGACTTCATGGCCGCCTTCAGCCGCTCGCCCGCCGGCTACACTGCCTTCAGCCTGTCGCGGTACGCGATCTGTCTCGCGGTGATGCTGCCGGCGACCATCTGCGCGGGGATGACCCTGCCGCTGATCACCCGCCTGCTGCTCCGCGGCCCGAACGGCGAGCGCGCGTTAGGCCAGGTCTACGGGGTGAACACCCTCGGCTCCATCGTCGGCGTCGCGCTCGCGGTGCTCGTCGTGCTGCCGACGTTCGGCCTGAAGTGGATGATCGTCCTCGGCGCGATGATCGACGTCGCGCTCGGCGCCTGGCTCATCACGGCGAGCGCGGATCGCCCGCGCGCGCGGGTGCTCCGGCGTCCGGCGCTGCTGGCGGCGGCCGCGGGCGCGCTCGTGCTGCTGTTCGGCGTCTCCACGCGCTTCGACCGTGGAGTGCTGAGCAGCGGAGTCTTCCGCTACGGTGTCGCGCGCTCCACGGCGACGCCGAACATGGTCTTCTTCTCGGACGGGCGCACGGCGACGGTTACCGTGCGGCGGATTCCGGCGAGCAACGGTCTCTCGCTCGCCACCAACGGCAAGCCCGACGCCTCGCTCGGGCCCGAGTGGTTCCTTCCACCGGCGACGCCGACGCGCTTCACGCACGACGCGTCCACGCAGACGCTCGTTCCGCTCGTCGCGCTCGCCCACGTGCCGCAGGCGCGCGTGGCGGCAATCATCGGCCAGGGATCGGGGATGTCGTCGCACGCCCTGCTCGGCGCGCGCGGGCTGAAGCGGGTGGTGACCATCGAGCTCGAGCCGGAGATGGTGCGCGCCTCGCGCGCGTTCTATCCGGCGAACCGGCGAGTCTTCGACGATCCGCGCTCGAGCTTCGCGTACGACGATGCGCGCTCGTACTTCGCCGCCGCGGGCGAGCGCTTCGACCTCATCGTCTCCGAGCCGTCGAACCCGTGGGTCGCCGGCGTGTCCGGATTGTTCACGACGGAGTTCTACGGCCACGTCAGGCGCTACATGAACCCAGGCGGGGTGTTCGCGCAGTGGGTGCACGTCTCCGAGATGCACGACGGGCTGGTGCTCTCGGTGGTCCGCGCGCTCGCCGAGAACTTTCCCGACTACGCGCTCTACAACGTGAGCAATCACGATCTGTTGATCGTCGCGAGCAAGGAAGGCAGACTGCGCGCGCCTGACTGGTCGGTGTTCGCGGACAGCGCGGTCGCCGAGGACTACAAGCGCGTCCTGCCGATCACGCCGGAGATGTTCGACGCGCTTCGCGTCGCCGACGCATCCACCTTCGCGCCCCTCGTGGGCGGCGGCGGCGCGAACTCGGACTTCTACCCGACGCTCGACCTCGGCGCCGAGCGCTCGCGATACCTGAAGGAGGAGGCGAGCGGCTTCGTCTCGCTTTCCGGGGACCGCTACGGGCTCGCGCGGTTGCTCGAGCAGCGGCGAGCGGTCGCGGGCGTGACGCCGTACACCGTCGTCGGCGGCGTGCCGCGGCTGGAGGCGATGGAGCTCGCCGCGCGGGTGCGCGGCGGAAACTTCGCCGGCGCCGACCCGACACAGGTCATCGCCGCGGGCCGCGTGCGCGCCACGAGGCGCATGCTCGCGACGGGGGAGGCGCCGATCGACTGGCGGGCGTGGGTCGAGACGGTGCGCGACGCTGAGGAGACGATCGCCGGCGGAAGCGCGGGTGTCGATGACGTCGCGTTCTTCGCGGAGGTGCACCGGTATCTCGAGCGTCACCCCACCGCTCCGCGAGAAGCGCGCGCGGCGGTCGACTTCCTCCACGGGCTCGCGAGCTGGGATTACCCGCGCAGCGCCTCCGCGGCCAACGTCCTGCTCGACGCGGCGTCGCGCGGCGACTTCTGGCTCTCGCCGGATCTGCTGGGAGATGGCGCGGTGGTCGCATACCTGAAGAGCGGCAATCTCGCGGCGGCACGCGCCGCTTATCCCCTCGTCGCCGGGTCGACGACGCGCGGCGAGCACGATCTCCGCCGCGAGCTGCTCGGCGCCTGGATCCTCGCGGCAAGCGGGCCGCATCCTCAGGAAACGGCCTCGCGCTGAGCGATGAACGCGAAAGCGCCCTTCACCGAGTGGTGAAGGGCGCTTTCGCGTTTCCGCAGACGAGAGCGGGCAGGGTGGGATTCGAACCCACGATACCGTTGCCGGTATGCCGGTTTTCAAGACCGGAGCGTTCAACCACTCCGCCACCTGCCCGGGTGGCCCGATGGCCGATGCGGCCACGCGAGGAACGAAAAGTCGCCTCGACGATGCGGAAATGCCACCGGTCGCTCCTCCGGGCGCCGCGGCGCGCGCTGGACATTGTCTCGTGCTTCAATCCCGATTAGAATGGTCGGGAATCCACCGTCGTCGAAGTTCAAGGCCCATCGGCGCGACAGGACGGCGCGCCCTCACTACTCGGACAGACCATGCATCGAAACCTCACGCCGGCTGTCGTCGGCGCGCTACTCTCCTTGTCGCTCGCCGGGCATGCCCGCGCACAGGGCTCGGACGCCACCGCGCAGGTTGCACCGCGCGGCACGTCGGCGGTGGCTGGTCGAGTCACCTCGAGCGGTGCACCTCTCGCTGGGGCGCACATCGTCGGGCGCGAGCGCGTGTCGGGCGTCGAGCGATCGGCGACGAGCGGCGCCGACGGCCGGTTCATGCTCGCCGATCTCCCGGAGGGGGAGTACGCGCTCAGCGTTCGCGCGATCGGCTACCGGGAGCGTGGCCTGTCCGTGGCGCTCACCGGCGGACGGACGGAGACGGTGGACGTGACGCTCGAGCGGACCCCCGTGATGCTCGAGGCGACGGTGACGACCGCGACGCGCACGGCCAGCTCGCTCAGCGAGATCCCGGGTGCCGTCACGGTCGTCGATCGGGAAGCGGTGCGGACGCAGGGCGCGACCGCGGCGGGGCTGGGCGAGGCGCTCGCGAAGACGGTGCCCGGGCTCGGCGGCGCCACCGGCACTCAGAGCACGTACGCGCAGCCACTGCGCGGCCGCTCGATCTCGGTGCTGATCGACGGCGTCCCGCTCTCGACGACGCGCAGCGTCAGCCGCGATCTCGCGACCATCGACCCGGCGGCGATCGAGCGCATCGAGGTGCTCCGTGGCGCGAGCGCGATCTATGGCGACGGCGGCACGGGTGGCGTGATCAACATCATCACGCGGCCGCCCGGTGACGGGCCACTCCGTCTCACCACCGACGCGCGGACGACGACGGCGATGGGCGCGGGCGCCGTCGGCCAGGGGACGAGCGGTCGCCTCGCCCAGACCGCCGCCGGCCGACGCCGCGGCTTCGACTTCCAGGTCGGCGGCTCCCTCGAGCAGACGGGGGGCTTCTTCGACGCCGAGGGGGATCGCATCCCCCCCGACCCGTACGGACAGGGCGGGCTCGCCGACACGCGCACCTGGTCGGGGTTCGGCAAGTTCGGCGTCCGCGGTGGCGCGCAGCGGCTTCAGCTCTCGCTCAACCACTACGACGCGGAGCAGAACACGCGCTGGGCGACCGTCCCCTCGCGCGACACCACGGGCAAGGCCCGCACTCGATCGGGGCTCGAGCTCGAGACGCCACAGGGCTCGCTGCACACCGTCGGGAGCCTCGACTACTCGCATGATGAGGCTCCGCTCCCGCTCCCCGTGCTCCGCGGCAGCCGCGTGCACGCGCAGCTGTTCCACCGCGACTTCGTCACCCGGTTCGGTCCGTCGCTTCGCATGCTGAAGCGCCCGTCCACCGGGACGACGACCGCGCAGCCGTACGTGTACCAGTCGTACCTCGACACGTGGAAGACGGGTGGCCGGCTGGAAGTCACGTCGCGGCTGCTCGACGGGGTCCGGGCGAGCGTCACCTGGGGGGGCGATGCGTCGCGCGAGCGCACCTTCCAGGGCATCTCGATCTTCGACAAGCCGGCGTACGACTCGAGCCAGGGCCTTCGCTTCGTGAAGACCGACGACTGGACGTGGGTCCCCCCGATGCGCACTCGCAGCCTCGCGGCGTTCGCGCAGCTCGAGGCGCACCCGATCTCCCGGGTTACCGTGCGCGGCGGCGTGCGCCACGAGCGCGACCGCGTCGACGTCGACGACTTCACGACGATCGAGGAGGTGTCGGTCGCCGGCGGATCGCTCAGCTTCGCGCCCACGGTGTACAACGCCGGTGCGGTGCTCGCGGCGGGGCGCGGCGTCGAGCTCTTCGCCAACTTCTCGCAGGGCTTCTCGCTCGGCGACATCGGGCTCGTGCTGCGGCAGGCGCCCGCCGGGTTCGTGCTCGGCTCGAAGACCACCCGCGCCCAGGAGGTCGACCAGTACGAGGCGGGGATGCGTGGTCTCTGGTCGAGAGTCCAGACGACCGCCTCGGTGTTCCGGAGCACGTCGGAGCTCGGCTCGCAGGTGGACGGCAACCTCAAGGTCGTCCGCGCGCCCGAGCGCATCCGCGGCGTCGAGACGACGCTCGACATCCAGCCGGCCTCCCTGGTGGATGTGGGCGGCACCTTCACCTGGAGCGAAGGGGAGTTCCTCGATCCCAAGGATTCGCGCTGGAAGTCGCTGAACGGCTTCCGCATCTCGCCAGCGAAGGCCACGGCGTACGTCGCGGCGCGTCCGCTGTCGCGGCTCACCACGCGCTTCCAGATGGTGCACTCGGGAAATCGCGACGCGGCCTTCCTCGACCGCATCTCCAACGGCGGCCGGCGGGTGCACGAGTACACGACCTTCGATCTGCTCGGCACGCTCGGAGTGCGCAGCGGCGGCACGTTGACCGTTGGCGTCGAGAACCTGCTCAATCGCCAGTACTTCACGACCGTCTCGCAGCTCATGACGACCAACACCGACGCGAGCCGCGCGGCCGCGCGCGGCCGGGTGCTCTCGGTCGGCTACCGCGTTGAGTACTGAGATCCACCCATCGAACGACACCCGCGCCCAGGGGACCGACCTTGGGCGCGGGAGCTGGACGCCTGCAGCGACCCCGCGTCGAGGTCCCGCACGCGCGAGGCTCCGCCGGCTCCATCGCTGGCTCGGTGTCAGCGCCGGTGCGCTGCTCATCGTCACGGGGCTGTCGGGGAGCCTCCTCGTATTCCGGCAGGAGATCGATGCCGCGCTGAATCCGCACCTGCTGCGGACGGAGCCGGCGGCGACGCGCGTGCCGCTGCAGCAGATCCTGAACGGCGTGCGGCAGCAGTACGCGGATCCCGCGCCGACACGCGTACGCATGCCGCGGTCACGTGACGCCACCTACGAAGTCTGGCTGGGGGCGGCGCCGGAACGGTATGTCTACGCGGACCCCTATCGAGGAACGCTGCTCGGCGCGCGCCGGCCGACGGAGTTCCTCACCGGATGGCTCTTCCTGCTGCATTCGCACCTGCTCGCTGGCGCGGTCGGCGGGCAGGTGGCGGGTGTCGGCGCGCTGGCATTGGTGCTGCTCAGCGTCACGGGACTCGTGATCTGGTGGCCGCGCCGCGCTCCGTGGCGCGCCTGGATGCAGTGGCGCGCATCGCTCACCGTGGCCCGCGGCGTGGGCGGCAGGCGCCTCACGTTCGACGTCCACCGCGCCGTCGGCTTCTATGCATCGGCGCTGCTGTTCGTCGGCGGGCTCACGGGGGCTTCGCTCGCCTTTCCGAAGGCCGGCGAGCGCGTCGCATCCTGGGTCACGCTCTCCCCGACGGCGCGCGCGCCGCTGGCGCCGGCTTCCAGGGCCATCGCGCCGATGCTTCCCGTCGACAGCCTTCTCCTGATCGCCGAGCGTGCGCAGCCAGGCGGCGAGATCTCGTACCTGTATCTCCCGTCGGCGCCGGGGCAGCCGTTCCGTGTCCGCAAGCGCCTGCCGCGTGAACGACACCCGAACGGGAAGAGCTTCGTCTCGGTGGATCCGATCACCGGACAAGTGCTGGGCGTGGAAGACGGGACGACGGCGCCGCGCGGCGCGCGCCTTTACAGTCTGCTGTATCCCCTTCACATCGGCGAGATCGGTGGCGCGCCGACGCGGCTGCTCGCGTCGCTCACGGGGCTGACCCTGCCGCTGCTCGCGGTCACGGGACTGATTCAGTGGTGGCGACGGCGCCGGCCGGACAGGGTGCGCACCTCCGGCGACTGACGCCGCAGCCGCTTCGGGCATGACGCATGCGGCGTTGTGCGGCGCGCCTCGTCGAAGCGCCGAACCCCGACACGAGAACCTCCGATGACGGCCACGACTCCTGAGGAGGCGCACGAACGACGGACCACCGAGCGCGCACTGCGCGAGAGCGAGCAGCGCTTTCGCGTCATGGCGAACACCGTACCGCTGCTCGAGTGGATCGCCGACGCGGACGGGCGCGTCATCTGGTACAACGACCGCTGGTACGAGTTCACCGGCGCGACGTTCGACGAGCTGCGAGGCTGGGGGTGGCTGAGCGTGCACGACCCGAGCGACGTGGATCGCGTCGAGGAGACCGTGCGCGCTGCCTATGCCCAGGGCAAGCCTTGGCAGGGGCTCCTCCGGCTGCGCTCCCGCGGCGGCGAGCATCGCTGGTTCCTCGCCCGCGCAGTGCCGGTCACCGGGGAAGACGGGCAGATCGTCGAGTGGTTCGCCGCCCTCACCGACGTCACCGAGCAGCGCGACGCCGCGCGCGAGCGGGAGCGGCTCCTCGAGAACGAGCGGATCGCGCACGCGAAGACGATGGAAGCGGTGCGCTCGCGCGACCAGGTGCTCTCCATCGTCTCGCACGACCTGCGCAACCCGCTCGGCACCATCACCATGGCGACGTCGTTCCTGCTCGAGATCGTTCCCGATGACGAGGCCCGCGCGACCGAGCGTCGTCAGCTCGAGATGATCAAGCGCGCGGCAGGCACGATGAACCGGATGATCGGAGATCTCCTCGATGTCACACGGATCGAGTCGGGAAGGCTCAGCGTCGAGCGTGCGCCCACCGAGGTCGAGCCAGTCGTCGACGAAGCGATCGCGCTCCACCGTCCGCTCGCCGAAGCGGCGCAGATAGCGCTCGCGCGCGACGTTGCGCAGGGATTGCCGCGAATGTGCGCGGATCGCCACCGGCTCTCGCAGATCCTCTCGAATCTCATCGGCAACGCGATCAAGTTCACTCCGCGCGGTGGAACCGTCACCGTCAGCGCGGCGGCGGAGCCGGGAGGAATTCTCTGGCGGGTCTCCGACACGGGACAGGGCATTCCCGCCGATCAGCTCCCACATCTGTTCGACCGCTTCTGGCAGGCGCGGCGCACCGATCGCCGGGGCCTGGGCCTCGGCCTCGTGATCGTCGAAGGGCTGGTGAAGGCGCACGGCGGCGGAATACACGTCGCCAGCGAGCCGGGTCGCGGCACGACGATCAGCTTCTCCATTCCGGACGTCTCGGCGGGGTGCGGGGACCAGCGGGCGGAGCTCTGACGCTGCCTCCAGCAGTCAGCGCGATCGCTCGTAGGTACCCATCAGCTCCGCCTTCTCGATGACATGGCCGGAGATCGCCGCCTCCAGCTCCTTCTTCGATGGTGTGCCGAGGTCGCCGAGCGCTCGGTCGAGGGCGAAGAGCTTGAAGAAGTAGCGATGGCGGCCGATCGGCGGACAGGGCCCGCCGTAACCGGTGCGGTTCCAGTCGTTGGATCCCTCGCGCGTGCCCTTCGGGAGCGCGTCCGCCGTCACTCCTTCCGGAAGCTCGCTGGCCGAGGGCGGTATGTCGTAGAGCAGCCAGTGCGCGTAGACGCGCTTCGGCGCCTTCGGGTCGGGCGCGTCGGGGTCGTCGACGATGAGCGCGAGGCTCTTCGCTCCGGCCGGGACACCCGACCAGCGAAGTGCGGGGGAGAGATCGTTCCCGTCGCACGTGTACCGCGCGGGGATCGATCCCTGCGGCTGGAAGGCAGGGGACTGAAGGCTGAAGGTCATGAGCCCGGGCGGGTGGAAGTGATCCGACCGTCCGCCTCACGCACGAACGGCGCCTGCGTCTCTCAACGCAGGCGCCGTTCGTGGTCTCACGACCCCGGAGGATGGATCAGAAGGTGTACTTCAACCCGAGCTGCATCTGGAACTGGCTCGTGAGGAAGCTCTCCGGCGTGGCGCGGCCGTGCGTGGTGTTGACGCGGTAGCTGAACTTCGGCGTCCCGCTGGCCGTGCTGAACGCGGTCGGGACGAGCAGCGCCTGGTTGCCGAACGAGACTTCGTTCCGCTGGCCCCAATCCTTGTTCAGGCCGTTGAGGACGTTGAAGAAATCCGCGACGACCTCGAGCCCCTGCCCGCGGATCGTGGCAAAGCTCTTCGACAGCCGGGCGTCGAGCACGTTCGTCCACGGGTTGCGGCAGACGTTGCGGCCGATGACCTGGCCACGATGCTCGCGGAGGCACTTGCTCTCCGAGATCAGCTTGTCCAGCGTCGTCGCGTTGGAGCCCGCGGCGAAGGCGTACGTCTGCGTCTCCGCGGTGGTCGGGACATAGAGACGATCGTTCGTCGCCTTGTCGCCGTTGATGTCGCCACCGTAGATCGGCGTCCAGGGCAGTCCGCTGTAGCCGCGGTAGATGCCGCTCAGCAGCACCCCGTACGGCAGGTGCGTGGATGGCGAGATCACCACGGTGTGCGTGCGGCTGTAGCTCGCAGGTCCCCACTGGTTCCCGAAGTTGCCCGGGTTGCCGAAGGTGCGCGTCGAGTTGAACATGTCGAAGATCGCGATGCAGCAGGACGTCGACCCGTTGTCGCGGGTGTGGTCGTACGTGTACGCGGCATAGAGGCTCGCCCAGCGCGTCTTGCCGTTGAGCGTGGCGATGCCCTGGAACGACTTGCCCGAGCCGACGGAGCGCTGCAGCGCGACCTGATTGAAGCTCGCGACCTTGCGCGAGCCGGTCGCGTTGAAGCGGCCGCTCGTCGTGCTGATGGCGGTGGTCGGCGCGAAGACGGGGATCCCGCCCTCGATGGTGAAGTACGGCGTCGTGTTGAGGTTGACGTCCTCGGCGACGTACTGGTCGCGCAGCTGCGAGTAGACCGCCTCGACGCCGACGCGCCAGTCCTTCGCGACGAGGCGGTCGTAGCCGAGGTTGGACTTCCACGCCGACGCCTGGCGGAAGTCGTTGCTGAACGCGTTCACCTCGGCGATGCCGAACGCTCCGCCGGCGCACTGCGTCGGGATCGTCGACGGGTCCTGCGCGTAGCCGGGGAAGTTCGGCGCCGGGGTGTTCGCCCCGTTGCAGGTGAGGACGCGCTGGTTCAGCCCCGTGTTCGCGAGGACGTTCGACGCGAGCACGTACGGGGTCCGGCCGTAGAAGAGTCCCGTTCCGCCGCGGATCACCTGCTGGCCGTCGGCGTTCGGGTCGAAGGTGAAGCCGACGCGGGGGGAGATGTCGTTCCGGTCGCTCGGCCGCGTGCGGACGTCGACGCCCGGGAAGTACTTCATGACGCTGTCGTTGCGCGCCGGCTTCGTGGGATACGCCGCGAGGTCGTAGCGGAGCCCGTACGAGAGGAAGAACCGCGGCGTCATCTGCCACTCGTCCTGCGCGTAGACGGCGTTCTCCCACACGTCGAACTCGGCGATGGGAAGGGAGCCGTTCGCGCCGGCGAGCGCGCGCGTGAAGGACGCGGGCGTCCCCCGCGCGAAGGCGCCGAGCGAGTCGAAGGTGAAGCTGCCGAGCGCGTTGTTGTGGAAGTAGTTGTAGACGTGCTCCCTCATCACGTTCACGCCGACCTTCAGCGTGTGGTTGTCATGCGTCCAGCGCACGTTGTCGATCAGCTCGATCGAGCGTTCGGAGAGATAGTTCGCGGCGAGGATCGGGTCGGAGCCGAAGACGACGTCGGTGCGGACGCTGTCGGTCGGCGAGAAGCGCGTCACGATGTTGCGGATGGTGACCTGCGGCGTGGGCACGCCGAACGCCGGCGACGGGTTGGACGGCCGCGGCTTGATCTCCGCCGCGAGCTGCCCGCGGAACTCGTTGGTCAGGTTCCCGAACGCCGACTGCAGCGAAGCGACGAAGCTGTTCGCCGAGGTCTTGTACGGACCGGCGTTGGAGATGAGGTCCGTCGACGTGGCGGAGTTCGCCAGGCGATCGTTGCGCTGCGTGAAGTTCAGGTAGTTGTTGCGGAGCGTCAGCGTGTGCTTCTCGCCGAGCTGCCAGTCGATGCGCGCGAAGGCGCTGCTCTCGTCGACGTTCGCGGTGAGGAGGCCGACCTCGCGGCTGAGATCCCATCCGTAGACGCTGCGCGCCGTGCGGATGAGCGAGTCGAGCAGCGTCGGGCTGATCTTGCCGGCGCGCTGCGAGGCGACGCTCGATCCGACGTCGAACACAGCCTTCGGCTCGGCCGCGGTCTGCCGATCAAGGGCGACGAAGAAGTGCGCGCGATCCTTGATGATCGGACCGCCGAGCGAGAAGCCGTACTGCTGCTTGGAGAAGTTCGTCGGCGCGTGGCCGAGGAAGTCGTTGCCGGTGAGGCGGACGCCGCCGACGTCATCGCGACGGAGGAAGCCGAAGACCGAGCCCTGAAGCTTGTTCGTGCCGCTCTTGGTCACGGCGTTCACGGTGCCTCCGGTGAAGTTGCCGCGCTCCACGTCGTACGACGCGGTGATCACCTGCAGCTCCTTCACCGCCTCGATTGAGTACGAGAAGGGGGCGCGATCGCCGCCGCGGGCATCGCCGCCGAAGAACGACTGGTTGTTGTTCACGCCGTCCATGAGGACGTTCGTCGACGCGGTGCGTCCGCCGCCGATCGACTGGCCGCCGCCGGCGCCCGTGCGACCCAGGTCGCTCGTGCCGGGGGCGAGAACGACGAGATCCTTGAAGTTGCGCCCGTTGGTGGGGAGGTCCTCGAGCTGTGCCTGCGTGATCCGCGTGCTCGGCCCCGTCTTCTGATGCTCGATGAGGGGCGCGACTTCGGCGACCACGCGCTGCTCCTCGAGCTGCACCGTCGCGCTCTGGAGGGCGAAGTCCGCCTGCTCGACCTGGGTGATCGCGAGCTGCACGTTCGCTCGCTCGACGGCGCGGTAGCCGATGCGCTGTGCGCGGAGCGTGTACGTACCGGGTGCGAGGAACGGGATCTGGTAGCGGCCCTTGTCGTCGGTCTGTGCGCCGCGGCGGACACCGGTCTCGGCGTTCGTGGCGGCGACGGTCGCGCCGGCGACGGGTGTGCCCTCGGCGTTTCGGACGATGCCGCGCACCGTGGCGGTGGTCGTGGCCTGCTGCGCCGCCGCGGGCACGGCTGCGAGCGCCGCCGCGAGCGTCAGGGCGACGGCCGCGGAGAGCAGACGGCCGGCGAGGAGTCTCGAGGATGTCATGAGGTCGGGGGAAGGGGGCTGCGGCCCGGCGATCCGCCGGGCAGGGCGGGCAGTGCCTGCCCGCCTCGGCGGAAAGCTATACTGTCCCGACCGCGCCGGGCAGCGGTCGCGCTTGCCCGGGTTAGCTGTTACCGCTTCGCGACGATCGGAACCCCCGCGGCCGGCGTCTCCCGCGCGACCGTCGGCGTCGCGCCGGGTGGGGGCGCGACGCGCGGGAGCCCCACCAGCTCCCGCGCCCGGTTCAGCGCGTCGTCGATGTTGCCGAAGATGTTCGTGCTCCCGATCTCCTCGAGGAGCGCCGAGCCGGTGAGCGCGACCAGGGGCTGCATGTGCACGTCGGAGAGAAGCACCGTGGTGCCGTCGTGCCGCGTGCGATGCACCACCTCGCGCAGGGCGTGCATCCCGGTCGAGTCGAGGGCGAGCACGTTGCGCATGCGGATGATGAGCACCTTGGGCGTCTTCGCGACCTGACCGATGGTGTCCTTGAAGCGGGCCGCCGCACCGAAGAAGAACGGTCCGTTGATCTCGTAGACGTCCACCCCCGCGGGGATCTCGCGGCGGAGCACCCAGTTCGGGTCCTGCTCCTCGTCCTCCTCGCCCTCGGCGAGCTGCTGCCTGACCGCGCTGACGTTGGTGACCTCCGCCATCCTGCGGATGAACAGGAAGGCGGCGAGCACCATCCCGACCGCGATCGCGACGGTGAGGTCGACGAGCACCGTCAGCGCGAAGGTGGTGAGGAGCACGACGACGTCGCTCTTCGGGGAGCGCAGCTCGGAGCGGAAGTTCCGCCACTCGCTCATGTGGTACGAGACGACGACGAGGATCGCGGCGAGCGTGGCGAGCGGGATCGTCGCCACCCACCGGCCGAAGACCAGGGTGACGAGCAGCAGCGTCAGCGCGTGCATCATCCCGGCGATGGGGGTGCGCCCTCCGTTCCTGACGTTGGTCGCGGTGCGGGCGATCGCCCCGGTCGCCGGGATCCCGCCGAAGAGCGGCGAGGCGATGTTCGCGACGCCCTGCGCCACGAGCTCCATGTTCGAGCGGTGGTGGCCGCCGATCATCCCGTCGGCGACCACCGCGGAGAGCAGCGATTCGATCGCCGCGAGCGCGGCGATCGTGAACGCGGGACCGGCGAGCGCGACGACGGCGCTCCAGCCCAGGTGCGGGATGCGCGGATGCGGGATGGAGGCGGCAAGCGTTCCGAACCGGCTGCCGATCGTCTCGACCGGGAGGTGCATGAGCTGCGCGACCACCGTCGCGACGATCAGCGCGACGAACGGTCCGGGGATGCGCCGGTTCACCCGCGGCCAGAGCAGGATCACCGTCAGCGTCAGCGCCGCGACGCCGACCGCCGCCGGATTGTACGAGTGCGCGTTCGCGGCGAACGCCTCCCACTTGGCGATGAACTCCGCCGGGACCGCGCGCATGCGCAGCCCGAAGAGGTCCTTCACCTGGCTGGAGAAGATGATCACCGCGATCCCGCTCGTGAACCCGGTGATCAGCGGATGCGGGATGAACTTGATGATGCTGCCGAGCTTCGCGAGCCCCATGATCACGAGCAGGACGCCCGCGATCAGCGTCGCGACGGTGAGCCCGTCGATCCCGTACTTCTGGACGATGCCGTAGACGATGACGACGAAGGCGCCGGTGGGGCCGCCGATCTGGACGCGCGAGCCGCCGAGGGCGGAGATGAGGAATCCGGCGATGATCGCCGTCCACAGTCCGCGGTCCGGAGTGACGCCGCTGGCGATCGCGAAGGCGATCGCGAGGGGGATGGCGACGATGCCGACGATGATGCCGGCGATGAGATCCTGACCGAACTGGCGCCGGTCGTAGGACCGGAGCGTCGTCGCGAGCTTGGGGACGAGCACGAGCTGCCTCGGGGGGTGGCCTGGTCGAGGGGAGCCGCGACGGCCTCTCCATGCCGCTCCCCTCGTCGGCGACGAGTCGCCGCGCGCAATGCAACGTAGGCCCCCTCCTGGCGCGGCGGTGTCAGGGTTGCCCTGAGGGCCGGCGCAAGCACGCTGACACGACCCTTGCGTAGAGAGACGTCGACCAAAACACCCCAGGATGACATCCACCGACATCGCCGTAGTCGCCGGCTTCGCGGCGCTCGTGATCTGCGCCACAGCCGTCCCGATCTCGCTCGCCGCGCAGCAGGCCGCGGACAGCATTCCAGTGGCGCACCCCGCCCACATCGACAAGACGTTCTTCACGCGCCGCGATGCGATCCTCACCGGGGCGGCGATCGTCGGAACGATCGCCGTCGAGCGCTTCGACCTGAAGATCTCGCGCTGGACGCAGAAGCCGGAGGTGCAGGGAAACCCGAGCCGGCATCACGTGGTGAAGTCGCTCACCCTGCTCAACGAGACGCCCTTCACCTTCGGCGCGGTCGCGGTGTACGGGATCGGGCGCCTCACCGGCTCCTCGACCACCGCCGACGTCGGGCTGCACATGACCGAGGCGCTGGTGCTCACCACGGGCTTCGGCCAGGCGATCCGCGGCGCCCTGGGCCGCGCCCGGCCGAGCAGCTCGAACGGGAACCCGCTCACCTTCAGGTACGGGAGGGGGTTCACCGACTTCGAGTATCGCTCCTTTCCCTCGCTGCACGCGGCGACCGCATTCGCCGCCTCCGCGGCAGCCGTGGAGGAGATCCGCCTGCGCGATCCCGGCGCGGTGAAGTGGGCGGCGCCGCTGCTTTACGGCGCCGCGTCGATCCCCGGCTTCACCCGGCTCTACCTGAACAAGCACTGGGCGAGCGACGTCGTCGCGGGGAGCTTCCTCGGCGCGCTCATGGGGGTGAAGACGGTGCGCTACGCGCATTCGCACCGGCGTACGAGGCTCGATCGCTGGCTGCTTGGCGCATCGGTCGCCGCCGCGCCGGGCGGGGGGGCGGAGGTCACCGTGAACGTGGTGCCCTGAACGGGGGCGGCGTTCGCCCCGCGCCGGACGCCGTTCGCCGCCGGTCGCTTGCTCGCTGAAAATCCGCATCGCAAGGTGCCGTCGCGCGGCACGCGAAGCTCCGCCCGCGCGTCACCGTCATGCGGCCGCTGCGCCGCGGGAGATACGCGATGCGATCGACATCGAACGGGAAGAATCTGCTGCTCGGACTGGCCGCCGCGGCGCTCGTCGCCTGCGGTGGAGGGGGCGGGGGGCCGACCGGGACGAACAACGCGAACAACAACGGCAACACGGGCGGCAACACCGGCGGCTCGACGAGCGCCGACATCACCGTCTCGGGGCTGAACTTCACCCCGTCGGCGACGACGATCCCGAAGGGGACGGCGGTGAACTGGTCGTGGAACAGCTGCGGCAGCGACGGCTACGGCGGCCAGACCTGCGTCGACCACAGCCTCGTCTGGGACGACGGGTCACCCGGTCTGGCCGCGACGAGCAGCGCGTCGTACCAGCGGACCTTCGCCGCGGCGGGGACGTACAGCTATCACTGCGCGATCCACGGCACGACGACGACCGGGATGCGGGGGACGGTCACCGTCCAGTGACCGGCGCGCGTTAGGCGCGCCGGCCACCGGAGGTCGTACTACGGCTGCTTCGGGGCGATCGGGATCTGCACCCGGTTGCCCGTGTCGAGGAAGGGGTTCGCCGCCGGCCGCTGCTGCTGCTCGAAGGCGGCGATGAGATCCTCGAGCCGCGTCGCCTTCGCCACCGCGTGCGCCTGGGCCATCACCCGGTCCGCGGCCTGCGGATCGCCGATGCGCTGCAGCGCCTCGGAGAGCACCGCGCCCGTGGAGACGTACAGGTAGGGGATGCCGACGGAAGGCTGGTCCGGCCAGTCGCTGCGCCGGGCGATCGACTTCGGCGCCTGGAAGACGCTGTCCCAGAGCGCGCGCGTCCGCGGCACATCGAGGTAGCCTTCCCCGGCGATGAGGAGCGTGTCCTTCGACGCGTGGATCGTGTCGGTCATGATCTTCCGCGCGAGCCCCTGCGTCAGCAGGTAGCGCTGCAGGCCGAGCTCCGACCCATACCCGCCCGAGGTGCGGCTCAGGTAGATCGGCCGCGTCGTGCCGACCGCGTCCTTGATCATCTGCAGGACGATGATGTCCGCGCGGGTGATCTGCCGCGGGGTGATCACCGCCTGGATCTTCCCGGCGCTGAACACCACCGTCTGCGGGATCTCGGCGACGAGCGGGATCGCGTCCGCCGCCTCCATCGACATCTTGAGAGGGCCGCTGTCCGGCTTCTCCCACTGCTTGCCGCGGTAGATCGACGGGCCCTTCGCCGCGTCGTACTCGTAGACCGGGCGACGGATGAGCTGCCGCACGTACCAGTCGGTGTTCAGCAGCGAGGTGTTCGCGACGACGACGTCCTTGCGGATCCCCTCCACCTCCTGCGCGTACCAGAGCGGGAAGGTGTCGTTGTCGCCGACGGTCACGAGCACGCCGTACGGCTCGACGGAGTTCAGCAGGTCGGCGGCGAAGTCGCGCGTGTCCGTCTGGTTCGCGCGCGACGCGCTCGTCCAGTTGGCGAAGAGCGGGATGAGCGCGAGGGCGAGCACCGGCGCGGCCATCGCGAGGCTGTTGCGCCGCGGCTGCTCGATCACCTCGCCGCCCACGCGCACGCTGTCCGATCCGATCGCCGCGGCGACGGTCTCCCACACCCAGATCAGCCCGAGCGCGGCCCACACCGCCCAGGCCGAGTAGCTCCAGAGATAGAAATAGTCTCGATCGCGGACCTCGCGCGGCACCGATTGTCCCAGCTCCGGCGCCTGCGAGTATCCGTACTTGAAGTTCATGTAGTAGATCAGCGCGAGCGTGACCGTGAAGATCAGCGGCCCGAAGAACCAGAAGCTTCGTCGGTCTCGCGTGAAGTGCACCCAGCCGCCGATCAGCCCGAGCACCAGGAAGAGCACCGCCAGGGCGAGCTGCGGGCCGGGGTGCGCGTCCCGCGTGTCGCGCATCCACTGCCACTTGAAGTACGTCCACCACATGTCGACCTGCGCGGAGAAGGGCGCCTGACGGTCGCTCAGCTCCGGCTTGCCGTACTGCTCGCGGTTGAAGTTGTACATGAACCGCTCCTTCGTCAGCTTCGAGAAGGTGCAGTCCCAGTGCAGCCCGTTCGTGCACGCCGTGGGCTCGCCCTCGTTGATCGGCGGGAAGTGCGCGGCGCGGATCGGCTGCGTCGCGAACACCGTGATGCCGAGGATCAGCGCGCCGGCGCAGGCGAGCCACATCTTCCAGCGCAGGATCGTCTCCCACCGGCGCGCGATCACCACCACCGCCACCGCCGGCCCGACCAGGAACCCCGCCGGGTGGTTCGCGTAGCCCAGCCCGATCAGATAGGCGATGAGGACGAGGATGCGGTCCGCCTTCGGACCGTACGGCTCGTCGGCCCAGCGCACCGACAGCCACGCCACGAGCGCGAAGAACGCGAGCGACACGGTGTAGACCTTCTCGTTCACCACCGACTGGTTCCAGACGGTGAACGCCGTCGCGCCAAGCACCGCCGCGGTGACTCCGCCGACGATGCGCTGCCAGCGCAGCGGGAACCAGCCGACGAGCACCCGCTCGGCGATCAGGAACCACGCGCCAGCCGCGACCGCGCTGCACAGCGCGGCGAGGATGTTGATGCGGGTCGCGATCCCCGAGGCGATGGGCAGCAGGGTGAAGACGCGGCCGATGAGCACGAAGAACGGGTTGCCCGGCGGATGCGGCAGCCCCAGCGTGTACGCGGCCGCGATGTACTCGCTCGTATCCCACATGGCCGTCGACGGCGCGAGGGTGAGCAGGTACAGCACGAACACGCCGAGCGAGGTGAGCCCGGCGGCGAGGTAGGACGAGCGGGTATCGAGCTCGGTGGTTTTGGTCTGCGCCATTCGATTCGAAGTGTACGCGAGAGGGGCGGCCTCTCGCGAGGCACGTGTAGCCATGAAACTAGGGGGCTGGGCGTTAGTGACGGAAGAGACGCTGCCCAGTTAGTACCATGGTCATGCCGTGGTGGTTTGCTGCGTCGATCACTTCCTGGTCGCGAACCGACCCGCCCGGCTGCACGATCGCCGTCACCCCCGCTTCCGCGGCCTGGTCGATCCCGTCGCGGAAGGGGAAGAAGGCGTCCGACCCGAGCGCGGAGCCCTTGGTGTCGTGCCCGATGGTCCGCGCCTTGTGAACAGCGACGAACGCCGCGTCCACTCGTGACATCTGGCCGGCGCCGATCCCGATCGTCGCCCCGTTTCGCGCGAGCACGATCGCGTTCGACTTGACCCCGGCGACCGCGCGCCAGGCGAAGGCGAGATCGGCGCGTTCCGCGTCGGTCGGCTGGCGCTCGGTGACGACCTTCCAGTTCTCCGTCACGGATGGCAGGGGCGCGCGCTCCTGGGCGAGGAAGCCGCCGCGCACGCGCTTGAAGTCGAGCGCGCCGGGCGACCAGCGCGCGTCACCCTCGAGCACGCGGAGGTTCTTCTTCCGGCCGAGGATCTCGACCGCGCCCTCGCTGAAGCTCGGCGCGACGACGCACTCCACGAAGAGCGACGAGACCGCCTCGGCAGCCGCGTCGTCGACCGGGACGGTGAACGCGATCACCGATCCGAACGCGGACACGGGGTCGCAGGCGAGCGCCTTGCGATAGGCGTCGAGCGCGGAGTCGCCCGTCGCCAGCCCGCACGGCGTCGTGTGCTTGATGATCGCGCAGCACGGCTCGCCGCGGAACGGATCGGCGGCGAGCAGCGCGCCGTCGAGGTCGAGAAGGTTGTTGAAGGACAGCTCCTTCCCGCCGCGCTGGGTCAGGGCTGCAAGCCCTGACCCAGCATGCTCCATATAAAACGCGGCGCGTTGCCCCGGATTCTCGCCGTAGCGGAGCGACTGCGCGCGCCGGAGCGCGACGGACATCTCGTTCGGGAAGGAATCGCCGCGCTGCGCCGCGAACCAGCCGCTGATCGCCGCGTCGTACGCCGCGGTGTGCGCGTACGCCTTCTCGGCGAGCTCGCGCCGGAAGGCGAGGGCGTCGCCGCCCTCCTTCAACGCGGAGAGAACGCGGCCGTAGTCCGCCGGATCGACCACCACCGTCACCGCCGCGAAGTTCTTCGCCGCCGAGCGGAGCATCGACGGCCCGCCGATGTCGATGTTCTCGACGACCTCCTCCGGCGACACGCCCTTCCTCGCGGCGGTCTCGCGGAACGGGTAGAGGTTCACCGCGACGAGATCGATCGGCTCGATCCCGTGCTCCTTCATCGCCGCGACGTGCTCGGGGAGGTCGCGGCGCGCGAGCAGACCGCCGTGCACCACGGGGTGCAGCGTCTTCACCCGCCCGTCCATCATCTCCGGGAAGCCGGTGACGTCGCTGACGTCGCGCACGGCGATCCCCGCGTCGCGGATGGACCGCGCGGTGCCGCCGGTGGAGACGAGCTCCCAGCCGAGATCGGCGAGGCCGCGGGCGAAGTCGACGAGACCGGTCTTGTCGGAGACGGAGAGAAGCGCGCGCATGCGAATCGGTGAAGGGTGGGCGATGCCTAACGCGTGACGGCGAGGGCGCCGACCAGGCGGGCGAGCGCCTGGACGTCGCGAAGATCGATCACTTCAGCGGGGGAATGGCTGTAGCGAAGCGGCCAGGCGATGGGCACGTCCACCGCGCCGACGCGCGCGACCTCCGAGCCGTCGTTGCCGCCGTTCGTCGTCCCGACCTGCAGCGGGATCGCGCGCGACCGCGCGATCGCCCGCACGCGATCGACCTCCGCGGCCGGCGTCGCGCTCGAGTTGTCGAGCGCGCGCACCACCGGGCCCTGGCCGATCGGCGCGACGGCGAAGCGCGTGCTCTCCAGCGGCGAGTCGGCGGAGACGAAGGTGTCCACCGCGTGGACGCGCATCACGCTCGGCCCCAGCCGTGCCGCGATGTCGTGCGCGCCGCCCAGCGCGGTCTCCTCCTGCACCGACCAGACGAAGATCACCGTGTGGTCGATCCGCGCGACGTCGAGCGCCCGGACGGCGAGGATGAGCGCGGTGCACCCGGCGCGGTCGTCGATGGACCGCGCGGTGAATCGCGTGCCGATGAGCGACGCCGCGCTCTTCGCACCCGTGAGCGACATCCCGCGCGTCACCCCGCACGCCGCCAGCGCGACAGAGTCGACGCCGAGCCACGCGGTGAGTGCGTCGGGCTGCTTCGTGGTGGCGCTCTGCCGCGGAACGAAGACGCCGGCGGCCGCGCTGCCTTCGCCCGTCGTGATGGTGCGCAGCGCGCAGCTCGCTCCCGGCGCGCGGCCGCGCTCGAAGTGCAGCAGCGCCGGCTGGCCTTCCCAGAGCGACCGGAAGAACCCGCCGCGCGTGCGCAGGGAGAGCGTCCCGTCGCCGGCGATCTTCGTGATCTCGAAGCCGATCTCGTCGAGGTGCGCCACGAACATCGTCGTGTCGCGCGCCGGCCCCACGGCGAGGACGATGTTGCCGATGCTGTCCACCTTCGCGCGGTCGCGCGCCCACTTCGGAAGCTGGCTCAGGACGGCGTCGCGCACCTGCCATTCGTGCTCCGACACGCCGTACGTCTCCGTGAGCGTCGCGAGCACGCTGGCCGCGTCGCGCAGCGAGTCGGCGCGCGCGCGCATCACCGGCGCCGCGTTCACCGCGGGCAGGGCGACGATGGGCGGCGTCCCGGTGACCCCCGCCGCGCGCGCCACCGTGGTGAACAGCTCCGCGACGTCGTCGGCGCTGATGCTCTCGACGAGCGTCCCGCGGAAGCTCGTTCGGGCGCCGACGGCCTGCGTCGCGCCCACGCGCACGTTCGCCGGAAAGCCCAGCTCTTCGGCCGACGGCGCGCGCCGGCTGATCTGCGTTCCCGCCTCTCCGCTGTCCGCGTGGGCGAGCGCCGGATC
>JABFXC010000067.1 GCA_013361935.1 Gemmatimonadaceae bacterium
ACCAGCACCGCGGCCGCGGCGCGCCAACGGCCTCCGCTCACGCGGAAGCGCGAGCGCGGCACGGGCGCGGGAGCGGCGGCTCGCGCCGCGAGGTCGCTCTCCGCCGGCCGACGCGGAATCACGTCTCCCGGTACGACGTCCAGCGCCGCGAGGATGCGCGAGGACGCGGCGAGCAGCCCGCGCGCCTCGGCGACCGCGGCGGCGCACTGCGCGCACTCCACCACGTGCGCCTCGATCGCGCGCGCTTCCGCGGGCGGCAGCGCCCCGTCGATCCAGGCGTGGATGGTCCCTTCGTCAGGATGCTGCATGGCCCTCTCCGGCGCCGCGCTGCAGCGCCTCGTATGCTTCCACCAGGCGCTTCCGCGCCCGGCACAGTGTCGTCCCGATGGAGCCCACCGACAGGCCTAACGCTTCGGCGATCTCCGGATACTCGAGCCCTTCCTCGCGCATGAGCAGCGCGAGCCTGTCGCGCTCGGCGAGCGCGTCCACGGCGCGCCTGGCCATCGCCGCCTCCTCCGCGCGCTCGAGCGAGGTCGGCTCCGGCTCGGCCATCTCCGCTTCGCGCGCCTCCTCGCGCAGGAGCACGAGGTGCTTGCGACGCCGCGCGTCGCGCCGCGCCTCGTCGCGCACGAGGTTGTTCGCGACGGTGAAGAGCCAGGCACGCTCGTTGGTCAGCGACCGCTGGCGCAGCGCGCGCACGAAGGTCTCCTGCGCGACCTCTTCCGCCCAGTCGCGGTCGCCGAGCCGGCGCGTCAGGTAGCGCACCAGCGTCTGGTGATAGGTCCGGAAGAGTCGCTCGGCGTCGATGTCCATGCGTGCGTCCAGTCTACCATCCCCGCGCGACCGCGGCGACCGCGGCCTCGCTCATCCGCTCCTCACCGTCGGGCGCGGTCTCGATGGCGACGTCGCGTCCGTAGACCAGCACCCGGTCGCCGAGGGCGAGCGCGTCGCGCAGCTCCGGGATCTCGCGCACCAGCGCGAACCAGGCGTCGGAGTACGGGCGGATCTTCACGATGCGCATGCTCGCCGCGCCGGACGCGTCGGCGCGGAGGTCCGTCCAGCGGCCGTCGCGCAGGGCGAAGAGCCGCGCGCCGACGCGTCGGGTCGCCCGTCCGGTGGAGGTCGCGTCCGCGGCGTCCGCGGCGTCGAGGGTGCGCGCGTCGCGGCGCTCCGCCGCCGCCTTCGCCGCCGCGAAGGTGTCGCTGACCACCACCTCGCTGAGCTGCGCCGGGCTGCGGCGCATCGCCGGAGCCGACGCGACGGCGCCGATGCCCCCGGCCTGCGCGCGCATCGGGACCGGGCCGTTGAAGCCCTGCGCCACCGTGCCCGGCTCCTGCACCAGATACGAGGTGAACTCCGTCGGGATCGCGTAGCGCTCGCCTAACGCGCGGATCTCGTCGTCGATCTCGCGCGAGCCGCCGGTGCGGCGCTTCTCCGCCGCCAGCCAGCCGACGCGCTGCGTCGCCCAGAGCCGGGGGACGAAGGCGTTTCCGCGCTCCCGCGCCGGGAGCTCGACGCGCTCCGTCCACTCGACGGGGCCGCTCGCGCTGCTCCCCGTGAAGCGGATCGTCGCCGGCCCATCGCCCTCGTAGCGCGCGAGCAGGACGAGGTCCTGCCCGGCGAACAGGTCGATCGGGCCGTTAGGCAGCACGCGGTCCAGCTTCACCCCCTCCGCGCGCACGCGCAGGTCGGTGACCACCGGATCGGTGAGCCGCGACGCGACCACTCCGACCGCGCGCTCCACGTCCTCGCTCGGGCGGACGAAACTCGCCGTCCCGTGCGCCTCGAGGGCGAGCCGCTCGAGCAGCGCCGCGTTGACGTCGGCGCCGACACCGAAGGTGAAGACCCGCGCGCGCCCGCGCTCCTTCGCCGCGCGCTCGGCGATCGTCTCCGGCCGCGTCTCGCCGACGGTCGGCGCGCCGTCGGTCAGGAAGAGCACCAGCGGCAGCCGGCCGGCGCGGCTCTCCGGCTCCAGCGCCGCGTCGAGCGCGCCGGATATGTTCGTCGACCCCTCGGCCTCGAGCTCGTCGAGGTAGCGCTGCGCCGCGCGGAGGTTCGCCGGCGTCGCCGGCACGAAGTCGTCGTGGAAGGTGCGCACGTCGGTCGAGAAGTCGATCAGACGAAAGGCGTCGCCCTCGCCGAGCGTGGCGAGCACCTGGCGGCCGGCGGCCTTCGCCTGCTCGAGCTTCCGCCCGCTCATCGACCCCGAGACGTCGAGCACGAGGGTGACGTCGCGCGGCGTGTGACGGACGCTTCGCGCGGGAGGTGTGAGCGTGATGAGCGCGAAGCGCTCGTCGTCGCTCGTCGCGTGCGCGAGCAGGGTGATCGCCGGCTCGCTCGACTGCCGCAGCGGAACCAGCACGGTGACTTCGCGCGTGCTTCCTTCCGCCTCGACTGTGATCCGCCCGCGGCTCGTCCGCTTCACGAGGCGGTGCGTCGGCGAGTACGGATCGCCGTAGCGGCCGTCGTCGGGGATGCTCAGCGAGAAGGTCTCGCTCTCGCGGCCGTCGCCGCGCGCGTCGTCGGAGCGCGTGGAGGTCGCGTCGTCGACGGGCGCGCCGCGCCGGTAGTCGACGCGCAGCGCGTCGCCCTCGCGCCGCGCCACCGCGTCGAAGCGGACGACGACGCGCTTCTCCTCGCCGGGACGGATGGGGAAGATCCGCGCGCGGAGCATCCCCTGCCCCATCCACTCGACGAGCGCCGGGTCGCGCTGCCGGCGCACGATCTCCTCGTAGATCCCGCGCGCCTTCTCGGCGCTCATCGTCTCCCCGGCCACGAGCTCGCCGTCGATCGAGAGCTTGAGATCCTGGAACGCCGCGCCGTCAGGCAGCGGAAAGACGTAGTCCGCCTCCGCGATCCCGCCCCCGCGATTGACGAAGCGCTCCTCCACCTCGTAGTGGAGCACGCGATCCTCCAGCGTGACGCGCACGTTGCTCGCCGTCCGCTCCACTCCCCACGGCATCGGCGCCGGGCAGGGCCGGATGGGGAGGCAGGGACGCGGGATGATCGTCCCCTGCGCCGCGAGCGCGGCGGGGAACACGAGGGCGAAGGCGAGAATGGCGGTCCGGCGCATGGGATCTCTCTGGTGAGGCACTGTAGAGAGACGTCATCGCCCGCTTCTGTTGCACACGCCTCGCAAGCCTATTCCCCGCAAAGGGTTGCGCACCATCTCACGACTGCGCTACGGGCAAGGATCCCTTTCGAGCGCTGCCCGGCGGTGAATGACAGGGAGCCGTGGAGGGACGGGAGGTGCCTTTCTGGGGAGTACTGACTCCTTGCGACGCCTCCCCCGCGCTCCACGGCTCCCTGTTACATCACGCCGAGGCTCCGAACGATCGCGGGGCGCGCCGGGCGAGACAATCTCACCTGACGAGACCCTCACGACTGCTCGGTCTTCGCCAGCGTGCCCTCGGCCGTCGCCACCCGCTCGTCCCAGCTCCGCACCATCTCCACGAACGCCGTCGCGACCTTCGGCTCGAACTCCGTCCCCGCGCGCTCCTCGATGTATCCGAGCGCCTTCGCCGACTCCCACGCCGCGCGGTAGGGACGGTGCGTGCGCAGCGCGTCGTACACGTCGCAGACGTGAACCAGCTCGCTTGCGTGGTGGCAGCACCGCCCGAAGTGCGGCTTCGGATAGCCGCCCCCGTCGAGCATGATGTGATGCTCGTAGGCGACCACCGCCGCGAGGTCGAGGTTCTTGTCGCTGGCGATGATGATCCGCGCGCCGTCTACCGGGTGCCGCTGCATCACCGCGCGCTCCTGCTCGTCGAGCTTCCCCGGCTTGACGAGGATCTCCTTCGGGATGCGCACCTTGCCGAGGTCGTGCAGCAGCCCGGCCACGCCGAAGGCGCGGACGTCGCGCGCGGGGAGCGCGAGATGCTCGGCGAGGGCCATCGTCAGGACGCTCACGTTCAGCGAGTGCGTCGTCGTGTACTGGTCGAACTCCTTCATGTGCACGAGCGGCAGCACCATCTGGCTGTCCCCGTGCATCGCGACGGCGAGCGAGCGGACCACGGCTTCCGCCTCCATCAGCGGAAGCTCGCCGCGCGTCGCGACCTCGTCGTGCATCCAGCGCACGGCGTCCGCCTCGTCGCCCAGGTCGTAGGCGACCGCGCCCGCCGCACGCTCCAGGCGCGGCGCCTCGGTGGGCGCGGGGGCCCCCTCGCCGCGGATGCCGATCGCGCCGAAGCGGATTCCCTGCCGCCGCGCGTGGCGCGCCTCCGCGGTGCTCGCGCCCGGCGCGCCCGGGGCCGGCGCCATGCGCGCCAGCAGGTCGGCGAGAAACTCCCCGTACTCCTCGCGCGACACGACGTCGACGAACTCCAGCCGCTGCACCCCGGCCGCGGCGAGCTTGCGTCCCCAGTCCCACGCGCCCATCTCGCGAAGCGCGGACTGCCCGTACACCACCTCGTCGCCGAGGAAGGAGAACTGCGCGTACGGGTCGCGCCCCTGCAGGCTCGACAGCTCCTCGTAGGCGACGTCGAGCGCCTTCTCGCGCGCCGGGTGCCCCGGCGTGTAGAGTCCCATCGCCGAGAGCGCCTTGGCGAGCGTCGTCAGGACGCGGACCGGATCGCTCATGATTCCTCCACCGCGCGCATCGTGATCGATCCGCGGTCGACGCTCGACGGGCGGCGCAGCACCGTCTGCGCCGCGTTCCGGATCTCCGCGTCGGGGGAACGCGCCGCGCGCTCGAGCACTCCCGCGGCGCGAGAGTCCTTCCGCCACCAGGTGCCTAACGCGCTGAGCGCGGCGAGCAGCTCCGGGGACTTCGGCGCCAGCCGCTCGCCGCCGAAGAAGCTCTTCCGCCCGACCATCGTGAAGCGCAGCACCCACTCGACGACGTCCGCCGACTGCACCCCCGCCGCGGCGCGGATCGCCAGCGCGCGCAGCGGCGCCGGGATGTCGTCGCGATCGACGCGGCTCATCAGGATCGACACCGCGCTCCGCGGGCAGTCGATCGCCGCCTCGTTCAGCGCGACGAGCACCGCGCGCTCGTCGGCGTCGAGGAGACCGGCGGTGATCGCCGCTTCGCGCGCGTCGGGACGCCGGCAGAGCAGCTTGATCGCCTCGCGCCGCACCGCCGGCGACGGGTTGCGCAGCCACTGGAAGAGGTCGACGCCCTCCGGCGTCTGCCCGAGCCGCCCGACCAGCGCGAGCAGCTGCGCCTGCGTCTCCGGCCGCGCGCTGGGCAGCCGGCGCACCACGAGGGCGCCCGCGTCCTCGCCGAGCTTCGCGAGGATCGAGACGATGTGCGTCTGCCGCCGGCTATCGTCGCTCCCGTCGAGCGCATCGACGAGCACGTCGGCCGCGCCGAGCCCGAGCTTCGACACCAGCCGCTCGAGCGTCGTCCAGTCGGGCTGCCGCGCGTCGAGCATCGCGCGCACCCGGTCGACGCTCGCCACGCGCTCCCACACCTGCTGCGCGACGCCGGCGCGCGGCGCGCGCTCGAGCAGCGCGATCACCGCCGCGATGCGCCCCGTCGAGACCAGCGCCTCCACCGCGCGCCAGGTCGATTCGCCGGCGACCCCGACCTCGAGGGCCATCTGCAGCAGCCGCTCGTCCTCGACGGGGTGCGTCGGCTTCGTCGTCGTCGCGGCGAGCGTCGCCTGCGAGCGCGACATCCCCTCGAGCACCGCGCTGTACGCTTCGGGGTTCGGGTCGGCGAGCGTCCACTGTCCGACGAGCATCCGCACGTTCTCGCGCAGCGCCTCGTCGGCGTCGCCGCGCCGCGCCGCGGTGTCGTGCTCCGCGTGCGTCGCGAGCTTCGAGAGCAGCCGCAGCATCGAGTGGGAGATCGTCTGGTGCGACACCTCCGCCGCCGCGCGCAGCAGCTCGAGCACCGCGTCCACGGCCATCCCCTGCGTCGCGTCGATCACGAACTGGCTGCGCTGCCGCGCGTCGTTTCCCATGGAGAGCAGCGTGCGCAGCGTCTCCGGCTTCATCGAGCCCACCAGCCTCGACACCCGTCCCCGCAGCGCCACCGCATCCCGCCCTTCCGCGGTCCGCAGCTCGTCGGCGATCTGCAGCAGGTAGCCGACGATCACCTGGTCGTATGCCGCCTCGCGCTGGTGCTCGTCGATCGCTCGCGCCACCGCCTCGGGATCCGCGGCTGTCTGCTCCTCCGCCGCCGCGACCTCCGCCGATGTCTCGCCCTTCGCATCGGCCGCAGCCGCAGCGGGCGCCTCCGGCGAGGTCTTCGCGCGCCGCCC
>JABFXC010000228.1 GCA_013361935.1 Gemmatimonadaceae bacterium
GCTGTGGACGACCAGCTACCCCTACGCCGAGTACGTGAAGCACGCGTGGGCTGGAGCGTGGGTGTGCTCGTTGTTCCGACGACGCGACTGCAGTCCGTATGTCGCCTCGGAGCTCATCACGCAGGCGGTCGCGGCGACGCGGTGGGCGTTCGGCGACCCGCCGCCGCTCGGCATGGTGACGTTCATCGACCCGAGCGAGGTCCCCGGCTTCTTCCGTCGCACGCCCGAGGGGCGAGTGCTGGAGTGGGGCTACTCGTACCTGAAGGCGGGGTTCGAGCAGGCTGGCTGGACGAAAGGCGGTCTGGTTGCCCTGCGGATGAAGGCGGAGTCTGTTCCAGATGCAGTGCCCCCAACTGGGGCGCAACTCCAACTGGTAATCTGACTTCCGATGTTCAAGAGCATCCTGGGACTCGAGGGCTGGGAGGTTCTCGAGTGGCTGAAACCGCCGGGCGAGTACCACTTCGTCTCTCGGTACACCGTCGTGCCGGACACCTGCCCCAAGTGCGCGGTGTTCGAGCCGCGCCTGTACGTGCACGCGTGGAAGGACCAGCAGTTCCGGGACACCGGCTTCCACGGGAAGCACGTCTCCATCATCGTCCAGCGCCCGCGGTACAAGTGCCGGGAGTGCGGGGAGACCTTCCAGCAGCCGCTCCCGGACATGGACGAGCGCCGCTTCATGACCAAGCGGCTGCTCACCTGGATAGGCGACCGGGCCTTGAAGCGGACGTTTGCCGAGGTGGCCGCGGACGTGGGCGTGGACGAGAAGACCGTCCGGCTCATCTTCGCGGACCACGTGAGGGCGTTGGAGGCGAAGCGTCGCGCATGAGAAGACTCTCATGAGAACTTGCACATCTGCCCTGACACTCGCATCATCCCGCACCTCGCACCCCTATGATGCGCGGCCGTTTGATGGTGGTTCGGTGCCCGTCGGCTCGCGTAACATTCGTCTCGTCCGACACCTCTCGTCCCATTCTCCGGAGATCGTCCCGATGAACCGCCGTCCGCTTGCTCTCGCCATCGCCGTCGCTGCGCTCTCCGTCCTCGCCGGCTGCAATCTCGATGCAGGCGCCCCTGACACCGCGTGGCATTGGCGCCCCTGCGACCAGGCGCGCGTCGATCTCGCGACGACATGGGGCCGCTCGCCCGACAAGACGATCACCGACGCTGACGACCCGCGCATCCAGACGCTCGAGCACGACCTGTACTTCACGAGCATCGCGAAGGGCGACTCGGTGAAGACGGACGACTTCGGCTTCAACTGGTCGTCGGGGAGCTGCGCCACAACGCACACGACGACGACGGCGGCGAAGTAGCGAGGGAAGTAGCGAGGGACGTAGCAGCGCGCGCGGCAACGGGAGAGACTCGACAGAGCGTTGCCCACGCGCCGACGCGGAGGTCTGTCTCGCCTCCGCGTCGCACTCCCTCTACCACGCACCGATGACACAGTCACCGGAGGAAGGCCGGCAGCGTTCGCGCCGACGCGCGGACCTCGGCAACGGGCTCGCGATCGGCGGGATCCTCGTCGGCGTGTTCGTCGGGATCACGAGCGGCAGCGCGTGGCTCGGGGGCGGGATCGCCGTCGCCGCGCTGCTCGTCGGGATCTGGATCGGCTACGGCTGGTGATACATGGCGCTCATCAAGTGCGAGGATTGCTTCAACGACATTTCCGACGTGGCGCTGGCGTGCCCGCACTGTGGTCGTCCGACCCCGCGTAGCGCGCAGGAAGAGACCGCACGGCGTGTGTCACTGGACGACGAGCGGAGGCGGCGGCGTAACCGGAACGGCAACGCGCTGGGGTGCCTGGTGATCGTGTTGACGATCATCGTCGGCCTCACGATCGGCCCATTCGCCGCGTTCATCACCTTCGTCGGCGGACTGCTGCTCGGGTTGATCGTGACGCACGCGGGCTAGCGCGTTAGGCGTTGACCGTCCCGCAGGTGCGGCAGTAGCCGAGCGCCTTCGAGCCCTCGAGCTGGTACTGTCGGCAGACGCGGCAGAAAATCAAATCCACCACGCACGGCTGTCGCGGGCAATGCTGCGTCACGCGTGGCCGGTCGTCGAGGTCGTCCTCGGTGATCCGCCGGTAGCCGTAGTGCCGGATGCGATGCTTCACGCTCGCCGGGATCGTCGGGTCCGCGAGATCCAGCGATTGCCGCCGCTGTCGGTTCTGCTGCTGCGACTCGACGGGGATCGTGAAGGGGAGGGGCACGTCGCCCGGACGGCGCGGCATTACGGGGTCACCGGCCACCGCCAATCGGCGGGGAACGTGTCCGAGAAGATGACGTCGTCGGGGTGATACCCCTTCGCCACGTTCCCGACGATCACCTTCCGCGCGAACGCCACCTGCTCGCCCGAGAACTCATACGCGACGAGCCACCGCGCATCGACGAGACTGTCGGGCTCCTTCACCGGCGTGCCGATGGTGAGCCCTTCCGACGCCGGCGTCCGCTTGAACGTCTGCCCGATGTAGAGCGCCACCGTCGCCGCGGGGCCGTAGAAGTAGACCATTACGCCCACCCTCTGGAATCGCGGAGCCACTGGCTCACCGTCAGCGCATCAGCAGCGGAGAGCGGGACGCCGCTCCACACGTAGACGTTCCCCGTCGCGCGCACGCTCGGGAGGAAGCCGAAGCTCGTATTCGGGCGGCCACCGATCGTCAGGTCGGCGGCGGTGTTCGCGATCGTCCCGAGCGTCGCCCCGTTCCGCGAGAGCGTATCCGCCGCCTCGTCGAGCCGCACCGTCAGGCGCGAGGCCAACGGCTGCGTCGGGTCATACGTCAGCACTAGGCGATGCAGTCCCGCGCCGAGCACGATGCTGCCATCCCACGTCACCGCGTTCGTGCCGTCGAAGAGCGCCACCTGGAGCTTGCCCACCCCGATCAGCACGTAGAAGGTGCGCGCGGCCGCGCTCGAGTCCTTGCTCACGATCGCGCGGAAGCCCCCGCTCACATCGCCCGCGACGAGCTCGAAGCCGGCGAGGATGGAGAAGCCCGCGGCGTTCGTCCACGCCGCATCCAGCACATCACCTGCGGTCAGGTAGTCGTCCGTCCCGTAGACGTAGCGGGTCGGCGGGACCGAGCTGTCGAGCGTCGGGTCGTTCGTGTCGACGCTGGTGGTGCTCCCGAGCTGGAACGCGGGGCCGACGCGCGCGGTGTGCGACTGGCTGGCGGCCCCGAACGCGGGGTCGAAGGCGAGCACGATCGCGCCTTGCGAGACAGGCGGCAGGTTCGCGTCCGAGGCGGGACCGGCCGCCAGCGGGATCGCGGCGATCGACGACAGGGATCCGGTGAGGCAGGGCGCCGGCTCCCCGTCGTCCAGGACCGCCCACACCTGGTACACGAGCGCATCGGGCCAGCCCGCGGAATCGGCGGGGACGAAGGTGAACGTCGCCTGCCCCGTGCCGGTGCTCCCTGCGTTCGTGATCTGCCCGACCGTCGCGAGATTGGTCAGCGGGGTGACCACTTTCTGCACGGCGATCGTCGCGTCGCTCCCGTCGAGCGAGGGCTTGGCGGTGAGGATGAGCTTCGCGAGGGTGCGGCCGGTCGGGATCCCGGCTACGCGGAGCGTGACGGTGCGGTCCTGATTCCGCACCATCGCGAGATCGGCCGACGGCGGCAGGCGGTTATCGCCCGCGATCCGAAGCGAGGCGACGATCATGCGGGCCTCATGGGAGCGTCAGGGGCAGAGGCTTCGTCGTGCGGATGGAGCCGCGGAGGCAGGGCGCCTGCCGGTTCACCATCCCCGCGTCAGTGACCACCGCCCACACCTGATAGGCCAGCACGTCAGCGAACGTGTCCGGCAGATCGCTCGCGGTGATCGTGATCGTGGCGAGTGCGGTCGGGGCACTCGCGCTCGTGATCTGGCCGAGCGTGGTGAGGCTCGACATGGTGGTGACGATCTTCTGCAGCAGGATCGCGGAGTCGGGATCGCTCGCGCTGGCCTTCGCCGTGAGGGTGAGCGACGCCAGGGTCGACCCCGCGGGGATGCCGCCCACTCGCACGTCGATCGTGCGCGCCTGCTCGCGGACGAGGGCGAGATCGACGATCGGCGGGAGGCCGTCGCGGTCGAGGGAGAGGAAGGCGGAGAGGCGGCTCACAGTTTCCCCCCGAGATGCAGCGCGGTCCCGACGACGACGAGCAGCGCCAGTGTCCCCACCGTCCCCTTGATCCCCTGCACGACGCCGCGCCGGTGCGCGGAGCGAATCGCCTGCGCGTCGATGCGCTGCGCGAGTGCGGAGGCCTGCTGCCCGTCGTAGCTCGCCTGGATCGCCAGCCCCGCACTCGCGTCGTAGTGGTCGATCGTCACCAGCGCGGCCGGGGCGATGAGCCGTGCATCCGCGAGCGCGGTCGAGTCGAGGCGCATCTGCTCGACCACCGGGACCGGGAGCAGCGCGCGGTCGATCGCGAGCAGGGCAGGGCTACCCCGGTGCGCGGTCGCGAGCGAGTCGGAGCGCTGCGCGCGCGTCACGACGACGGCGAGCTGCGCGCGGGCGGCGTTCCCGGCGACGTGCTCCGCTTCCGCCTGCACGGTGCGGCGGCGGTTGCGGGCTTGCAGCGTGTCGACCTGCGCGCGCTGAGCGGCGCTCTGCTGCGCGTCCATCTGGCGATCGGCGGCGCACTTCGCGGCGATCCCGCCCATGAATGCGAGTGCGACGCACGCGAGGGCGAAGACCTTGAGGGAGCGCACCACGTCACCGGGAACGGTCACGGCGCCTCCACGAGGCAGTAGGGAATCCGCGTGACGCCCGCCGCGAGCATCACCTGCTCGGTGGCGGCGACGAACTCGTCCCACTGGCTCGGCGGGATCGTCTGGCAGCCGAGGCTCGACGTGCCCGCGAGCCCGCCGCGGTGGAGGTGGATGTAGAACTCCCCCGTCTCCCGCACGCCCCCGTCGCGCTCGACGGTGAACGGCCCCGCCTGCACCAAGCACTTGTAGGCGCCCGGCGTCCCCGGATGGTGCGTGCCCCACTTGAAGGACCACGTGCCTAACGCGAGCGTGGCGATGCCCGGCTGGTGCTTCGAGGGGTCGGTGTTCCCGTTGAACGCGAGGAAGCGGCCCGGCGAGACGAGGACGATCGCGTCGTCATAGATCCCGCGGTCGTTCGCGGTCGGGTCGCCCATCGTCCGCTTGTAGTAGCCGCGGAGCCCGAGCAGCGCGGGCGAGGTGCTCACTCCGACGCCGTGCTGCGTGAGGAGCTTCACGGCGGTCGGCCGGTCGATGTGCGGCCGCTCTGCGGGAAGGAGCGCGCTCATCGCCAGTACCAGCCCCACGACGCGCACGCGAGCGCGGCCCCGCTGCCGTTCCAGAAGTCACGCTTATTCGGGTAGCCCTGCACGATCTCGAAGCGCCATGCCGCGGCGATCGTCCCCGCGACCGCGAGCCAGCGCGGGACGTGCGCCGACTCCGCGAGCTGCTCAACCGCGCACCCGCCGAGCGTGTGCATGGCGAACTTCTTCACGTAGAACTTCCGGGGATCATATCCGCCGCTATCGTGGTCGATGCGGCCGAACACTTCCGCCCCCGCCTCGAGGAGCCCGATGAACGCGAGGGGATGGAGTCGCCGGGGCGTCCGCTCCTGCGCGCCATAGACACCCGCGGGTATCACGACCACCGAGCGCCCGACCTGCCCCTTCCGCTGCTCGATGGAGTCGATGCGCGCCGTCACGAGATCGCGCGCAAAGAGAAGCGAGTCGAGCACGCCCCGGAGCCGGTCGAGCGAGTCGAGCGGCGACCGCGGCAGGGCGGTATCCGCCACCGGTGAGGCGTAGTGCCCTGCGCTCGACGAGTGCGTCGGGGGCGCGTCGGGGGCGAGCGTGTAGATCCAGAAGTCACGCGGGCCGTACTGGATCATGTCGAACGGCGCGCCGCTCGCCTTCAAGGCGTGGAGATCCGCGAGCGAGGGATACTGCCGCCGCTCCACGGGCACGAACTCGCACGCGACGCCACCGGGGGCGCAAAGGGAATCGGGGTGCGTGTGGAGCGCGGGCGCCTTCGGTGGGCAGGAGAACTCCACGCCGCCGACCTTGCCGTTGATGACGCGGGCGCGGACGCT
>JABFXC010000203.1 GCA_013361935.1 Gemmatimonadaceae bacterium
GGTGTCGAGCAGCTCGATGGATGGCGCGGCTGTCGCGGGCGCCGCGCCCGACGCGACGTTCGACTCGGGGTTCACCTCTCCCCAGTTCCCCATCCCGCCGTCGGTGCGCGGCGCGGCCGGTGCCGGGGCGGCGGGCGGCGCGCTCGCCGCGGCCGTCACCTCGAGCGTCGCGAGCTGCGCGGCGATCTCCTCGTTGCGCGGATCCGCTTCGAGCACGCGCTGGTACCAGCTGCGCGCCCCGGCGAGATCGCCGTCGTGCTTCGCGATGTCGCCGAGGTGACGAAGCGCGAGGAGGTTTTCCGGGTCGAGGCCGAGCGCCGTCTCGAAGACGCCCTTCGCCTCCTGGTACTGCTCCGACTCGAAGAGCGCCTGGCCGAACACGATGTGGCCACTCATGTGGCCCGCCTGCTGCGGCAGGTAGGCGCGGCACAGCTGGATCGCCTGCTCGAGGTCCCCCGCCTTCCGGTACTCGTTCGCGAGCGGCGCGAAGTATCGGCGCGGATTCTCGTCGAACTTCTTCTTGAGCTCGTCGATGCGGGGAGAGCTGGCCATTACGTGCCTCGGAGGGGTGCCGCCGGCCCGGGGCCGGCGGGATGGCAATGTATACCCCATGGACGATTCAAGTCAATCGAAGTTGCACTCTGACTTGATTTTACCCCTCGCGGAACCCTAGCTTTCGGGCTTCGCTGAAACCTCGTTTCGCCGCCCCCCAACAGCCCTCCAGGAGTATCGTTCCGTGCTGCAACAGATGCGGAGCGCGTCCAAGCTCATCTTCATCCTGATGGCGATCTCCTTCGTCGTCGGATTTCTCCTTCTCGAGACGTCGGGAATCCTCAATTCGAGCGCCGTGACGACCAGCACCGCGGTCGCCGAGGTGAACGGAACGGACATCCTCTACTCGACGTGGCAGCAGCAGGTCAATCAGGCGGCGGAGCAGGAGCGCCAGCGGCGCGGCCGCGCCCTGAACGGCGACGAGATGCGCCAGCTCGAGCAGCGCGTGCTCGACGACATGATCAACAACGTCCTCCTCGAGCAGGAGTACAAGCGGCGCGGGATCACGGTCACCGATCGCGAGCTCCAGCAGGCGGCCGAGTATTCCCCGCCGCCGGCGCTGATGCAGGCCCCCGAGCTGCAGACCAACGGCCAGTTCGACATCGAGAAGTACCGGCGCTATCGCAACAGCGCGCTCGCACGCCAGTCGGGGCTCAACCTCTATCTCGAGCAGTACTACCGCGACGCGATCCGCCGCCAGAAGCTCTTCGACCAGATCGCGACCGGCGCCTACATCACGGACGAGCGACTCTGGAATGCGTGGCGTGACCAGAACGACTCGGCGCGTGTGACCTTCGTCTCGTTCACTGCGGACCGCATCCCGGATGCGAAGGTCTCGGTGAGCGACGACGAGCTGAAGGCGTACATCAAGGATCACGAGAAGGAGCTGACCCGACCGGGTCGCGCCGTCGTCTCCATCGTGACCATCCCGCGCACCGTGACCGCGGCCGACACCGCCGCCGCGCTCGCGAAGGCGAACCAGCTTCGCGCGGAGATCGTCAGCGGATCGCAGAAGTTCGAGGACGTCGCCCGCGCGGAATCGTCGGACACCGCGTCCGGCTCGCAGGGCGGTGACCTCGGCAAGGGTGTCCGCGGACGCTTCGTCGCCGACTTCGAGAAGGCCGCCTACGCGCTGCAGGCGGGTCAGATCTCGCAGCCGGTGAAGACGCAGTTCGGCTACCACCTGATCAAGGTGGATTCGCGGAAGGGCGATACGCTCAGCCTGCGCCACATCCTCGTTCCCATCCAGCAGCGCGACTCGGCGGCGCGCGAGACGGACCGCCTCGCCGACCGCCTCGGCGCGATCGCCGCGGGGAAGACCAACCCCGCCGCGTTCGACAGCGCGGCGCGGACGCTCGGGCTGCAGATCGTGAAGGACACCATCGTCGAGGGGCAGCCGGCGCTCCTCCACGGCACGTACGTCCCCGACGTCAGCGCGTGGGCGTTCAAGGGCGCGCACGCCGGCGAGACGGGCGACCTCGTCGACGCCGACGACGCGTACTATCTCGCGCGTCTCGACTCGATCGACCACGGCGGCACCCCGACCGCGGAGACCGCGGGCCCGGAGATTCGCGGAATCGTCCTCGCGCGCAAGAAGCTCGATCTGCTCGTGCCGCAGGCGGACTCGTTCGCGAAGGCCGCCGCGAAGACGAGCCTCGAGGACGCGGCGAAGCCGCTGGGACTCATCGCGTATCAGTCGCCGATGTTCAACCGGAACAGCAACGTGCCGGGGCTCGGCCGCTTCAACGAGGCGATCGGCGCCGCGTTCGGCCTTCCGCTGAACACGGTCAGCGCGCCGATCCGCACCGACGACGCGGTCGTCGTGCTCCGTGTCGACGCGCGCAAGGAAGCGGATCGCGCGGCGTTCGACGCGCAGAAGGTCGCGCAGCGCGGGCAGATCCTCGACCTGCTCCGCCGCCAGCGGATCCAGGACTTCGTGCAGAACCTGCGCGCGGAAGCCAAGGTCGTCGACAACCGCAAGAAGATCGATCAGGCGACGCGGCGCAGCGAGACCTGAACCGCGTCGAGTGGAACGCAGAGAGGCCCGGTGATCGAATCACCGGGCCTCTCTGCGTTTCGCCCTACCGCGAGGGGCGAACGGTCAGCTGAGCAGCCGCTTCGGCTCGGGGTGCGTCTCGTCTTCGGCGCGGGGCGCCGGACGCTCCGCGGGGGGAAGCTGGTCGCGGGGCGCGGCGCCGGCGACGCGGTCCTGGCGGACCTCGTCCTGGATGTCGCGCGTGACGTCGTTCATGTTCTTCTTGAACTCGCGAATCCCCTTCCCGAAGGAGCCCGCGATCTCCGGGATCCGCTTCGCTCCGAAGAGCAGCAGGATCACCAGGAGGATCATCATGATCTCGGTGAAGCCGAGGTTACCGAACATCGTGCACCTCCTCGCGACTGCGCTAGAACAGTGACCGGGCGATGAGATACGCCACGAGCACCCCGGCGAGGCTCAGCAGCGAGACGTCCAGGGCGACGGGCCCGAGTGCGAACTTCAAGATAACCAGATCGATGCTCACCGGCCCGAACGAGGGAGTCACCCCCGTGGTGAGGAACTCCTTCACCGCCCCCGCCGGAAGGAACTTCCGGCAGAAATGGGTCATGAACCCGCCGATGATGAAGCCGATCGTGAGGACCAGAATGTGGAACCCGGGACGGTGCTTGGAAGATCCACGAGAGCTGCTGCTGATTACCATCGCCGCTCCATGACGTACGTGATCGCGTCGGAGAGAGCCGCGCGAGCCGCGGTCTCGGGAAGTGCCTGCAGCACCGCGTCGGCCTCGTCGGCGAAGGCTTCGCCTCGCCTGCGAGCGTACTCGATTCCGCCCGATTCCGCCACGATCGCCACGACCTCGGCGATGCTCGCGTCGTCGGGGGTCTCCTGCGCGAACAGCGCGTCCACCCGCGCGCGGGCCGCGAGCCCCATGTCGCGAAGCGCGGCGATGAGCGGAAGGGTCACCTTCCGCTCGCGAAGGTCGAGCCCGGTGGGCTTGCCCGTCACCGCGGCGTCCGCCGTGTAGTCGAGCAGGTCGTCCGCGACCTGGAACGCCATCCCCAGCAGCTCGCCATAGCGCTTCAGCTCCGCACGATAGCGCTCCGCCCCGGAGATCGCCCCGATCTCGCAGGCGCCGGAGAGGAGCGACGCCGTCTTCGCGCGGTTCAGCGCGTGATAGTCGTCCTCGGTGAAGGCCAGCCGGTCGAACTGCTGGAGCTGCCGCATCTCCCCGATGGTCATCTGCGTCGACACGTCGGTGAGGATGCGCAGCGGCTCCATGTCCCCGTTCTTCACGAGCGTGCCGAGCGCCTTCGAGTACAGGTAGTCGCCCATGATGACCGACACCTGGTGGCTGAACAGCGCGTTGATCGTCGGCATGCCGCGACGCAGCGTCGAATGGTCGACCGCGTCGTCGTGGACGAGCGTCGCGACGTGCATCAGCTCGATCACCGCGGCGAGCGTCGGCGCGCGCGGGCTCGGACGATCCGTCACCTGGCTCGAGAGGAGCGTGAGCGTCGGGCGGAACATCTTGCCGCGCATCCGCAGCAGGTGGTCGTTCACCTCGGTGATCAGCGGGAAGTCCGCGGCGACGATTCGCCGCAGCTCCTCGGTCACGCGCTCGAGCCCCGCGCGAACGGGCGCCTGGATCTCGGCGAGGCTTGGAACCGCCGACGGGCGTGGCGTGGCCGCGCTCACGTCGCCACCCGCTCGAGGGCGGCGATCCGGTCGCCGACGTCGCGGAACTCGATGTCGACCGCGAAGACGCGCTGGTAGTACGCCAGCGCATCGCTCCACTGCTGGATCGCCTCGTTCGAGTAGCCGAGGAGGTAGAGCACGCCGACGAGCTGCTCGTCGGTGTGGCCGGGCTCGGAGAGCGCGCGGACGAGCAGCGTGGCCGCGACCTGGAACTGCGACTTCTCCAGGAAGCACTGGCCTAACGCCTCGTACGTCCGGACGCGTCCCTCCGCGCCGCGGAGCGCCTTCTGGAACTCGGCGATCGCCTCGTCGACGAGCCCCATCTCCTTGTAGGCGACGCCGAGGTCGTAATGGCTCTGGTGGTCCTCGTCCTCGACGTTCTGCGCGACGCCCTGCTTGAACGCGCGGAGCATGTCCGCGAAGTCGGCCTGCTCGTCGCCGGTCGGCGCCTGCTCCTGCACGACCATTCGCGTCGACTTCGGAGTGTCGTCCTTGAGCCACTCGCCGAGGTTCACGAAGCCGGCGGGATCGGTCGGGATCTTCGGCTCGACGGGCAGCGGCGGGAGCTCGGGCTCGGGCGAGCGCTTCATCTCGCCGGTGTAGCGGCGGAACACCCCCGAGCGCTCGGGCGTCCCCTTCCTCTCCGGCTGCGCGGTCGTCTTGCGAGGCGTGGGCGAGGCCGTCGGCTCGATGAACGCGCTCAGCGCGGCCTGCGCGCGGATGTCCTCCGGCGAGAGCTCGAGCACGCGCTGGTAGACGGTCCGCGCCTTCTCCGGCTGACCGCTGCGGAAGAGCGCGTCCGCGAGCTCGAGATACGCGTCGACGAGCCGCGCACGATCGCTCGTCCGGAAGGCGTACTCGACGCGCTTCTGGTGATGGCGGACGGAGTTCGGGTTGAGGCGGATGATCTCGTCGGCGATGGACGAGGCGCCCTCGAGATCGTTGCCGCGCTCCGAGCCGATCATCGCGAGCTCGAGCTCCGCGAGGCCTTCGTCGCGCAACCCGCGCTCGAAGAGCGCTTCGGCGAGCTGGCGGCGGAGCCCCGCGTTCCCGGAATCGGCGTTGACGCGCGCGCGAAGGTCGGCGAGCGGATCGCCGCCGCGCGCCGCGGCGGCGGAGCGCCGCGGCGCGGGCGGCTCGTCCACGTCGAGGAGCGGGATGTCGGCGGCCGCTCCGGAGGGACGGTTGCTGCGGACGATCGGCGGCTCGAGCTCCTCGAGCGCGTTCGACGAGCGGCGCGGCGCCTTTGCCGGTGGCTCGTCGTCGGGCATGATGAGGTCGAGGTCCGCCGGTGCCGTGCTCCGCGCGGCGGGCGAGGCGAGCGTCGGGAGCTCGCCCGGAAGCGCGAGGTCGTGCTCCGGCGGCGCGGGCGTCTCGGCCTCGACGTCGCTCAGCTCGAGCTCCACGAGCTCTCCCCCGCCGAGCCCATTGTCCATCTCGAGCGGCGCGACGTCGTCGAGCGGGGAGATCGTCCCGAAGTCGCTCGCGTCGTCGTGCGTGATCCCGCTGCCGCCGAGCGCGGTCGGCTCCAGGTCGAGCAGCCCGTCGGTCGGCCCGCCCTCGGGGACGACGTCCGGAGAGAACGAGGTCGACTCGAGCCCGAGGAGGGAGTCGCCGCTGAACGACGTGTCGATGGACGGCTGGAAATCGGTCGCGCCGTTGCCGGACATCGCCGAGACGTCGTCCGGCTCGATGCCGTGCTGCTGGATGAGCGGCTCCGCCGGCGGCGCGGGGGCGTTCGCGTCCTCGTCGAGATCGAGAAAGGGGAGGTCGGCGCTCGCGGCCGGCGGCGGGGGCGGCGC
>JABFXC010000039.1 GCA_013361935.1 Gemmatimonadaceae bacterium
GGGCTGGCGCGGCCGGCGCTGGTGCCGCGGGCTGTGGCGTCGCCGCGGCACCGGCGGCGGTCTCGTCGATCTCGCCGAGAAGCTGATCGACCTTCACGACGTCGCCCTCGTTCGCCGCGCGGCGGGAGAGCCGTCCGGCCTTCGGCGCGGGAACCTCGACGCTGATCTTGTCGGTCTCCAGCTCGACCAGGGTCTCCCCGGCGGCGACGGAGTCGCCATCCTTCTTCAGCCAGCGCGCGATCGTCGCTTCGACGATGGATTCCCCGAGCGGCGGGACCTTGAACGAGATCATTTGCCGGATGCCGGTGCGTGTCGCGTTGACGTTGAGCGCGGCGCTGGCTTTCGCCGGACGTCGCGCATAGCATTCGTGCTCGCCAGCCAAATATAACCAGCCCACCACGTGCGAGCGCTCACCATCTCCGCTCACGGCGGCCTGGAGCGCCTCGAGTACCGGACCGACCTTCCGCTGCCCGAGCTCCACGCGCCGACCGACGTTCGCGTGCGCATGCGCGCGGGAGCGCTGAACCATCTCGACCTCTGGGTCGTGCGCGGGCTGCCCGGCGTGACGATCACGCCGCCGTGGATCATGGGCGCCGACGGTGTCGGCGAGATCGAATCGGTGGGGAGCGCGGTGCGCGACGTCTCCGTCGGTGACCGGGTGATCATCAATCCGGGGATCAGCGACCGGAGCTGCGACTATTGTCTGGCGGGCGAGCAGTCGCTCTGCGTCCGCTTCGCGCTGCTCGGCGAGCACCGGCCGGGAACCTTCGCCGAGTACGTGGTCGTGCCGGCGACGAACGTGCGCCCGGTCCCGCGCGACGTCCCCGACGACGTCGCCGCCGCGTTCACCCTCGCGACGCTCACGGCGTGGCGCATGGTGGTGACGCGCGCGCAGGTGCGTCCGGGAGAGGATGTGCTCATCCAGGGGATCGGGGGCGGGGTCGCCATCGCCGCGCTGCAGATCTGCAAGCAGCTCGGCGCGCGAGTCTGGGTCACCTCGCGGAGCGATGAGAAGCTCGCCCGCGCGCGGTCTCTTGGCGCCGACGAGACCATCAACGTCTCCGGAGTCGACGTGGCTCGCGAGGTGCGGGCGCGCACGAGCCGGCGCGGCGTCGACGTCGTCGTCGACAGCGTCGGCAAGGCGACGTGGGCGCAGTCGACGAGCGCGCTCGCCAGGGGCGGGCGGCTCGTCACCTGCGGCGCGACCTCCGGGCCGGTCGTCGAGACCGACGTGCGGCGGCTGTTCTGGAACCAGTGGTCGATTCTCGGCTCGACGATGGGGAACGACGCCGAGTTCGACGCGATCACCGGAGAGCTGGCCGCGGGACGTCTGCGTCCTCCCGTCGACCGCGTGTATCCTCTCGCCGAGGCACGCGATGCGTTCGCGCGGCTCGAGGACGCCGCGCAGTTCGGCAAGATCGTCCTCTCCATCTGACCGCCCGACGCCAACCCACGCCGCCGTGCTCCGCTTCCCGCTCGTCACCCGCTACTCCGACTACGACACGAAGGGCCACGTCAACAACGCGGTCTACCTCACCTACTTCGAGTGGGCGCGCGTCCAGGCGTGGATGTCGCACATCGTCCGGATGAGCGGCATCGCCGGCGCCGACGTCGCCGATCCGCCGCTCATCGTCGCCGAGGCGCACGTCCGATACGTGAGCCCGGCGAACATCGGCGTGCCGCTGGAGATCGAGATCGCGGTGAAAGAGATCCGGACGAAGGGCTTCTCCTTCGCCTACCGCATCGTCGACGCGCGCGACGACCGGGTCGTCGCCGAGGGCGAGACGGTGCAGGTGGCGTACGACTACGCGGCGGGGAAGACGATGCCGATCCCGCCGGCGATGCGGAAGGCGCTGGAGGCGATGTGACGCAGGACGAGCGCGCGCAGTTCACCGAGGAGGAGCAGCGCGCGCTGCGCGAGGCGGTCGCCGCGGGGCAGGATCCGGTCTGTCCACGATGCGGTGTCCGGATGACGATGCGCGGCGTGGGTGGAGGCTCCTTCGGGCTCGGCTACGCGCGGAAGCGCGAGTGGCTGATCTGTCCGCGCTGCCGCCGGAGCGCGATCTTCGACGTGAAGCGCGGCACCCGAACCTGAACGTCCCGCGCTGGCCGGCGGGATTTCCTCGAGCCGTCCCGCAGATGCCGATCCGCAGCCTAACGCTCGCTCTCGCCGCCGCGCTGCTCGCCGCGCAGGCCGCGCCGCTCGCCGCCCAGGTGACCGAGACCCCCGTCGCCTTCGACAGCGCGGGACGCGTGCCGACGATCACCCAGCCGATGGCCGAGCGTCTGCGGCTCGCGCCGCCGGCGTGGCCGGTGCTCGGCAGCTTCGTGAGCGCGCGGCTCTACTCGCGCAGCGACAGCGGCTACACGCTCGTCGTCGCGCGCTCGAACGGCTCGCTGGATCGCTACGAGCTGAGCGAACCTGGAGCCGCGGCGCTGCGCGGGCTCGTGCAGCACGCGGTGGCGAGCGGGCATCGCGCCGGGCTCGGCGAGCAGACGACGCTCTATTCCGATCCGGCGGGGAACGCGTTCGTCCGGAATCAGGCGCTGCTCGGCCTGTTCGTGTACGGTCCGGCGGCGTCGGTGCTCGCCGGCTCCTCGGGGAACGACGGATCGGCCGCCGCCGCGGCGGAGTTGCTCGTCGCGGGGGGGACGTTCTTCGCCGCGCTCGCGCGACGGAGCGCGGATCCGCCGGTGACCACCGCGCAGAACATCCTCGCCACGAACGCGGCGGTGCAGGGCGCGGCGTTCGGCGGGGCGCTCGCCTATGCCGCCGACGTGAGGACACCGGAGGCCGCGGCGCTCTTCTTCCTCGGTGGATCGGTCGGAGGGACGATCGGCGGCCTGGCACGCGCGCGCCGGATGACGGACGCGGAGGCGGCGTCCGCCGCGTTCGCCGGGTATGCCGCGCCGCTCACCGCGCTCGGGGTCATGGGGGCGGCGGGTGTCTTCGACGGACCCGGGGAGACGGGACGTCCCGCCGCGGGGATCGCGGCCGGCACGATGCTGCTCGGCTATCCACTGGGCGTCGCGTACGCGCGCCGCGCGCCGTACACGGTGACCGCGGGAGACGTGCGCGCGATGACGACGAGCGCGGCGCTCGGCGTCGCGATCGCCGCGACGCCGTTCATGGACGGCCAGCACCACGACCAGAAGGCTCAGTACGCCGCGCTCACCGGAGGTCTGCTCGGCGGGATCATCCTCGGCGACCGGCTGCTGGTGCGGCCGCGCGACCACACGCGCTCCGACGGGGCGCTGCTCTGGACGGGCGCGACCGCGGGGGCGCTCGTCGGTCTGGGCGTGGGCGCGGGGGGCGAGGCGAGCTCGCGGACGACGTGGGGGCTCGCCACCGGAGGGGCGCTGCTCGGGGTGATCGCGACGGAGGCGGTGCTGCGGCCGGCGATCGGCGGCAGCCGGGGAACGCTCGCGGCCGGGGCGCGGGCAGCGGACGGCCGTGTGTCACGGGTCACGGGCGGCCGCATGCAGCTCTCGATCGACCCGCTGGGCGCCGTCTTCGCGGCGACGGGACAGAGAGGTAGATTCAGCGTCATGCGTGTCTCCTTCTAGACACGCACCAGCCTCGCGCGCGCCGGCCGGCCGCGGCGGGGAGCGTCCGTTCCAGACATTCGAATGAAAAAGCTGCTCTTCGTTCTCGCGCTCGCGCTCGCGACGCGCGCGAGCGCGCAGGTGGTCGAGACCCCCGAGCCCTTCGACAGCGCGGGGAAGGTCACCATCGTCACGCCGTCGATGGCGGCGCGGCTCCAGCTCTCCCCGCCCGCGTGGCGGATCACCGGCGACTACGCCGGGGCACGGCTCTTCGCGTTAGGCGCCGACGGCTGGGTGATCGTCGTCGAGCGGCGGGACGGGACGCAGGAGCGCTACGCCATCACCCGGCCCGACCGCGAGTACCTGCGCGGGAAGACCTCGAACCTTCCGCCGGGGATGCTCGAGGAGCAGCTCGGGCGCGTCGGCGCCGGACTCGGCGCCGGGCTCGGCGAGGTGAAGCAGCAGATCGTGACCGCCGCGCGGAACGACGCCTTCGTCCTCAACCAGGGCGCGCTGGCGCTGGTGGTGTACGGCCCGTCGTTCGCCTACGCGCTGTCGAACGAGACGCCGGGGCGCGTGGCGGCCTACGTGCTCGGCGCGGGCGGGACGTTTTACGCGGCGACGCAGATCGCCCGCAACCGCTCGATCACCCCCGAGCAGAACGTGCTGGCGACGCACGCGGCGCTGCACGGCGCGGCGGCGGGGCTCGGTGTCGCCTACGCGGCGAGCGGGAACAGCAACGTGCAGGGCGCGGCGGCGTTCGTCGGCGGCGTCGGCGGAACGCTGCTCGCGCTCGGGATCCCGAGCCTGCGCAGCGCGGACGTCGCCGGCGCGACCTTCGGCGCCGACGCGACGCTCATCACGGCGTACCTGCTGACCCGGGCGAGCCACGACCGCTCGCACGACTATCCGTCGCGTGGCGAGGCGGCGATCCTCGCCGCCGCCGCGGTCGCGGGTTATCCGCTGGGGCTGCAGTACTCGCGCGGCGCATCGTACAACGTGACCGCCGGGGACATCGGCGCGATGTGGACGACCGGCGCGGTGGGCGCGCTGGCCGCGGGGACGATCGCGCACGGCGTGGTACGGAACGGGAACCTCACGCCGGGGACGAGCGCCTACCGTGACCGGCACCAGACGGCGGTGTTCTCGGCGGCGGCGGGAGGGTTCGTGCTCGGCGCGATCGCGGGCGACGTCGCGCTGGCGCGCCGCTTCGACCACACGCCGTACGAGGCAGGGATCCTCGCCGCGTCGGCGGCGGGAGGCGCTCTTCCGCCCGAACCGTCCGAGCGGATCGGTGGGCCCGTACGGCGCGGCGACGGTGGGTGCGGTGGGCGGGATGGCGATCGCCGAGGCGTTCATGCCGCCGCGCTACGACGCCGGGCGGCAGTCGTCGCTGCGGCTGCGCGTCGATCCGCTGGGGCTCGCGCTCGCGGCGTCGCGCACGCCCGGCGCGCACTCGCTGGTTCAGGTCGAGTTCTGACGCTTCACACCTAACGCTCCGGTCGATGGACTACATGCAGCGGTTGCAGGGAAGCTTCTCGCAGGTCTTCGGGCAGCTCCTGCCGGCGCTGCTCAGCGCGCTGATCATGCTCTTCGCCGGCTACCTGCTGGCGAAGGTGATCGAGCGGCTCGTGCTGCGCTTCCTGCGGCGCATCCGGCTGAACACGATGCTCGAGCGCGGCGGGGTGATGGACGCGGTCGAGCGGACCGGGTCGCGCGTCGACGCGACGCGAGTGGTCGCGGCGCTGATCTTCTGGATGATCATGTTCGCGGTGATCCTCTTCGCGGCGAGCGTGCTCGGGCTGGAGGAGCTGACGAACGTCTTCGAGGAGCTGGTGGGCTACATCCCGAGCGTGATCGCCGCGGTGGTGATCCTCCTCCTCGGGATCGTGCTCGGCGGCTTCGTCGGCGGGCTGATCGCGACGTCGGCGGGCGCGGTGCACGGGGGGACGGCGCTGTCGCGGATCGGGCGCGCGGGGGTGATCGTGCTCTCGGTGTTCATGGCGCTGCAGGTGCTCGGCATCGCGACGGACATCGTGACGACCGCGTTCGCGATCCTGTTCGGTGCGGTGGCGCTCGCGGGGGCACTGGCGTTCGGGCTGGGGAACCGCGACCTCGCCGCCGAGGTCACGCGCGAGTGGTACAACCGATATCGGGCGGAGCGCGAGGCGCACGAGCGGGCGACGGCCTCGGCGCATCTCGCGGACGCGCTGGACGACGAGGACCCGACCATCACCGACGAGCGCCCGACGGAGAAGCGCCGTTAGGCACGGTGGGCGTGCGTGGCGACGACGCACGCGGATCTTCGCGGATCCGGCGGATCGACACGGATCCGATTTCCTGTCGCTCGGCGATGAATGACAGGGAGCCGTGGAGCTACGGGAGGCGCTGTTGTGAGGAGTACTGCCTCCTTGCAACGTCTCCCCCGGGCTCCACGGCTCCCTGTTGGATCACGCCGAGGGCCTGAACGATCCTGGGGCGCGCACGGTGAACCGGTCTTATCCGGCGCACCGAATCGAAACCTCGCGAAAACCCCCAAAAACCTGTTTGTAAGTCCTTTCCAATCAACAGGTTGAGAGGCGGTCGCTCGGTTGCGTTTCGCCCTCTTTTCGGCTAGATTTCGAGTCTTCCCGCGGGCTCCTTTCCGGTCCCGCGTCCGTCCCCTCGCAGCACACGTGAGCGCATGACTGCACCGAACAACCGCGAGCGCATTCTCCCGCGGCTCATCGACGACGAGATCAAGGAATCGTTCATCAACTACTCGATGAGCGTGATCGTCTCGCGCGCCCTTCCGGACGTGCGTGACGGGTTGAAGCCGGTGCACCGGCGGGTACTCTACGCGATGAACGAGCTCGGGCTCGTGCCCGGGCGTCCGTACAAGAAGTCGGCGACGGTGGTAGGCGACGTGCTCGGCAAGTACCACCCGCACGGCGACAGCAGCGTCTACGACGCGCTCGTGCGCATGGTGCAGGACTTCTCGCTGCGCTACCCGCTGGTCGACGGCCAGGGGAACTTCGGCTCGGTGGACGGCGACCCGGCGGCGGCCTATCGGTATACCGAGGCGCGCCTGACGGCGATCGCGATGGAGATGCTCTCGGACATCGACAAGAACACCGTCGACTACGCGCCGAACTTCGACGACCGCCTCGAGGAGCCGACGGTGCTCCCCGCCGCCCTGCCGAACCTGCTCGTGAACGGATCGAGCGGGATCGCGGTCGGCATGGCGACGAACATCCCCCCGCACAACCTGCGCGAGATCGTCAACGCGACGATCGCGCTGATCGACGATCCCGAGACGACGCTCGGCGACCTGCGGAAGATCGTGAAGGGTCCCGACTTCCCGACGGGCGGCTTCATCTACGGGCGGCAGGGGATCAAGGATTACCAGGAGACGGGCCGCGGCCGCATCGTGATGCGCGCGCGGGCGGTGATCGAGGAGAAGGAGTCGTCGAGCAAGTCGCAGATCGTCATCACCGAGATCCCGTACCAGGTCAACAAGGCGAAGCTCGTCGAGAACATCGCCGAGCTGGTGCGCGACAAGAAGCTCGAGGGGATCTCCGACCTGCGCGACGAGTCGGACCGCGAGGGGATGCGCGTGGTGATCGAGCTGAAGCGCGACGCGATCCCGCGGGTGGTGCTGAACCAGCTGTACAAGCACACCGCGATGCAGTCGACGTTCGGCGTCATCATGCTCGCGCTGGTGCCGGACGCGACGACGCGCCGCCTCGTCCCGAAGATCATGGGGATGAAGGAGGCGCTGGAGCACTACATCGCGCACCGCCATGAAGTGATCGTCCGGCGCGCGCAGTTCGAGCTCGACAAGCTGCTCGAGCGCGAGCACATCCTCGAGGGTCTGAAGATCGCCGTCGACAACATCGACGCGGTCATCAAGGTCATCCGCGCGGCGGAAGACACGCCGACGGCGAGCGCGCAGCTGCAGCGTCGCTTCAAGCTCTCCGAGCGGCAGGCCGAGGCGATCCTGAACATGCGCCTCGCGAAGCTCACCGGCCTCGAGATCGAGAAGCTGGAGCAGGAGCTGAAGGAGGTCCGCGCGACGATCAAGGGGCTGCGCGAGCTGCTCGAGAGCAAGCCGAAGCGCATGGCGCTGATGAAGGAGGAGCTGAACACCGTCGTCGAGAAGTTCGGCGACAAGCGCCGCACGGAGATCACGAGCGACGAGGGCGAGTTCACGATCGAGGACCTGATCGCCGAGGAGGACATGGTCGTGACCATCTCCCACTCGGGGTACATCAAGCGCACCTCGACGAGCACGTACAAGCGGCAGCGGCGCGGCGGGCGCGGCAACAACGGGGCGGGGCTCAAGGACGAGGATTTCATCGAGCACCTCTTCATCGCCAGCACGCACGACTACCTGCTCGTCTTCACCGACGACGGGCGCTGCTTCTGGCTCAAGGTGCACGAGATCCCGCAGGCGGGACGCGCGGCGAAGGGGAAGCCGGTGGTCAACCTGATCAACGTCACCCCGGACACGCTCGTCAAGGCGATCGTCCCGGTGCGCGAGTTCAGCGAGACGCAGTTCCTTCTCTTCTCGACCGTCGGCGGCACGGTGAAGAAGACCGCGCTCTCCGAGTACGCGAACCCGCGCAGCAACGGGATCAAGGCGGTGAAGGTGGAGAAGGACGACGAGCTGATGGACGTGCAGATCACGAGCGGCACGAACGACATCGTGCTGGCGACGAAGCACGGCCTCTCGATCCGCTTCCACGAGAGCGACGTGCGCGAGATGGGTCGCGACACGACCGGGGTGAAGGGGATCGAGCTCGGGATGGACGACGAGGTGATCGGGATGGTGGTGATCAAGCGTGAGGCGAACCTGCTCGTCGTCACCGAGAAGGGGATGGGCAAGTGCTCGCCGATCGACGAGTACCGCGTGCAGAAGCGCGGCGGCAAGGGGATCATCACCGTGAACCGCACGGTGAAGACGGGGAACGCGGTCTCGATCAAGGAAGTGCTCCCCGAGGACGAGCTGATGCTGATCACCGAGCACGGCGTGGTGATCCGGATGCCGGTGAAGGGGATCCGCGTCGCCGGCCGGAACACGCAGGGCGTGAAGCTCGTGAACCTCGACGAGCAGGACGTGGTAGTGGACGTCGCGCGGATGGTGCCGGACGACGACGAGGGGGTGGAGGTCGGCGCCGACGTCGAGGGCGCGGAAGACGGCGGGGACGAGGGGGACGGGGACGAGGAGTAGGCTCTCCGCTTCGCGGAACGACCGGCGACCGTACTGTCGATCGGAATACGAGAGGGGCGATCGCGAACAGCGATCGCCCCTCTCGTATTCTACTTTCCCCGCCCGGTCTTCTCCTGCAGGTCGTCGATCTTCTTCGACGCCTCGGCCTTCGTCAGATCGTCGTCGACCTCCTCGCGCGCTTCCTCGGCGAGGGTATGGAGATAGGAGCGCTGGGCGCCTGTCATCGGCTCGGCGCCGGTGGTCCACTGGTCGGGATCCTTGATCGTGTTGCTCTGCTCCGCGTCCTGCTGCGTTCTGCGGTCGGTCATGGTCGCACCTCGGTCGCTGAGTTCGGGAACGGTGAGTAGACTCCGTTGAGAGGCAGAATCCGTGCCCGAACAGAACCCGAAAAACCAGCCCATGAGCCGCGTCATCACCGCCGCACTCTGCGCCCTCGCTCTCGCCGGAGCGCGGGCGGGCGCGCAGCAGCCTAACGCACCCGCCACCCGCGGCCCGGTCCAGATCGGGGCGGGCGAGGAGTGCCCGCCCGGGATGACCGAGATCCGGCCGCGGCTCTGCCAGGCGCCGGAGCTGCCGCCGCCGAGCATCCTCGACTACCGGCCGCGGTCGACGCTGGTGACGGCGGAGCACGCGGTGCCGCGCGCGAAGTACCCGGCGATCGACTTCCATGGCCATCCGCGCGGGAGCTGGCTCGAGTCGGCCGACAGCCTCGCGCGGTTAGGCAGCGCGCTCGACGGAATCAACGTCCGCGTGATGGTCGTCGCGAACGACATGTCCGGGGAGCCGGTGCGCCGGAGCGCCGCGGCGATCCGCGCGTCCGGGGCGATGAAGGATCGCGTCCGCATCCTCGCGGGCATCGATTTCCGCAACGTCGGTCCGGGATGGGCGGAGAAGGCGGTCGCGCAGCTCGAGGCGGACGTCGCCGCGGGCGCCGTTGGCGTGGGCGAGATCGGGAAGGAGCTCGGCCTGTCGATCAGGAAGGCGGACGGGACGCGGCTGCGGATCGACGATCCAGCGCTCGATCCGGTGTGGGCCGCCTGCGCGCGACTGAAGCTGCCGGTGTTCATCCACACCGCCGATCCCGAGGAGTTCTGGCAGCCCATCGACTACCACAACGAGCGGTGGCTGGAGCTCGCGCTCTTTCCGCGGCGCCGCTATCCGCCGGAGCAGTTCCCGAGCTTCGAGGAGCTGATGACGGAGCGCGACAACATGCTGCGCCGCAACCCGAAGACGACCTTCGTCATCGCGCACATGGGGTGGCACGCGAACGACCTGCCGCGGCTGGCGAAGCTGCTCGACATGCCTAACGTGTACACCGAGGTCGGCGCGGTGCTCTACGACATCGGGCGACAGCCGCGGGCGGCGCACGACTTCTTCGTCCGCTACCAGGACCGCATCCTCTTCGGGAAGGACTCCTTCCAGCCGGAGGAGTACCCGTACTACTGGCGCGTGTTCGAGACGCGGGACGACTACTTCGACTACTACCGCCCGTACCACGCCTTCTGGAAGCTCTACGGGATCGACCTGCCGGACGAGGTGCTGAAGAAGGTCTACTACCGGAACGCGCTGCGGATCACGCCGGGGCTGCCGCAGACGGGCTGGCCGTGAGACCGCGTGGCGCGCCTCTGGCGTAGCTCCATCGCATGACCGACGCGGACGCCGTCAACTTCTCCTCGGCCCAGGTTCTCGAGGAGCACTCCCCGTATGCGCCGCCGCTGGAGAATCCGCTGCCGCGCGCGGTGCGGCGGCGGAACTTCTATCAGCTGCTCGACGGCGAGTGGAAGTTCGATCTCGATCTCGAGGATCGCGGGATCGCCGAGGGCTGGGCGATCGCGCACAACTACTCCGACGTCGCCGTGTGGCCGGGCTCCGTCGAGTCGCACCTCGCGCGGGCGAAGGTCGAGCAGAAGGAGAACCAGGAGCAGGCGCCGGCCGGCGCGCCCGTGCGGCCGTGGGAGGACAAGGTCGTCGCCTGGTACGAGCGCGAGCTCACGCTTCCCGACCGCTCGTCGTTTCCCGAGCGCTCGATGTTCCAGATCACCTTCGGCGCCTGCGGCTACGAGACGCGCGTGTGGCTGAACGGGCACCCACTGCGGACGATCGAGGACGAGGAGGTGCACTACGGCGAGTACACGTCGTTCTCGTACGAGCTGCCCGACTCGATCCTGCAGCCGGTGAACCGCCTCACGGTGCGCGTCGAGGATTCGCTCGACGCCGACCTGCCGCGCGGGAAGCAGGAATCGCGCATCTACAAGCGCGGGGGGATCTGGTACCAGACGTACACCGGCGCGGTGCGGAGCATCTGGCTCGAGGTCGTCGAGCGGAACAGGCTGCGCTCGCGGATCGGGGTCGTCGCCACGGTGGAGGATCGCTTCGCGCGCTTCAACGTGACGACGCGCATCCACGACCCGGGGCAGTACACGGTGCGGCTGAGCGTCTTCGAGCGCGACGGCGACGGGTCGCGGGCGATCGCGACCTCCGATTTCCCGCTGCGGCTCGAGGCGGGACAGAAGCAGCAGCGGCTGCCGATGGAGATCCCCGGCGCGAAGCTCTGGTCGCACATGGAGCCGAACCTCTATCTGCTGGTCGCGGAGCTGATCGACGGAGACGGGTACAGCGCGCAGGTGCAGAGCCACTTCGGGCTGCGGAAGGTGGAGTCGCGCGGGTGCTGCGTCTTCCTCAACAACGAGGGCGTCTACATCGACGGCATCCTCTACCAGCCGGCGGACGCGACGTACGAGGCGATGCGCGCGCACTTCGCGGCGATGCAGCGACTGGGATGCAACCTGGTGCGCGTGCACATCGCCGGCATCGACCCGCGCATCTACAACCTCGCCGACGAGATGGGGATGCTGCTCTGGGTGGAGGTGCCGAGCCCGCACCGCTCGAGCCAGCAGAGTCGGGCGAACCATCACGCCGAGCTGCTGCGGATGCTCTCGGTGATCGAGACGCACCCGTCGGTGTGCATCGTCAGCCTGTACAACGAGGACTGGGGAGCGCAGGACATCGCGACCAGCGCGGAGACGCGCCGCTACATCGTCGATACCTATCATTTCCTGCGCGTGAGCTATCCGCAGTTCCTGGTGGTGGACAACGACGGCTGGCACCACATCTCGTGGGAGGGGCGGCTCAAGTCGGACCTGCTGACGGTGCACATCTACACGCCGGACCTCGAGCGCTGGCGCGAGGTGCTCGACCGCCTGGTGGCCGGTGATCTGGAGGGCGTGGCCGCGGAGCCGTTGATCGTCGGCGACCCGTTCTTCATGCGCGGCCACGTGCCGCTCGTCGTCAGCGAGTGGGGCGGCTTCGGCTTCTCCGACTACGGCGGGCCGAAGGATGCGGAGGAGCGCACGGCGCGCATCCGCGCGTTCAAGCGCGAGCTGCGCGCGCGCGGCTTCGCGGGCGACGTCTACACGCAGGCGACCGACGTCGAGGACGAGCGGAACGGATTGATCGACTCCGCGACCGGAGCGCTGAAGGTGGCCGAGGGAGTGCTCGCCTCGCCGCAGGGCTGACGAACGAGGTAGATCGGTCGTCCATCTGGCGCGGCACCCCGGCGGGCGGGAGATTTGCCGCCTCGATGATGTCACAGTGGCCGGTCCACATCCTTCCCCCCGAGGAGCACATGTCGAATCCCGTTTGCGGCAGCACCACGACCTCCAGCACCGGCCTGGCGCCCAGCGTCGCCGGCGCGGTGGCGCTGAAAGTGGGGGCCTGAGCTGATGCCGCATCACAAGCGCCTGACGATCGCCAGCCTCACGCTCGTCCTCGCATCCGCCGCGCTCGCTCCGACCGCGTCGGCGCAGTTCGGCTCCATCCGCAGCAAGGTGAAGAAAGCGGTGGAGAAGAAGGTCGGCGGGGACAAGGAGCAGGCGGCGAGCACCAACAACGGCCGCGCGCCGATGACCGAGGACCGCGTCGCGCAGCTCCTCAAGGGGATGGCCGCGGAGGCGAAGAGCGCGGAGGACATCAGCAGCAAGGCGCTGAAGGCCAACGCGAAGCCCGTCGCCGATCTCGACGCGTACGTGAAGCGCTGGCGCGCCTACGGGGAGTCGCAGGCGAAGGCGAAGCGCCAGCAGGAGGAGTACGCCGCCTGCGTGACGCCGTACAGCCAGGACATGATGTCCGCCGCGCAGAATCAGCCCGCGTCGGTGCAGATGAACGGAATGGCGATGGCGCAGAAGATGGAGAGCATGTCGCCGGCGGAGCGCGACGAGTTCGAGAAGAAGATGGAGAAGCTCGAGCGCGAGGCGAAGGCGGCGGAGAAGAGCGGCAACGTCGCCGAGCAGCAGCGGATCCGCCGGGAGGTCGAGAAGCTCACCGGGGTGTCGATGAGCAACGTGAGCGACGCCGACCGCCAGAAGATGGCGGCGAACAGCGGCAAGGCGCAGAAGGCGGCGAAGGGAATGCAGAGCTGCGGCCCAACGCCCCAGCCCTCGCGCACGCAGCCGCCGGCGGCGGTGATGGTCCGGCCGATCGTGCAGGAGAAGGGACAGCTCGTGCTCGGCCCGGCGGCGACGCAGCAGGTGCAGGACACCATCGAGGCGCAGACGTACGTCCGGAACCTCAAGCGGATGGGCGTCGGCAAGCAGCCGACCATCGACGGCGCGGCGGGCGCGGGGATGTCGACTGGCGACTACGATCTCGCGCGCGAGCAGGTGGTGTACTACTTCGCGATCCCGGCGATGCGCGGGACGGAGACGACGAGCTGCACGCGCGCCTTCACCGCGCCGGACTGCGCGGTGCTCCAGCATCACCGCGCCGAGATCATCGCGGCGGCGCAGCGGCTCCGGGAGGCGGGAACGCTTCCGGACTGATCGCCGGTGCGCACCCGGATCGCGCTCATCGCCACGCTCGCCGGTGCGCTTCTCGCCGGCGGCGTGGCGATGGTGCGTAGTGGAGCCGAGGGACCGCGCGACACATCCGCGGCGCTTCCCGCGTCGACGATCCAGGCCGTGGTGGACGGACGTTCGGTGGAGTGGTGGCGCTCCGCGGATGCACCGTCGCGCTGGACGGCTTCTCTCCCCGCGCTCGCCGCGGCAGTGCGCTGGCGCGACAGCAGCGCCGCCATCTCGTGGGGAGAGCTCTCGCTCGAGGGCATGGGCGAGGCGAAGCACATCCGCGTGATCCTCGCTCGCGTCGATCCGCGGCGCGCGGCGCTGCGGCTCGCCGGAGCGCGCGCCGACTTTCCGCCGCTCGAGGCGCGCTGGACGATCGCCGATGCGCCGGACGACGCGCTGCTCGCGTTGAACGCGGGCCAGTTCGACGTCGGGGGTGCATGGGGGTGGGTGGTCCGCGATGGACGCGAGCTCCAGGGCGCGCGGCCCGCGCCGCTCGCGCCGGCGGTGGTGGTGGACGCCGAGGGTCGGGTCGCGATCGTCGCGGCCGCGCACATCGATTCGGTGCGACGCGCCGGCCGCGTGCGCGAGGCCTTCCAGTCGTATCCCGCGCTGCTCGTCGGCGGCGAGGTCCCGGCGCCGCTGCGCGCCGCGGGGCGCGGTGTCGACGTCGCGCATCGCGACGCGCGGCTCGCGCTGGGGACGCTCCCCGACGGGCGAGTGCTGGTCGCGCTGACGCGCTTCGAGGGACTGGGTGGCGCGCTGGAGCTCCTCCCCTTCGGTCTCACGACACCGGAGATGGCGGCCCTCATGGGCGCGCTCGGCTGCCGCGACGCGGTGCTGCTCGACGGGGGCGTGTCCGGACAGCTCGCGATCCACGGCGCGCGGGGAGAACGTCGCGAGTGGCCGGGGCTTCGGAGAGTGCCGCTGGGGCTCATCGCGACGCCGATCGCGGAGCGCTGACGAGACGCCGGGCGCACCCGGCGTTCGATTTGCGTTGACCGCGGGCATGAGCCCGATCTTCCTGCCGCGAGAGGCGCCGCTCCTGCTCGCGGCGCTGCTCCGGTGCGCGACGCCCATGTCGTCGCCCGCGTCGCCGCAGGCCGCGCCCGCTGCGCATGTGGCGGGAAGCGCAGGGGCGACGTCGCCGCACTGGCCGCACGCGCGGACGATGGTGAGCGACTACCGGATCGCGTATCAGGGCGACGCGGCGACGCGCGCGCGCGAGTACGACTGGGCGGCCGCGCACTTCGATCGCGTCGTGCTCGATCGTGGCGATTCGGTGTCGGTGCCGGAGTACCGCCGGCGCAACCCGACGATGCGCATCTATCGCTACGCGCTGCTCTGGACGGTCACCCTTCCGGGGGAGGAGAAGCGCGACGATCCGGGCGTCTCGTACTACGCGGACATGACGCGCTGGTACGCTGCGCATCCCGACCGCGAGATGGAGCGCGCGTTGCTGCACGACGCGCGACTGTGTCCCCCGCCCGCGCCGCCGACGAGCGCCTGCAGGGTGACGGTGAAGATCTGGACGCAGCGGCGATGGGTGACGAACCCGGGCGACGCGGGAGCGCGCGCCTATCATGCGGCGAGGCTCGCCGCGCTCGCCGCGGACGCGGACGGCCTCTTCGTCGACGAGCACGGCTCCGGCGACTTCGAGGTGATTCGCGCCGTGCCGACGCGCGAGTTCTCGCGGTGGGAGGACTATCAGCGCGACATCGTCGCGCTGCTCGGCGAGGTGCGGCGCGCGTCTGGCGGCGAGCGGCGACTGCTGCTGAACACCGCCGAGTGGCATGACGCGTGGGACCGGGCGATGATCGCGGCGGCCGGGGGCACGCACGGCGAGCACATGATCGACGCGACGAGCCCGCAGACGGAAGAGCGGTGGCGCTTCCTCGAGCAGATCGTCGCCGACGGAGCGATCGTCGACGCGAGCCCCGCGCGGGAGCTGCCGGCGTCGTTCACGTCGGGGAACTCGGCGTCGCCGGAGGCGCGGCGGGAGCTCTTCCTGCTGGCGAGCTACTGGATGCTCGTGTCGGCCGCACATCCGGACGCGGTCGCGTTCAATCCCGGGCCGAAGTGGGACCGGCCCTACGCCGAGCGCTGGATCGCCGGAATCGAGACGGACCTGGGTGCGCCGGTGAGCGCGCGGAAGATCGGCTACGAGGTGAACGCGCCCACTGGGAAGGGTCGCGCGCGGATCTGGATGCGCGAGCTCGAGCGTGCGGTGGTGCTCGTCCGGCCGGCGGATGCGGACGGGACCGGAAGCTTCGGCGACGAGACCGCGGTCCAGGTGCCCTTCGTGAGGGACGGGATCTACCGGCCCCTGCTGCCGGACGGGACGGTCGGCGCGCCGCTCGACCGTCTGATGCTCCGCGCGGGGGAGGCGGCGATCCTGCTCGAGCCCCCGGCGACGCGGCGGTAAGGGAGGGCGGAGGGGCGGGGGGACTGGTACCGGACGTGCGTTTGTGATGGGGGCTACATCGAGATCGCCACCATCAGCCGCAACCCCGAAGCCCATGCCGGTTGGCGCCGCGCGCCCAGTCCACCACTACTTCACCGTCGACGTCGAAGAGCACTTCCACGCGAACGCGCTGGAGCCCGTGGTCAAGCGCTCGGAGTGGGACCAGCTTCCCAGCCGCGTGGAGCGGAACGTCGACGTGCTGCTCGATATGCTCGATCGCCATCGGGCGACGGGAACGTTCTTCGTGGTCGGCTGGCTGGCGAGCCGGCATCCCGAGCTGCTGCGGCTGATCTCGGACGCTGGACACGAGATCGCGTCGCACGGGTTCTGGCACCGGCGGGTGACGAGCGCGTCGCTGAACGACTTCCGCACCGACGTGCGCGACGCGAAGGCGGCGATCGAGGACGTGGTCGGCATGCCGGTGGTCGGCTATCGCGCGCCGAGCTTCTCGATTCGTCCCGGGGGTGAAGAGGCGTTCGACGTGCTGCTCGAGGAAGGGTACGAGTACGACTCGAGCATCTTCCCGATTCGGCGCGCGGGCTATGGCTATCCCGGCGCGCCGACGCACCCGTTCGTGATCGACCGTGAGGCGGGTGCGCTGCGCGAGTATCCACTGACCACGCTCGACGTGCTCGGCGTGCGGGTGCCGGCGGCGGGGGGTGGATATCTGCGGCAATTTCCCTTCGGGCTGATCGAGCGGGCGTTCGCGGAGCGCGAGCGGCGCGGAGTGCCCGCGGTGTTCTACATCCATCCGTGGGAGATCGATCCCGGACAGCCGCGCCTCCCCGTTCGCGCGCTGACCCGCCTGCGGCACTATCGGGGGCTGGACGTGGCGCAGGAGCGCGTCGAGCGGCTGCTGCAGCGGTTTAGCTTCACGTCGATCAGCGCGGCGAACGCGAGCGAGGCGGCGCGGTGAGCGAAGCGCCCGCGATCACCGGGAGCGGGCGCGCGCTGAGCGCGCTGCGGATCGGCGCGTTCAGCGGGACCAGCGGCGAGTGGGACGAGTTCGTGCGGTCTCAGCCCGGCTGGACGCATTTCCATCTGTCGGGATGGCGGCGGGTGATGGAGCACGCGCTCGGACACGAGTGCCTGTATCTCTGCGCGCGCGACGGCGACGGCGAGCTGGAAGGAGTGCTTCCACTCGTGCGCGTGAAGAGCGCGCTCTTCGGGCATTTCCTCGTGTCCGTGCCCTTCCTGAACTACGGCGGGCCGTTAGGCAGCGAGCACGCCGTGCGTGCGCTCGCGAGCCACGCCGTGTGCCTGGCGCGGCGCGACGAGGTGAAGCTGCTCGAGCTTCGCTCCCGCCACGAGCAGCCCCTCGATCTCGCCGTGTCGCACCGGAAGGTGACGACGGTGCTCGACCTGGTGCCCGGCGACGCCGAGGCCGTATTCAGCGCGGTGCCGAGGTCGCTGCGCAACCGGATCCGGAAGGCGCAGAAGAGCGGCGTGGTGGTGGAGTTCGGCGCGGACCAGATCGGCGGCTTCCACGAGGTGTTCTCGCGGCACATGCGCTTCCTCGGAACGCCGACGCACGGGCGAAGGCTCTTCGAGGAGATCGCGGCGACCTTTCCGGACGACTCGATCTTCGCGTGCGCCTACCTCGGCGACCGTCCGGTCGCGGCGGGAGCGGGCTTCCAGTGGAACGGCGAGTTCGAGATCACCTGGGCGTCGGCGCTGCGCGAGTTCGACGACGCGAAGCCGAACATGGGCCTCTACTGGGCGCTCATCGAGCGCGCGGCGAACGCGGGCTGCCACACCTTCAACTTCGGCCGCAGCACGCCGAACAGCGGGACGCACGAGTTCAAGAAGCACTGGGGGAGCCGCGACGAGCCGCTCTACTGGTACGAGTTCAGCCCCTCCGGCGAGGCGGCGGCGACGCCGTCGCCGAAGGACTCGAGCTACTCGTGGGGTCCGCGCATCTGGAAGAAGCTGCCGCTCGCGCTCACGCGTGCGCTCGGACCGCGGATCGTGCGTCTGATTCCATGAGCGCGACGATGGCGGCGGGCGAGGCGCGCCAGGCGGGCGCAACCGGCACGCGCGGGCTCCGCGTCGTCTACCTGCGCGACGACGATTATCCGTGGGACGTGCGCGTCGAGAAGATCTGCCGCGCGCTCACCGACGCCGGCCACGAGGTGCACATCGCGGCGCGCAATCGCGAGGGCCGCGTGCCGCTCCGCGAGACGCTCGCCGAGGGTGTCGTGCACCGGATGGCGCCGCTCCCGATGGCCCCACGCGTCGTCGACCGCGCGACGAGCTTTCCGGCGTTCTTCAATCCGCGCTGGATCGCGCACCTCGACGCGGTGGTGCGCGAGGCGAACGCGGACGCGATCATCGTGCGCGACCTTCCGCTCGCGCCGACCGCGATCGGCGTCGGCGGGAGGCGGGGCGTGCCGGTGCTGCTCGACATGGCCGAGAACTATCCGGCGATGACGCGCGAGACGTGGGACGCCGGGCGGCACCGGCCGCTCGACTTCCTGCTGCGCAACCCGAAGCTCGTCGCCGCGGTGGAGCGCTGGGTGGTGCCGCGCCTCGACGCGGTGCTCACGGTGGTCGAGGAATCCGCCGCGCGGGTGCGCGCGCTCGGCGCCGGCGGCGATCGAGTGCATGTCGTGTCGAACACGCCGCCGCGCTCGCACGCGCAGGGGATCCGGCCCGCGCGCTCGGAGGATGGTACGCTCGAGCTGGTGTACCTCGGGCTGCTCGAGATCCCGCGCGGCGTCGGCGATCTGCTCGACGCCGTCGCGCTGCTGCGCGGACGCGGGGTGAAGGCGCGAGCGACGATCATCGGCGACGGGCGCGACGCGGAGCTGTTTCGCGCGCGGGCGCGCACCCTCGGTCTCGGCGAGGACGCCGCGCGGTTCACCGGCTACGTGCGACGCGACGAGGCGCTGCACGTCGTCGCCCGGGCGGACGTCGGCGTCGTGCCGCACCATGCGAGCGCGCTCTGGAACAGCACGATCCCGAACAAGCTCTTCGACTACATGGCCGCCGGCCTGCCGGTGGTGACGTCGAGCGCGATCCCCGCTGCGCGGATCGTTCGGGAGACGGGGGCGGGCGAAGTGTTCGCCGCGCGCGACGCGACCTCGCTCGTCGCGGCAGTGGAGCGGCTGTCGTCACCGGACGCGCGGGCGACGCGGGGCGAGGCGGGCCGGAGGGCGGTGCTCGATCGCTACAACTGGGAGCGCGACGGCGCGACGCTGCTCGACGCCGTCGCCGCGACGGTGGCGCGCTCGCGCGCGGGCGCCGGCCGGTGACGACGGACGTACGGCCGATCGGAATGACGACGCCGCGGCCGCTCGCGGCGCACGCCGCCGCACGGCTCGGCGAGCCACGGCCCGACGCGCTGATCGGCGTGCTCGCGCTGGCGCTGCTGACGGCGGTGTGGCGGATGCAGGATCTCTTCGCGCCGCTGGGGATCATCCGCCCGACGATCACGACGACGCTGCTCGCCGCGCTGCTCTTCGCCCTCGACACTGGGAGCCGCCGCCGGCTCGCGGCGCTGCGCTCCGCGACGTTAGGCATGGCCGTCGTGCTGCTCGTCATCCTCGCCATCGGCGCGCCGGTGAGCATCTGGCCGGGGGGGAGCATCGCCTTCCTGGCGCGGGACTTCATTCCCTCGATCATGCTCGCGGTGCTCATCGCCGGCGCGGCGCGCGGCGTGCGCGACATCGAGGTTCTCATCGCGGTGCTGCTCGCGGGCGCGGCGATCTTCTCCGTCTACATCCTGGTCACGGTGCAGGTCGAGCCGACGGGTCGTCTCGGGCGGCTGCGCTACTACGACGTCAACGACCTCGCGTTGCTGATCGTGAGCAGCATCCCGCTCGCGGTGCTCATGCTCCGGCGGGGGAGCGGACGGCTGCGCACCACCTTCGCCGTCGCCTGTCTGGGGATCTTCGTCGTCACGCTGGTTCGCAGCGGGTCGCGGGGCGGGTTTCTGGCATTCGTGGTGGTGTCGTTCTACCTGCTCGTCCGCTACCGCGCGCTGCCGGCGCGGGTGCGCGCCGGGGCGGTCATCGGCGGGATGCTGCTGCTCCTCGCCACGGGCACCGATCGCTACTGGCAGATGATGCAGACGATGCTGCACCCGAAGAGCGACTACAACTGGGCGGGGAACACCTACGACGGGCGGATGGAGATCTGGAAGCGCGGGCTCGGCTACGTCGGCGAGCATCCGGCGCTCGGCGTCGGGGCGGACGCGTTTCCGGTCGCCGAGGGGGAGCTGTCGACGATGGCACGGCACCGCCGAGAGCTGCACCTGAGCACGAAGTGGTCGGTGGCGCACAATGCCTACATCCACATCGCGGCGGAGGGCGGACTGTTCGCGTTCGCGGCGTTCGTCGGGATGCTCGCGCTGGCGTTCCGGTCGCTGGCGCGGGTGAACCGGGTCGCGCGCGAGCGAGGTGGAGATCCGCGCGTCGCGGCCTGCGCGCAGGCGCTCACCGGCGCCTTCCTCGGCTACGCCTTCGCGCAGTTCTTCATCTCGGCGCAGTACTTCACCTTCCTCTACGTGCTCGTCGGGCTGGTCGCGGCGACGGAGAAGATCGCGCGGATGGGGAACGAGCGGGTGCCGGCGGCATGACGCGCACAGCCGGAGTACGCTCGCTCGCCAAGCGCGCGGTCGAGCGGACGGTGGTCGGCACGGGGCTCACCGCGCTGGCGCGGCGCGCGCGGCGGGGAGAGGTGGTCGTGCTCGGCTATCACAACATCGTGCCCGATGGCGAGCCGATCGCCGGCGACCGCTCGCTGCACCTTCCGCAGCGAGAGTTCGCGGCGCAGCTGGACATCCTCGGCGAGACGCATGACGTCATCCCGCTAGACGCGGTGCTCGGCCGCGCGGAGCGGACGGCGCGCCCCGCGGCGGTCGTCACCTTCGACGACGGCTATCGCGGCGCGGTGACGGCCGGGGTGGCGGAGCTGGCGAGGCGGGGAATGCCGGCGACGATGTTCGTTCCGCCCGCCTTCGTCGGCGGTGGCGAGTTCTGGTGGGATGCGCTGGCCGTCGAGGGTGACCGCGGCGCATTCCGCGAGCTCGCCCTCACCGTCTGCCGCGGCGAGGACGCGAAGGTGCGCGCCGAGGCGAAGCGGCGGGGGATCGCCACGCGCGAGGTGCCGGCGCACGCGCGATGCGCCACGGTGGAGGAGCTGCGGGCGGCGATGCGGCACATCGCGATCGCATCGCATGCGTGGAGCCACCCGAACCTCGCCGAGTTGCCCCCGGACGCGTTAGGCGACGAGCTCACGCGGCCGCTCGAATGGATGATCGCCGAGCTCGGGGCTGCGCTTCCGTGGCTCGCCTACCCGTACGGCAGGTGCTCGGCGCACGTGGAGGTCGCGGTGCGCGAGTGCGGGTACGCGGGCGCGCTGCTGATCGAGGGAGGATGGAGCGCGCGGCCGCCGCGCGATGCGCACGCGATCCCGCGGCTCGATGTCCCCGGCGAGGTGTCGCGCGACGGGTTCGCGATGCGGATCGCCGGCCTCGTCGCCGGGTGAGCGCGCGAACGATCCTCGTCACCGACGGCGAGCAGCGGTCGGCGCTGGCGCTGGTCCGCTCGCTCGGTCGCGCGGGGCACCGCGTCCACGTCGCGTCGGCGAGCGGCCGCTCGCTCGCCGGCTCGTCGAGGTTCGCGCGCGCCGACCACGCGATACCCGAGGCGCTGGCGGCTCCCGCGGCGCACGTCGACGCGCTTGCCGCCCTCGCGCGGAGTCTTGGCGCCGAGGTGCTCGTGCCGGTGACCGAGGGTTCGCTCCTCGCCGTGCTGCCCGCTCGCGCGCAGTTCGATGGCGTGACGATCCCCTTCGTCGACTTCGAGCAGTTCAGCGCGATCTCGGACAAGGCGCGCGTACTCGCCGAAGCACGGGCGATCGGCATCGCGGTACCCGAGGCGATCAACGTCGCACGCCGGGAGGAGCTGACGGCGGAGGTCGCCCGGCTTCTGCGCTACCCGGTGGTGCTGAAGCCGTCGCGGTCGGTGAGCGCGGGAGCGGGGAGCGCAGCGAAACACGACGTCCGGCACGCCGCCGACGCGGCGGAGCTGATGCGAATCGCCGGAGAGCTGCCGGCGAGCGCGTTCCCCCTGCTCGTGCAGCGGCGCATCGTAGGCCCGGGACAGGGGATCTTCCTGCTGCGCTGGGACGGCCGCACCGTCGCGCGCTTCGCCCATCGGCGGCTGCGCGAGAAGCCGCCCGCCGGCGGGGTGAGCGTGTACAGCGAGAGCGTCGCGGCGGACGACGCGCTGGTGGCGAAGTCGGAGTCGCTGCTCGAGCGATTCGGCTGGCGCGGGGTCGCGATGGTCGAGTACAAGCTCGACGCGGCGACGGGGACGCCGTATCTGATGGAGGTGAACGGCCGCTTCTGGGGATCGCTGCAGCTCGCCATCGACGCGGGGGTCGACTTTCCGGCGCTGCTCGTGAGGGCGGCGATGAACGAGCAGCCCGCCGCGGTGACGGGCTACCGCGTCGGAGCGCGAAACCGGTGGTGGTGGGGCGACGTCGACCAGCTGCTGACGCGGCTGCGCCGGTCGCGCCGGCGTCTGTCGCTGCCGCCGGACATGCCCGGCCGCCTGCGGGCGATCGGCGAGTTCGTCGCGGCGACGCTCGCGCCGGGACGGAACGAGGTGCTGCATCTCGACGATCCGCGTCCCTTCGTGCACGAGACACTGAACTGGGTCCGCGGCAGGTGAGCGCGCTCCGCATCGCGCTGCTCAACGAGACGGGAGGGCCGGGCGGGGCGGAGCACATGCTGCTCGACCTTGCCGAAGGGCTTCGCGCGCGCGGGCACGAGGTGATCCCGATCGGCCCCGACGACCGCAATCCATGGCTCGGCGAGCAGTTCAGGGCGCGCGGGTTCGCGCCCGAGACGTATTCGATGCGCGGACTGGCCGACCTGCGCTGCCTGCGCGGGATCGCGACGATGCTCCGCCGGCGCGGCGCGCAGATCGCGCACAGCCACGAGTTCACGATGGGCGTGTACGGAGCGGGCGCCGCGCGCATCGCGCGGATCCCGCACGTGTTGACGATGCACGGCGGCCGCTACTACGCGGGGAAGCTCCAGCGGCGGATCGCGCTCGGCATCGCGGCGAGGCTGACGGGCGCGGTGGTCGGAGTGTCGTCGTCGGCGGCGCGGGAGCTCGAGCGGACGCTTCGTCTGCGCCCAGGGCGGGCGCGCGTCGTGCCTAACGGCGTGCCGGAGCGCCGGGGGGACGGCGAGCGCGTCCGCCGCGAGCTCGGGCTCGGCGCCGGGGAGCGGCTCGTCGTCGCGGTGGGGAACCTCTACCCGGTGAAAGGGCACATCGTCCTCCTCCGCGCGCTGGCCTCACTGAGCGGCGAGGAGCGCGCGCGCACGATCGTGGCGATCGCCGGACGGGGCGAGGAGGAGGCGCGGCTGCTCGCCTTCGCGCGCGAGCGGGGGATCGCCGATCGCGTCCGACTGCTCGGCTATCGCTCCGACGCCGCGGATGTCGTCACCGCGGCGGACGTGTACGCGATGCCGTCGCTGTCGGAGGGGCTCCCGCTCGCGCTGCTCGAGGCGATGATGGCCGGCCGCGCGGTGGTGGCGTCGAGCGTCGGCGGAATTCCCGAGGCGGCGCGCGACGGCGAGCACGCGCTGCTCGTGCCTCCCGGCGACGAGGATGCGCTCGCCGCGGCACTGCGACGATTGCTCGGCGACGCCGGCCTTCGCGAGCGGCTGGGCCGCGCCGCACGCGCGCGGGCGCTCGAGGAGCACGGAATCGCACGCATGCTCGACGCGTACGAGCAGATCTATTCCGAGCTCGTCACCCGCTGATCGCGCGGCGCGGCCGACATCACGGCCGCATCAGTTGCGTGCGTACGACGTCCAGCCGCGCCACCACTGCGTGCCGCCGTTGCCGGCGGCGCCGCGGAAGCTCGTCGGGACGATGTAGCTCCCCGCGCGCGCGGCGATGCGGCCGGTGAAGGGGTTCATCCCTCCGGTCGCGATCGGCGAGCCTCCGGCAGGACCCCAGTCGAGGTTGCCGGTGGAGGGCTCGTAGCGGACGAAGAGCGACGCGGCGTCGAGCGTGGACTCCTCGATCGAGGCGCTGGCGAACTTCTCGCGCTGGCCGAAGAACGAGCCGCCGGGGTCGAAGTTCGCGCCGTTCTGCGTCATGAAGACGTTCGCGATCGTCACGCTGTCGCGCTGGCGCATCGTCTCGGTGAAGTCGTCGCGGATTGTGAGCGCGGTCTTCGGCCAGCGCGCGACGACGCCGTTCACGAGCGTCACTCCGCTTCCGCGGCGGATGAGGATCCCGTTCCCGCCGTAACGGTCGACGTCCCAGCTCCACGGACCCATCGCCACGAAGTTCGCGAAGAGCGGCATCGAGTAGGGCGCGGCGTCGAAGTTGGCCGGGCAGCCCGTCACCCCCGCCTCGCAGCCGTCGGACTCGAGGAAGTTCCGGTCGTCGCTGCCCGTGCCGTCGTGGCCGTCGAGCACCGTCGAGGTCACGCCGACGACGTACTGATTGTGCCCGCTGTACCCCTGCGACACGTCGAAGGCATCGTCCTGCGCCTCGTAGACGACGAGGAAGCGCGCGTTCACCGCCCCGCCGAACCACTTGATCCCGTCGTCGAGGCCGGCGAGGGTCTCGACGTACTCGATCGTCGTGCCGCGGCCGACGGCGTAGAGGGAGAGGCTGTTCATCTTCAGGCTCCCCTCGATGCGCTGGCCGGCGAACTCGATGCGCACGAAGCGCAGCACGCCGCTGTCGTCGTCGTCGTTGGTGCCGCCGGCGTAGTCGACGGTGCCGCCCGGAGGGCCCTCGGTCTGGAGGTTCTGGACCTGGAGGTTGATCCGCGCGTTGCCGACGATCGAGACACCGCCCCAGTCGCCGGGCCGCCGCCGGCCGGGCGCGCGCTGCGAGGTGAAGACGATCGGGTTCGCCGCCGTGCCTTCGGCGCGGATCTTCGCGCCGCGATCGATGAGGAGCGAGCTGCCGACGACGCTCGTGTCGCCGACGAGCTTCGTGCCCGGACCGATTCGCAGCACCGCGCCGTTGCGGACGCGCACGGGACCGTGGAGGACGTAGAGGGTGTCGGCGGTGAGCGTACGCGAGCTCGTGATGTCGCCGGAGAGCCGCGCGGTGCCGCGGCCGAATCCGAGCGTCGTCCCCTGTGCTTCGGACGACCAGGCACCGGTGCTCCCCGATCGCGTCGCGGCGACGCGATAGCGATAGCTGCTGGAGGGCTCGAGCCCGTCGTCGTCGAAGCTCGTGCCCGAGGTGGTGCCGACGTCGACGAAGTCGCTCCCGGCGCCGGCGCGCTGCACGGTGTAGCCGGTGGCGCTGCTCGCCCGCGACCAGCTGACCCGGATCGTGTTTGCCGAGGTTCCCGCCGCGGTGACGCTCGCGGGCACGCCTAACGTGCGCGGCCCCGTCGACGAATCATGACAGGCAGCGAGAGCGGCGGCCAGCGCCGGAAGGATCCACGATCGAGCTCGCGTCATCGGCATGTGCATTCTCCCGCCCACAAGTGCAGAGGCCGTGCCCGCCCCTCGGATGCCCCTACCGGCGGAGCTCGCGGAGCAGCGACCGGAACGCGAGAAGGCGCGCGCGATGGAGGGTCCACATCACCGCGGCGTAGGCGACGATGCCCGCCGACACCTCGACCGCGAAGCGGGCCGCCAGCGGGAGCGGCGCGGCGAGCAGCCGCGCGGCGACGACCGCGGCGGCCATCACCAGCGTTCCGCTCAGCGCCGGCCAGAGCGCGCGCACGTAGTCGCCCGCGCGCACCCCGAGGGTGCGCATGGTGCGCAGGTACATCGGCGTCGACACGAGCGGGAAGCCGACGATCCAGGCGAGGGCCACCCCCGCGGTCCCCCCGCTGCGCGCGCCGACGTAGAACATCACCGGAAGCACGATCGCCGCGATGATGGTGAAGTGCATGTTGCTCTTCGCCTGCCCCGTCGCGACGAGCACCGGCGAGAGGAGCGTCGCCAGCGAGCGATAGCCCGAATAGACGCCGAGCAGGGCGAGGGGAACGATCGCCGGCCGCCAGCGGTCGCCGAGGGCGAGGAGCACGAAGTGGTCGGCGGTGAGCGCGAGCCCGATCGAGAGCGGAAGCGCGACGACGGCCAGCCCCTCGCTGATCGAGAGGAAGTAGCGCCGCAGCGCCTCACGGTCATCGCGGACCGCGGCCAGCACGCTGGGCATCACGCGCGTGACGAGCTGGCTCACGCGGTCGACGGGGATCGTCGCGATCGTCCAGCCGAAGGTGTAGCCGCCGAGGGCGACCTTCCCGAGCACGCGCCCGACGACGGCGAAGTCGGCGTTGGTGTACACGTACCACGCGATCTTCGACGCCGACACCTGCCAGCCGAAGGCGACGGCCGTGCGCAGCGCGCGAAGCCCGCGCGGCAGCGCGATCCGGTGGCGCGCCCAGACGAGCGCCGCGATCGTCGTCACCACCGCGCTGAGCATCTGGCCGTAGACGAGCGCGCGATAGCGCCAGCCGGCGATGGCGAGGGCGAGCGTGCCGACGGTGAGCGAGAGCGCGGCAACGCCGTCGATGAGGGCGAGCGTGCGGAAGGCGAGATCGCGCGAGAGCACCGCGCGCGGCAGCATCTGGAAGGAGGTGACGAAGAAGGCGAGGGCGAGCATCGTCACGATCCAGGCGACCTGCGGCTCTCCGTAGAAGCGCGCGAGCGGCCGCGCGAGGAGAATGGAGAGCAGCGAGAACACGGCACCGTACACGATGGACAGCCCGCCCAACCGGGCGACCGCGTCGCGGTCCTCGCCGACGCCGTGGCGCTGCACGATCGCCGCGCCGAGCCCGAGATCGTAGATCGGTGCGACGAAGCCCGCGTACACCATCGCCATCCCGAAGAGGCCGTAGTCGGCCGGGGTGAGCAGCCGCGCGACGAGGAGCGTCGACGCCCAGCTCAGGATCTGCGTCGCCCACTTCATCCCCGCGGTCCACGCGACGCCGACGAGGAGTGACCGGTCGAGGGTGCGCAGCTTCGTCGGCGGCGCGGGCGGGCCGACGACCTGGCTGGTCGACTTCGGGGAAGGATCCGGCGCGGCGACCGCGCCGGCGGTGGGTTCGAGGCTCACGACGGTCGGACATTGCGCGCCTCGTGCCAGCGGGAAGCGGTGCCTGATCGGTGCGCGCTTCTTGCCCTTCCGTCGGGGCGTGAGCGAACGATTCGACATCCTGCACCTCGTCGCGCCGGGCGCGGTCGGCGGCATCGAGAGCGTGGTCAGGCTCCTCGCGAAGGGCCAGCTCCGCCGGGGCCATCGCGTGCGCGTGCTCGCCACGATCGACTCGCCCGACGCGGCCGCGCCATTCCTCGACGCGCTCCGCGAGTCGGGGGTCGAGGCGCTGACGCTCGTGGCGCCCGGGCGGTCGTATCTGCGCGAGTCGCGCACGGTGACGCGGCTCTGCCGAGAGTCGCGCCCCTCGATCGTGCACACCCACGGCTATCGCGCCGACGTCGTCGGAGGCTCGGCGGCGCGCCGCGCGGGGGTGCCGACGGTGAGCACCGTGCACGGATTCACCGGCGGCGACTGGAAGAACCGGCTCTACGAGCGGCTCCAGCGCGCCGCGTATCGACGCTTCGACGCGGTCGTTCCCGTGTCGGCACCGATGGAGGCGTCGCTCGAGCGCTCGCGGGTGAGTCGCGCGCGCCTTCACCTCGTGCCCAACGCCTACGAGCCGACGCGGCCGCTGTCGCGCGAGGAGGCGCGGCGCAGGCTGGCGATCGGCGGGGAGGGATTCCGTGTCGGTTGGATCGGGCGCGCGACCCACGAGAAGGGGCTCGACGTCGCGGTGCGGGCGATCGCCCACCCGAGCGCGACGGGAGCCGTGCTCTCCGTGATCGGCGACGGTGTGGAGCGGCCGCGCGCGATGGCGCTCGCGTCGCGGCTGGGAGTCGCGGAGCGCATCGACTGGCACGGGCTCGTTCCCGACGCGGGCGCGCTCGTCGCCGCCTTCGACGCGCTGGTGCTCTCCTCGCGCACGGAGGGAACACCGATGGTGCTCTTCGAGGCGATGGCCGCCTGCGTCCCGATCATCGCGACGCTCGTCGGCGGAGTGCCGGACGTCGTCGGTCATGCCGAGGCGGCGCTGGTCCCCCCGGAGGACCCGGGAGCGATCGCCGGAGCCGTGCAGACGATCCGGCTCGACCCCGCCCCCGCGGCCCGGCGCGCCGCGGCGGCGCGCACGCGTCTCGAGCGCGAGTTCGCCGTCGAGCCCTGGCTCGACCGCTACGAGGACGTCTACCGCGCGGCGAGGTCGACGAGCGCGGGGAGGCGCGCCGCGTGACGACTCTGGCGCTCGTCCTGATCGCGATCCCGGTGCTGCTCTTCGTCTACGCGTACCTGGGCTACCCGCTTTTCCTCGTCGTTCTCGGCGAGCGGACCCGCCGCGCGCCGACGCCGACGGCGGATCCAGCGGAGTGGCCGGAGATCACCGTCGCCATCCCCGCGTACAACGCCGAGCGATCGATCGCGCGCACGCTCGACGCGCTGACGGCCGCCGACTATCCCGCCGGCCGCCGGCACATCCTCGTCGTCTCGGACGGGTCCACCGATCGCACCGACGAGATCGTGCGCGGCTACGCGGATCGCGGAGTGGAGCTGCTGCGCCAGGAACCGCGCGGGGGAAAGACCGCGGCGGAGAACGCGGCGGCCTCGCGGCTGCGCGGAAGCGTCGTCGTCAACACCGACGCGACCATCGTCGTGCCGCCCGCTTCGCTGAAGCATCTCGTGCGGCCCTTCCAGGATCCGACGATTGGCGTCGTCTCGGGACGCGACGTGAGCGTCGCGCTGAACGACAGCGACGTGAGCCGCGGTGAAGCCGGCTACTCGGGCTACGAGATGTGGGTGCGCTCGCTGGAGAGCCGCTCCGGTCTGATCGCCGGCGCGACGGGCAGCCTCTACGCGGCGCGACGCGAGCTGCAGCGCGGCGATCTCCCCGCGGAGCTCACGCGCGACTTCGCCTGCACGCTCGACGCGTACGAGCGCGGATGGCGCACGGTGGCGGTGGACGACGCGATCTGCCTGGTCGCGCGCGCGCCCTCGCTGCGCGCCGAGCTGCGGCGCAAGGCGAGGACTATGGCGCACGGCGTCGACACGCTGTGGCACTATCGGCGGCTCATGAACCCCGTGCGCCACGGCCGCTTCGCGCTGATGCTCCTCAGCCACAAGCTCGGCCGCTGGCTCTTCTTCGCGACGCTCCCGCTCGCGATCGTCGGGCTGGCGATGGCGAGCGCGCGGAGCGCGCTCGCGTCCGTCGCGCTCCTCGCCGCCCTGCTCGGCGTCGCTGCGGGGACGTATGCCCTGCTCGCGCACGAGGACCGCGGGCTACCCGCGCCCCTCGCACTGTGCGGCTACGCGATGGTCGCGATCGTCGCCGCGCTCACCGCCTGGACCCGCTTCCTCCGCGGCGACCGCGTGCTGGTCTGGGAGCCGACGGCGCGGTCGGGAGAGTAGGGGAGTAGGGGAGTACGGGAGTACGGGAGTACGGCACTGCCATGTCGCAGTTGCGTACTCCCGTACCCCGTACTCCCGTACTCCCCCCGCCGAGACCTACCAGCCGAGCTGCTTGGCGATCATCACGGGGACGGTCCTGACCATGATGCGCAGGTCGGTGGCGAGGGAGCGCTGCTCGAGGTACTCGAGGTCGTAGCGCACCTTGCGGCGAACGTCCTCGAGCGAGGTGTCGTAGGCCGCGTTGATCTGCGCCCACCCGGTGATGCCGGGGCGCGCGCGATGCCGCGCGGGGTACTCGCGGATGTCGCGCACGAGGTTGACGATGATCGTCGGGCGCTCGGGGCGCGGGCCGACGATGTTCATGTCGCCACGCAGCACGTTCCACAGCTGCGGCAGCTCGTCGAGCCGGCTCGCGCGCAGGAAGCGGCCGAGGCGGGTGACGCGCGGGTCGTTCCTCGTCGCCCAGGTCGCGCCGCAGTTCGCTTCGGCGTCGACACACATCGAGCGGAACTTGTAGATGGTGAAGATCCGCCCCGTGAGGTTCTGCCTGCGGCGATCGGTGCGGCCGGCGAAGGGATGACGGCGGCGCTCGCGGCCGCGGCGCGCGTCGCGACCGACGCGCTCCTGCCGGTAGAGCACCGGTCCGCGCGAGTCGAGCTTGATCGCGATCGCGACGAGGAGCATCACCGGCGCCGTGATGACGAGCGCGAGCGAGGCGATCGCGATGTTGACCGCGCGCTCGATGCGATCCGAGGTGCGCGGCCGCTCGCGGCGGTCGACGAAGGGCCAGCGCATCTCCGGCGCCTCGGCGGGCATCCCGGCCGGCGTTTCCGCGGCGGCCGTCTGCTCCTGGGCGGCGACCGAGTCGATCTCGCGGATCGCCTCGCGGACGAGCTGCAGCGCCTCGTACGTGCGAACGGGCGTGTCGGCGAGCGATTCGACGAGCGGGGATGGGAGCGGCACCGGCTCCCGGAACGCGGGGACTTCGGCGCTTATCTCCGGTACGCCGTCCGGCCCGACCGCGATGTGCTCGATCCGCGGCTTCTTCGCCTCCGTCGCCTCGGCGACGACCTCCTGCAGCTGCAACGTCTCACGTTCCCGCATGTCCCACCCCCACGACTGCCTGATGTCCCTGCCCGCCGGCGCGCCTGCCGCGCGTCGCACGTCCTGCCTCTCGATTCAGCGATGACGCACGAGGATCACGCTGACCAGCGCACCGGCGACCAGCGCTCCGGTGCGCGCGTATTCGGTCCAATCCCGCCGCGCGGGGACGACGAGCTCGTCCCCCGCCCGCAGCCCCAGCTCGTCGAGCGTGCGCCCGGCGACGATCGCCCTGCGGAGATCCTCCTCCTTCCAGATCGTGGCCGGACCGCGCCTGACGGTGATGCGCTCCGCGTCCGCGGTGCGCGCCAGCCCGCCCGCGCGCATCAGCACGTCACCGACGAGCGCGTCGGGGGCGACCGCGTAGTAGCCCGGCGCGTTCACGTCGCCGATCACCGAGACGCGCATCAGCGACCGTGCCTCCACCGCCGCGGTATCGCGCACGTAGCGCGCGAGCTCGAGGCGGAGATGGTGCGTGAGATCCGAGCGCGCGACGCCGGCGAGCCCGATGGGCGGGATGTCCGGGAGCTCGAGGGTGCGCCCCGCCCGGACGACGAAGGTGTCGGTGAGCGTCGCCACCCCCGGCACCCTGAGCACCACGCGGTCCCCGACGTGGAGGTCCCCGTCCCGCATGCGGCGGAGCGCCGCGTCGTCCCGCGCCTGCTGCGCCCCCACCGCCGAAGCGAGCGCCACCGCGCCCGCCGCGACGATCGCCGCACGGCGGAGAGCGGTCTGGAGGTGGCGCCGGTCACAGGACATGCCACTGCCTAACGCACAGGCTGTACCAGTTATGTGGCGCAGGAGCCAATGAACGGTTGAGTGTCGAGAAGCTGGACGGAGCGGACCGTGGCGAGCTCTTTGCTTCTCTCCCCAGCGGCCGCGACCGAAGCGCCGTATGGCGCGGGCCGCTCGTGCACGTGCAGTCCGGAGTTTCGCGAATGACCGACGACGTCCAGAACCAGGCGACCGCAGCAGCACGCACCCCGATCCGGCCGATCGGCCCGGCCGATGGCGCGTCGGGGGAGCGGTCGGGGATCCCGTGGGGGCGGTACGTCGCCGCCGTGAAGCGACGCCGGGTGCTGGTCGCGGGGATCGTGGTCGGTGCGCTGGCCATCGGAGCGCTCGCGACGCGGTTCTTCCGGCCGACGTACGAGGTCCACTCGACCATCTGGCTGGCGACGGGCAGCAACGCCGCTCCCGTCGACGGCCGGCGCGGCAACGACCGGCTGCTCGCCGCGCCGGCATGGGGCGAGGTGCTGCACAGCTACTCCGTCCTCGACCCCGTGGTCGACCGGCTCTCGCTCTTCGTCACGCCGAAGTCGCCGGCGGACAGCGCGGCGGTTGCCAGCTTCCACGCGTCGCCCGCGATCGCGGCGGGGAAGTACTCGCTGCGCGTCTCCGCCGACGGTCGAAGCTGGACGCTCGAGGACGAGCACGGAAAGACCGTCGACCGCGGCGCGGTCGGTGATTCGGTCGGCCGCGCGGCGGGCTTCCGCTGGGCGCCGCGGCAGCCCGCGCTCGGCCGCGACCGCGCGATCGCCTTCATCGTCGTCGAGCCGCGCCAGGCGGCGATGAAGCTGCGCAACCGGCTCGAGATCGGATTCCCGGACACGAGCTTCATCTCGGTGCGGCTGAGCGGCCCGCGACCGGCGCGTGACGCGCGGATCCTCAACGAGATCGGGCGGCAGTTCGTGGCGACGGCGTCGGGGCTCATCCGGGGGAACCAGGCGCAGTCGGCGCAGCAGCTCGCGCAGCAACTGGGACAGGCGGAGAGCGCGCTGCGAAGCTCCGAGGAAGCGCTCCGTAACTATAGAACGGGCACCGTCGGCCTCCCCTCGCAGGACGATCCGAGCGTCGCCCTCCGCGACCCGAGCTTCGCCGCGCTCTTCGATCAGCGGGCGGAGCTCGACAGCGTGCGCGCCGACCGCCAGGCGCTCGAGCGGGTGCTTGGCGGCGGGGGAGGAACTGGGCCGCGCATCGACCCGGCCGCGCTCCTCGCCATCCCGTCGGCGCGCAGCGCGCCGGAGCTGAGCGCCGCGATCGCCGACCTGACGAAGGCGCAGTCGCAGCTCGCGACGCTCCGCCGCACCTACACCGATGAGTACAAGGCGGTGCAGGACGCGCGCGCCGACATCGCGCGCATCGAGCAGCAGACGCTGCCGACGCTCGCCCAGGGTGTGCTCGACCGCCTGCGCAACCGCGAGCGCGCGCTCGACACGCGCGTCGCGCAGTCCAGCGGTGCGCTGCGCGCGGTCCCCTCGCGCGCGATCGATCAGCAGCGGCTGCAGCGCGACGTGCAGGTGAACGCGTCGCTCTACAACGCGATCCGCGGCCAGTACGACGCGGCGCGGCTCTCCGAGCTTTCCGCGGTGCCCGGCGTCGCGGTGCTCGACAGCGCCGTCGCGCCGCTGGAGCCGGTGACGAACACCGTGCCCGGGATCCTGCTCGCCGCGCTCCTCGCCGGCGCCGCGCTCGCCCTCGCGACCGCGCTCCTCCTCGACGCGACCGATCGCCGGCTCTGGTATCCGGAGCAGGTGGAGGCGCTCGGCTACGAGATCATCGGCGCGGTGCCGCGCGCGCCGGAAGCGAAGCGCGAGATGGACGACCCCGTCGCCGCGGCGCAGGTCGCGGAGTCGATGCGGTCGCTCCGGCTCAACGTGCTCAATGCGATGCTCGGCGCGCGTCCCGTCGCGCTCAGCGTCCTCAGCGCCGAGATCGGCGACGGGAAGTCCTTCGTCGCCACGCAGCTCGCGCGCTCCTTCGCGCAGGCCGGCCACCGGACGGTGCTCGTCGACGGGGACATCCGCCGAGGGGTCGCCGACCAGGCGTTCCATCTGACGCGGACTCCCGGGCTCACCGATCACCTCGCGGGCAAGGTCAGCCTCGACGAGGCAACGCGCGCGACGACCTACCCGAACCTCGCCGTCATCCCGAGCGGGACGCGGCTTCACGAGGGCCCGGAGCTCCTCAGCTCCGCGAAGCTCCCGGCGCTGATCACCGCGCTCGGCGCGCGCTATGAGATCATCGTCGTCGACACGCCGCCGGTAGGCGCGGGCGCCGACGCCGGCTGCCTCGCGTCGGCGACGCGCAACGCGCTGCTCGTGCTGCGCGCGGGGAAGACCGATCGGAAGGCGGCGAAGACGCGGCTCGCGCAGTTCCAGCGGCTGCCGATCCACCTCCTCGGCGTCGTCCTCAACGCGATCCGCGCCGAGGGCTCCTTCGCTTCCTACTCGTATCTGCCCGAGTACGCGGTCTACGCCCCGCGCCCCTACGCCGAGGGTGCGCCGGTGGAGGAGGAGCGTCCGCTCGCCGTGTCGCGCGACGGCGCGCCCGCCGCCGCCGCGGAGGGCAGCTCGTCGCGCCCCTCGCGGCGCGTGCGCCCCGAGAACCACTGGTAGGTCGTCGCCCCGACTCACGGCCCGCGGTGCTTCGGGCTGTGTTCGGAGGCGCGCTGCCGCCGTTCTGACGACCGGGTCGACGGAGGAAACCGGTCGCGAAGGGGAGCCGGGTGCGGCAGCGGACGGTGATGTGCCGTGTCGTTCCGTCCGCTCGGGCGTCCAATAAGGTGACGCGCCCCCACGGGCGCGCCGGCACGACTTCATTTTCCCCCATGGATTCTCTCCCCAACGGCGCGCGCGCGGGCAACCGGTGACGACGACGCAGGCGAATCAGCCTTCGGCGTACACGCCGACGCCGTCCACTCCGTCCGAGCGTGACACGTCGCGTGATTTCACGCGCGACTACACGGTCATCCAGGCGGAGCTGCGCCAGGACAGCTCGGAGCTGCAGCGTCAGGTGCTGCTCTGGCAGCGCTGGATCCGCTATGCGGCCGTCATGGTCGCGGGTGTCGCGGCGGTCGTGCGCTACGGGGCGGGAGACAGCGCTGGGGCGTGGGTTCCCGTGGCGGGCGCGGCGGGCGCGTACTTCGTCTTCACCGCGCTGATGAGCCGGATGATCGAGCGGCGGACTCCCGAGTCGGGGCTCCCCGCGATCATCCCCATCGTCACGCTGCTGGCCGATCTGCTGATGGTCTCGGCGCTCGTGTACTTCAGCGCGCCGCCATCGCAGTTCCACCGCATCCTGATCCTCGGCTTCCTCGGGCTGCAGCTCACCGTCTTCTACTTCGGGCGCCCGCTGGGGATCGCCGCGGCGGTGGCGACGGTGGCGACGTACATCGTCGCTTCCAGGTACGTGCCCCCGCACGTTCCCGGACCCGTCCCGACGTGGACGGTGATGATCATCAACAGCGCGCTCTTCGCCTTCGTGAGCAGCGTGCTCGTGATGATCTTCGGCAACTTCCGCGAGCGGATGAACAAGCTGCGGATGTTCGTGAAGCGCGTCGAGGTCGGCGACTTCATGGGCGAGTACGACGCGAGCAAGGACGTGCGGCCGGACGACCTGACGCTGCTCGGCCAGAGCTACAACGAGATGCGCGGCCGGCTGGTGGAGCTGGTCGGGACCGACGTGCTCACCGGCTGCGTGAGCCGCCGCGCCTTCGACTCGCGGCTGAGCCGCGAGTGGCGCCAGGCGCGCCGGCGCGGCTCGACGCTCGCGGTGCTGATGGTCGACATCGACCACTTCAAGGAGATCAACGACACGCACGGACACGGCGCGGGGGACAGCGTGCTGGCCGAGCTGGGCGCGATCATGCTGAAGACGGCCCGCGAAACGGACACCGTGGCGCGCCTGGGCGGGGACGAGTTCGTCATCATGCTCCCGGACACGGCGTGGCAGGGGGCGATGACCTTCGCCGAGCGGTTGCGGCGGAACGTGGACGAGCACCACTTCAAGCTGGAGAGCAAGGAGCAGCTGCCGATCACGATCTCGGTCGGCGTCGCGCTCGCCAAGGGAAGCGATCCGGTGACGCACGACGAGCTCGTCGAGAGCGCGGACCGGGCGCTGTACAAGGCGAAGTCGGGGGGACGGAACCGGATCTGCGCCTAGGCGGCGTCGAGCGATGGGACCACCGGAAGCGGGGGCGACGGATGCCCCCGCTTCGGTCATTTCGGCCGCTGGAAGCCGCGTCCCCGTCGTGCCAGATTGGGGGATGACCAGCACCATCGGCAACGAGCTGATTAGCCTCGACGCGCTGCGCGACGCGGCGCGCACGATCCGCGACGTCGCGGTGCGCACCCCGCTTCTTCCGGCCGACGATCTCACCGCGCGCGTGGGCGCGCCCGTGTGGCTCAAGCCGGAGACGCTGCAGCGCGGGGGCGCGTTCAAGCTGCGCGGCGCGTACTACTTCCTCGCGAAGCTGAGCCCCGAGGAGCGCGCGCGCGGCGTCGTCGCGCCCTCGTCGGGGAACCACGCGCAGGCGGTGGCGCTCGCGGCGAAGCTCTTCGGGGTGAAGGCGACGGTCGTCATGCCGACCACGGTCTCCCCGGCGAAGCGCGCCGGCGCCGAACGGCTGGGCGCGCGCATCGAGCTCGCAGGGACCACCACCGCCGACCGGATGGATCGCGCGATGGAGATCGTCGCGGCGGAGGGGCAGACCCTCGTTCCTCCGTACGACCACCCGTGGATCATCGCCGGGCAGGGGACGGCGGGGCTGGAGATCGTCGAGGATCTGCCGGACGTCGGCACGGTGCTCGTGCCGGTGGGGGGCGGCGGGCTCGCCGCGGGGCTGGCGACGGCGGTCAAGCTCACCGCGCCTAACGCGCGGGTGATCGGCGTCGAGCCGGAGGGCGCGCCGAAGCTCTCGCGCGCCCGCGCCGCGGGGAAGCCGGTGAAGCTGGAGAAGACGGGCGGGCTCGCCGACGGGCTGCTCGCCGTCGAGATCGGGACGATGCCCTTCGCCCACCACCAGGCGTACATCGACGACGTCGTGACGATCCCCGACGCGGTGCTGCGCGACGCGATGCGCTTCCTCCTCGACCGGATGAAGCTGGTCGCCGAGCCGAGCGGGGCGATCACCGTCGCCGCGCTGATGACCGGCGCGGCGAAGACCCGCGGCTCCGTGGCGGCGGTGCTCAGCGGCGGGAACATCGAGTACGCCGGCCTGCGCGCCCTGCTCGGAGACGGTTAGGCAGCGATGCCCGACGCGCGCATCCTCGTCGCCGAGGAAGATCCGGCGATCCGTTCGGCGGTCTCGTGGCTGCTCAAGGAGCAGGGCTACGAGGTCGCGGCGGTCACGCGCGGGGCGGACCTGATCGACCAGATCGAGCGCCGTTCGCCGGACCTCGTGCTGCTCGACGTCGCCAACCCCGACGAGGACGGCGCCGAGGTGCTGCGGCGGATGCGCGCCGACGAGCGCTGGCGGGACATCCCGGTGGTGATGGTCTCGCAGCCCGGCGACGACGTCGCGGTACGCGCGCTGCGGAGCGGCGCCGCCGACTACATGGCGAAGCCCTTCCGCCTGCGCGAGCTGATGGCGCGCATCCAGGCGCAGCTCCGCTCGCGCGAGACGCTGCGCCGCGCGTACGCCGCGCTGCACGAGGTGTCGGAGGCGCTCATCGACGCGCGCGAGGAGGCGAAGAGCCGGCGCGAGCTGGTCGACATCCTGCACGAGGTCACCGGCGAGCTCTCCCCCGAGGAGATCTTCCGCATCCTCGCGCGGCGCGTGGCGCGCGCGCTGGACATCTCGCGCTGCTCCGTGATCCTCGCCCATCCCGGCGACGAGCTGGGGATCGTCGCGACCGCGTTCGACAACCCGGGGCTCCGCAACTTCCCCATCCGCCTCGACCGCTATCCGGAGATCCGCACCGCGCTCGACCACGGAAAGCCGGTGCTCGTCGAGGAGGGGGTCGCGAGCCCGCTGTACAGCGAGATCCGCAAGGTGTGGGAGGCGGAAGGACTGACGGTGCCGGTGTCCTCGGCGATCGCGCTCCCCTTCACCCTCGACCGCACGCAGCTCGGCGTCTTCTTCCTGCGGACGAGCGGGAACGAGCCGCCCCTCTCGCACCACGACATCGAGTTCGCCGACACCGTCATCCGCGCCGCGGTCGCGGCGATCCAGCGCGCGCAGCTCCTCGAGACGACGCGCGCCGACAAGGCGCGGCTGCAGGAGCTGGCGACGACGGACGCGGTGACGCAGCTCCTCAACCGGCGCGCCCTCGTCGAGCGGCTGTCGCACGAGATGGAGCGCGCGCGCCGCTACTCGACGCCGCTCGCGCTGCTGATGGTCGACCTCGACCACTTCAAGAACATCAACGACACGCACGGGCACCTCGTCGGCGACGAGGCGCTGCGCGAGGTGGCGCGGCTCCTCCAGACGGGAGTGCGGAACGTCGACATCGTCGCGCGGTACGGAGGGGAGGAGTTCGCGATCGTCCTTCCCGAGACGTCCCACGAGGGGGCAGTTGCGTTCGCCGAGCGCGTGCGCGAACGTGTCGCACAGCACGACTTCGCGAGCGAGCGGCTCCCCTCGCTCCAGATCACGGTGAGCGTGGGGGTGGCGTCGGTCCCCGCGGCGGACATCGAATCGGTGGACGACTTCTTCTCGCGCTCGGACGAGGCGCTCTACCGGGCCAAGGCCGCGGGGCGCAACCAGGTTCGAGCCTGATCATGACTCGCTGTCCCACCTGTGGCGCCACCTACGGCGACGACGCGCGCTTCTGCACGAAGGACGGGACGCGCCTCGTCCCGGCGCCGCCGCGCGTGTCCGACAAGCCCGCGCCGGGGGCGTTCGTCGCCGGTGCCGGCTCGCCGGCGGCGAAGGCCGCCGCCACGGCGGCGACGGAGATGGTCGGCCAGACGCTCGAGGGGCGCTACCGCATCCTGCAGAAGCTCGGCGAGGGCGGGATGTCGTTCGTCTATCTCGCCGAGGATCTCGCGGGGAGTGGCGGACGCTTCGCGATCAAGGTGCTGTCGCCGGCGCTGTCGCAGGACGAGAACGCGATGGCGCGGCTGCGGCGCGAGGCGGACCTCGGCGGACGGCTCGAGCATCCGAACATCTGTCACATCATCCGGCTCGGCGAGACGCCGGAGCGGCTCGTCTACATCGTGATGCCGTACATCGAGGGAGAGATCCTCTCCGATCGGACGTATCACGCGGGCGGCCACCTGGCGCCGGAGGAGGTCGCGCGCTGGGTGGCCGACATCGCGGCCGGGCTGCAGCGAGCGCACGACCTCCAGATCGTCCATCGCGACCTGAAGCCGGAGAACGTGATGATCGCGGCGGCGGGGGGAAAGCCGCAGCGGGCGGTGGTGATGGACTTCGGTCTGGCCAAGGAGCGCCAGGCATCGCCCGAGCTGGCCAAGCTCACGGCGACGGGGATCGTGCTCGGCACCCCGGAGTTCATGAGCCCCGAGCAGCTGCGCGGCAAGCCGCTCGACGGCCGGACGGACGTCTACTCGCTCGCGCTGATGACGTACGAGATGCTCACCGGCAAGCTCCCCTTCTCGGGCCGCACGCAGCAGGAGATGATGATCAACCGCCTGCGCAGCGATCCGACGCCGATCCGCGCGATGCGCCCCGATCTCAATTTCAGCGAGGGGTTGGAGTGGGTGCTGAACAAGGGGATGACGCGCGACCCGAAGGACCGCTACCAGACCGCGCCCGAGTTCGCGGCGGCGGTCGGCGCGGCGGTTCGCGGGGAGAGCGTCGGCGGAGGGATGATCGGCCGTCTGTTTGGACGATGAGTGACTCGTGCTTCGTGAAACGGAAGTGCGGGCGGTGAGGTGTGAGGTTTCGTGGCCAGTGACTCGTGACCCGCGGTAACGGCAGTCAACTGCCGTCAACTGCAGTCAACGCCCGTCACGAGTCACAAGTCACTCACCCACACACCTCACCCATCGAAGTTCCGTTTCACGACGCACGAGTCACGAAGCCTCACACCTCACCGCCCGCCGGGCAGTTTCACCGCCCGCAGTGTGGTCTCACTCCACACGAATCGCAGTTGAACGATGGAGGCTCTCTGATGCGCGTGATCGGATTGGGATTGAGCGTCGCCGTGCTGATCGCCTGCCAGTCGCAGGAGAGCCCGGCGCAGCAGAAGATGACGAGGCCCGGCGCGGAGCGGCATGACACCGCGCTCGCGCCGCAGTTCGCGCTGCACTCGACGCTGGGCGGGAAGCTCCGCGCGCCGGAGGGGCTCGAGGTCGACTACTTCGCGCGGAACACGGGCTCCGTGCGCTTCATGGTGCTCGGCCCCGACGGCGCGGTCTACGCGTCGCGGCCGGGCGAGGGCGACATCCTCCGGCTCGCCGACACCAACGGCGACGGCACCGCCGACGACGTGAGCACGGTGATCTCGGGGCTCAACCGTCCGCACGGGATGGCCTTCCTGCGCGACAGCTTCTACGTCGCCGAGGGGTCGCAGTTGACCGCGTTCCCCCTCGACGCCAACCATCGGCCCGGCGGGGCGCGGCGGCGCGTCGCGACCTATTCCGGAGGCGGCGGCCACTGGACGCGCACGGTGATCGTCGGGCCGGACAGCCTGCTCTACGTCTCCGTGGGATCGAGCTGCAACATCTGCGAGGGAGACACGCCGCAGCGCGCCGCGGTGCTGCAGGCGCAGCGGAGCGGGATGACGCGGCCGTACTCCATCGGGCTGCGCAACGCGGTCGGGCTCGCGGTGAACCCCGCGACGCGCGAGATCTGGGTGACGACGCACGAGCGCGACAACCTCGGCGACGACGTGCCGCCCGAGGAGATCGACATCCTCAAGGACGGCGCGGACTACGGCTGGCCGTACTGCTGGGGGGACCGTGAGCCGAACCCCGAGTACAAGAACGCCGCGCGCTGCGCGCAGACCACGCCGCCCGCGCTGATGATGCAGGCGCACTCGGCGCCGTTAGGCATCGCCTTCCTCCGCGGCGCGACGCAGCTGCGGAGCGAGTACCAGGGAGACGCGCTCGTCGCCTTCCACGGCTCGTGGAACCGCAGCGTGCCGACGGGGGCGAAGGTGGTCCGCGTCCGCATCGCCGACGGAAAGCCCGTCTCGTACGAGGACTTCGTCACCGGGTGGCAGGACGCGAGCGGCGACCGCTGGGGACGGCCGGTGGGCGTGCTCGTGAACCGCGACGGCTCGGTGCTCATCTCCGACGACAGCGGGAACGCCATCTACCGGGTCCACCGATGAAGGCGCGCCGTTCGCTCGTGGTCGCAGTCGGCCTCGCCGCGGCGTGCAGCACGAGCGAACGGCCGACGCGGGACAGCGCTGCCTCCGGGGCGGCGGTCGCGACGCCCGCCGTGCCCGTCTCCTCCGCGCCGGAGTCGGTGCTCGCGGTGCAGATGGGCGCCTTCTCCGATTCGGCGAACGCGCGGCGGATGCGCGACTCGCTGAGCGGCGCGGGATGGATCGCCTACCTGCGCGGAGGAACGGGGAAGGGAGTGCCCGCGGTGCAGGTGCGCATCGCCGCCTCGCGCGACAGCGTCCTGCCACGTCTCATCGTCGCTTCCCTCGGCGCCGCGCGGCGTGCGGCGGTTGTCGTCCGCGACGTCGTCGGCGGGGACAGCCTGACGCGGACGGCGGTGATCGCGGTGAGCACCGGCTCGCACGGGATGGCGGCGTCGACGCGGTGGGCGCTCGCCGGCGACCGGCGCGCGCTGCTCGTCGTCGAGGATCCCACGGCGGTCGAGGCGGAGCCGGTCCCCGACGGCTTCCTTCTCGCCGACGAGAGCACGGGCGCAGTGGTGCAGCGCGACAGCGTGTGGGACGTCGCCCCCTCGCCGGACTGGCGGCGCGTCGCGGTGGGGATCGCCTACGTGCTGCCCGGGCGCGAGCGCGACCGAATCCCCGCGGCGGAGTGGAGCGCGCTCGCCCGGCGCAGCGGGCTGACGACCGACTCGGTGCGCGCGTCGGCGTTCCAGAGCAGCGGGATGTCGACCGCGTACGGCCTCGCCCAGCCCGCGGTGTACGATCTCAGCGTCGCGCCGGTGAACGGCGCGCGCGCCGCGGTCGTCCTGCCGATGGCCGGCGGGTGGCGGATCGGGTGGAGCGCGGCGGGCGACGCGCTCCTCGTCGGGACGAACCCCAGGCGCGCGGGCGACGACGAGCCGGCGAGCGGCTGGCTGGCGGTGGACCTGCGCGGGAAGCGCGTGAGCGACGCGGGCGACACCCCGTCGCCCGTCGCCTGGACCAACGGCCCGACGCTCGACGTCAGCGTGCCGGTGGACTTCGTCTCCGCGCACACCATCGCCGCGGGGAGCCGCTCGATCGAGAGCGCCGCGGGATGGATCCGCGTGCGCGAGGGCAGCACGTCGCGGATCGTCGGACCGGGAACGGCGCTCGTCGCGACGGCGACGGGGCGGTTCGTCGCGGCGCTCGTGCCTAACGCGCCGGGAAAGGCCGGCGCGCCGCCCGACCAGCCGGCGCGGCTCGTCGTGTACGACCTCGGCCGATGACGCCGCGCACGCTCACGACGCTGGGACTCGCCGCGGCGGTGACGGTGCTCGGCGACTGCGCGCCGGCGCCGAGCGCGTCCGCGCCGGTCACGCCGGTGGCCGCGTCGACGATCGACGTCAGGCACTACGACTTTGCGATCACGCTGCCCGACGACGGCCCGGTGATCCGCGGCGTCGGCACGCTGTCGGTGGCGAAGGGGCGCGGATCCGCGACGCTGCCGCTCGACCTGCTGCTTCCGATCGACAGCGTCGCCGTCGACGGACGAATCGTGACCGCGACGCCGCGCGATGGCGGCGCGACGGTCCCCCTCGACGGCGCGGGAGACAGCACGCGCGTCACGGTGTGGTACCACGGCGCGCCGCAGGACGGCCTGATCATCTCGCGCGACCCGCGCGGCGGGTGGCAGGCGTTCGGCGACAACTGGCCGAATCGCGGGCGGCACTGGCTCCCGCTCGTCGACCGGCCGGGGGACAAGGCGACGGTCACCTGGACGATCGACGCGCCCGCGGCGCTCACGGTCGTCGCGAACGGGACGCGCACGGACAGCGCGGCGCGCGGCGCGCGTACCGTCTGGCGGTGGAGCGAGGCGCACCCGATCCCGACGTACGTGATGGTGATCGCCGCCGCGCGGATGATCGCGGCGACGATCCCCAGCGAGCGCTGTCTGCCCGGCGACGGAGGCGCGTGCATCGAGCAGCGCGTCTATCGCGCCGCGGACGTCGAGCGCGTCCCCGCGGCGTTCGGCGAAGCCCCGGCGATCGTGGGCTTCTACTCGAGCGTCGTCGCGCCATTTCCGTACGAGCGCCTCGATCACCTCGAGTCGTCGACGCGCTTCGGGGGGATGGAGAACGCGACGGCGATCTTCTACGCCGACGGCACCTTCCGTCGCGGGACGATGGGCTGGCCGCTGATCGCGCACGAGACGGCGCACCAGTGGTTCGGCGACGCGGTGACGGAGCGCGACTGGCCGCACCTCTGGCTCTCCGAGGGGTTCGCGACGTACTTCGCGGAGCTCTTCGGCGAGCATCGCTTCGGCGCGGACACGCTCGTCGCGCGCATGCGGACGATACGAAAGGAGATCCTCGCCGACTCGCGCGCGGTCGCGCGGCGTCCGGTGATCGACACCATCGAGACCGATCCGCTCGCGCTGCTCAACGCGAACAGCTACCAGAAGGGCGGCTTCGTCCTCCACATGGCCCGCCGGCTGCTCGGCGATTCCGCGTTCTTCGGCGGCGTGCGACGCTACTGGCGCGCGCACCGCGACGGGAACGCGACGAGCGACGATCTGCGCCGCGCTCTCGAGGTGAGCTCGGGGCGGGAGCTGGGCTGGTTCTTCGACCAGTGGCTGCGGCGCCCGGGCTATCCCGAGCTGGCGACGGAGTGGAGTTATGATCGGCAGGGGCGGCGCGTCTATCTGGAGATCGCCCAGGGGCCGCGCTTCGGGAGCTTCCGCTTTCCGCTGGTGGTCGAGGTGACGAAGGCGGATGGGACGACCGCGCGCGCGACGGTGGAGGTGCCGGCGCAACCGCGGTCGCGCGTGGCGGTGCCGCTGGAGCTCGACGCGCCGCCGTCGCGGGTGGCGCTCGATCCCGACGCCGACCTTCTCGCCGCCATCGACACGCCACGGCAGCGCCAGTAGCCGACCTCGCGGGCCAGCACGAAAGTCGCACTATCGATGCTCCGATGACCCGCCGCCTCACGCTCGCTTTCACGCTCGCCACCGCGCTCCTCGCCGCCGCTCCGCCGGCGCATGGACAGCGCTACGTCGCGCGCGCCGACTCGCTTCTCCGCCAGGGCCGCGTGGCCGACGCGGAGCAGCTCTACTACTACGCGGTGCGGAAGACGCCGCGCGATCCGGCGGCGCGCCTCGCGCTCGGGCGCTACCTCGCGGCGCGCGGCGCACTCCGCCCCGGCGCGGTCCTGATGGAGGAGGCGCGGTATTTCGGCGGCGATCCGAAGCTGGTCGGCGTCTATCTCGCGCCGGTCTACGCGCGGCTCGGCGACTACAAGGCGCTGATGACCCTCCCCGCGTCGCCGCTGCCCTACGCGCAGCGCGCGCGCGCCGAGTGGCTGACGGCGAACGTCCCGGCGGTCGACGGTCCTGATTCGGCGGCGGTCCCGCTCGTGCCCGCCGACAGCGCGCCCTTCGGCGCGATCGCGATCGTCCTCGGCCACGACACGCTCACCGCGACCATCGACCCGCGCGTGCAGGGGCTGACCCTCGACACGGCGTGGCTCAAGCGGAAGGACGTGAAGCGCTTCGCCGCGACCTACGACGCCGACTGGCGGAACGCGGCGGGGGTCGCGCTCTCCACGGCGATCGGCCCCTTCGTGCTGACGAACGTCCCGGCGAGCTTCGCGGTGACGGGGAGCGCGCGGAAGGCGCGCGTCGGGCTCGACTTCCTCGGCGGCCTCGCGCCGACGATCGATCCCGGCGCGAAGACGCTGCTCCTGCGGCGCGGCGGCCGCATCGTGACATCCCCCGCCGGCGAGCGGATCCCGACGCTGATGTACCCCGGCGGGCTGTGGATCGTGCAGCGCGACGGCGTCTGGCCGTTAGGCGGCGCCGCCGCCCGCGCGACGCTCGGCGGCCACCCGTGGATCCTCGACGCCAAGCGCGGCGACCTGATATTGCTCGACCGTTAGGGAGAACAGCGGCGTGGCCTTTCGGCTGCGCTGTGAACTGCTGACGCGGATTCTCTTCTGCTGCTGCGCGGCTGTGAATAACAGGGAGCCGTGGAGTTAGGGGAGGTGCTTTCCTGTGAGCCCTTGCTCCTGAGAACGCCTCCCCCGGCCTCCCCGGCTCCCTGTTACATACAGCTGCGAGCTACTTCGTGAGCGCGACCAGCGCCTCTTCGCACGCGTCGAGGCAGAGCGCGAGCCGGTCCGGCGTGTGGTCGCCCATGTGGCCGATGCGGAAGGTCGTCTCGCGGAGCTTGCCGTAGCCCGAGCCGATGACGAAGCCGCGCTCGCGCACGGCCGCGGCCATCTGCGGGCCGGTGACGCCCGGGGGAAGGGTCACCGCGCTCACCGTCAGCGAGCGCTCGCCGTCCGGCGAGAGCACGCGCAGCGGCAGCCCGGTGCGGCGCGCCGCGTCGTCCACCCACTTCCACGTCTGCTCGGCCATCGCCCGGTGGCGCGCCCAGCGGGCCTCCATCCCCTCGGCGGCGATCCGCTCGAGCTGGACGTCGAGCGCGTAGAAGAGCGGGATCACCGGAGTGTTCGGCGTCTGGTTCTTCGCCGCGTAGCTCTCGAACTCGACGAGGTCGAAGTAGAGCCCGCGTCCCTTCGCCGCGCCCGCGGTCTGCATGTACTCCGCGGACGCGACGCCTAACGCGAGGCCGGGGGGCAGGGCGAGCGCCTTCTGCGACCCGGTGAGCGCGAAGTCCATCTCCCACTCGTCGAAGAACAGGGGGACCCCGGCGACGCCGGTGACGCTGTCTACCAGGCAGAGCGCGCCCGAGTCGCGGCAGACGCGCGTCGCCGCGCGGACGTCGCTGAGCGCGCCGGTGGAGGTCTCCGAGTGCACGAGCGTCACCGCGGCGTAGCGCTTCTGCTTCACGCGGCGGCGCAGCTCGTCGGGATCCACGGCGCGGCCGAGCGGGACCTCGAGGACGTCGGTATCGCGCTCGCACGAGCGGGCGATGTGCGCGAAGCGCTCGGAGAACGCGCCGTTCACGACGGCGAGCACCGGGCCCGCCGGCGCGCAGCGGACCGACGCCTCCATCAGCCCGGTCGCCGAGGAGCTGCTGATGAGGATGGGCCGTGCCGTGCGGAAGACGTCGCGCATCCCCCGCTGCAACCGGGCGAAGAGCGCCTCGAAGTCCTTGCCGCGATGCGCGATCATCGGCCGCGTCATCGCCTGGAGCACCGTCGGGTGCACCTCGGTGGGGCCGGGAAGGAAGAAGGTGCCGAAGGGCTGGCCGCTGCTCATGCGAGAACCACCTGCTCGAGTTGGGCGAACGATTCGAGGACGAAGTCCGCCTGCTGCACCACCGGCTCGCGGCGGACGAAGCCGGTGTACGCGGCGAAGGCGTCGACGACGGGACGCATCGCCACGTCGGTCGCGCCGTCGCCGACGGCGAGCACCGGGGCGCCGAGCGCGAGCGCGCGCACCACCTCCGCCTTGCCGCGCTGTGTCGCGAGGGGCGAGCTCCGCTCGAAGCCCTCGTACTCCCCATGCGCCTCGAAGTACACCGAGACCGCGCGCAGCGCACCCCCGTCCACGCCGAGCGCGAGGGCGAGCGGGACGATCGCCTCACGAATCCCGCCGCTGACGATCGCGATCGCCACGCCGGCCTCGCGCAGACGCGCGACCACCTCGCGCGCGCCGGGCGCCATCGCTTCCACGTAGCGTTTGGCGAGCGCGCCGATCTCGCGATGCGTCGGTCGGATCATCGACAGGCGCTTGCCGTAGATCTCGTCGAGGGAGATCTCGCCGCGCATCGCCATGTCCGTGAGCTCGGCGATCTTCGCCGCCGCCTCCGGGCCGCGCTGCGCGGCGAGCCAGTCGATCCCCTCGACGCCGGCGAGCGTCGAGTCGACGTCGAGCACCACGCTCGCGAACTTCGCCCGCGCGGTGCTCACAGCACGTTCCCTGGCGCGAGGATTCCCTTGGGGTCGAGATCGTTCTTCATCGCTCTCATGGCCGACCGCTGCAGCTCGGAGAGCTGCAAGGGCAGCCATTTCTTCTTCAGCTTTCCGATCCCGTGCTCGGCCGCGACGGTGCCGCCCATCGCGATCACCGAGCGGAGCGTCTCCTCGACCACGCGCTCGATGCGGACGACGGCGTCCGCGTCCTCGGCGATGAAGTTCTGGTGCGGATGACCGTTCCCGGCGTGACCGTAGATCACCGCCTGCTCGATCCCCGCGCGGCCGGCGAGCTCGCGCGCCACCGCGATCGCCTCGTGCAGCCGGCGAAAGGGAACCGCCCAGTCGGTGGAGACCTTGCGTCCCCCGTACGGACGGCGCCGCGCACCGCGCTCGTTCATCGTCGCCGGAACGGCGTGCCGCGCCTCGCGCGCCTCGCGCAGCGCCGCCTCTCCCTCGAGCACGCGCAGGTCGTCGGTGACCGCACCGCACGATTCGGCGAGGGCGAGCCATTCGTCGAGGGGTACATCGCCACGGCCCGCGTCCTCCGCGTAGACGAGCGAAGCGGTGCCCGGCGCGCAGAGTCGGTCGCCGTGTGCGCCCGCGGCGACGACCAGCGCGAGCGTGTCGAAGTATTCCAGGCAGCGCGGCGCGAGCGAAGACTCGCGCGCGGCGACGACGAACCGCAGCGCGTCCCGCTCGCTCGCGAAGGGCACGGCGAGCCCGACGACGCGCTCCGGCAACGGGAGCAACGCGAGCTCGGCGCGCGTCACGACGCCCAGCGTCCCCTCGCTGCCGACGAACCAGTCGATCGGATCGTGGACGAGCGCGTAGCCGACGGTGTTCTTCTCCAGCGGGTTGCGGCGCAGCTCGATGGTCTCGCCCGACGCGAGCACCACGGTCAGCGCACGCACGTGCGCGCGCGTCGCGCCGTAGCGAAGGGTGCGCGCGCCCGACGCGTTGCAGGCGATCGCGCCGCCGATGGTGCACGACTCCTCGCTCGTCGGGTCGGGGGCGAAGAGCAGTCCCTCGGCGGCCGCCGCGCGCTTGACGTCGGCGACGAGCGCGCCCGCCTCTACGCGCACCGTGCGCGCGCGCGGATCGAGGTCGAGCACGCGGTCCATCGATCGCAGCGAGAGCAGCACGCCGTGGTCGGCGATCGACGCGGCGGTGGTGCTCGTCTGCCCGCCGGCGGGAGTGAGCGCGGTGCCGCTCGCCGCGCACTCGCGGACGATGTCGGCGGTCTCCTCGTGCGTCGCCGGACGCGCGACGGCGTCGGGCACCATCCGCAGCCCCGACGCGTCCTGCGCGAACCCTTCGCGGAGCGCGGGATCGCGCGCGAGCGCGCGCGTCACGTCGCGACGCTGGCCCCGAAGCGGACGATGGTCGCCGTCAGCACGTCGGGGATCTCGAGCAGCTTCCTGCAGATCTCCGTGCTGACCGGCGGATCGACGGTGATCGCCGCGAGCGCCTCGCCCCCCTGCGCCAGGCGTGCCTGGTGGTACTCGGCGATGTTCACCTTCGCCGCGCCGAGGACCGTGCCGACGTGGCCGATGACGCCGGGGACGTCGTGGTTGGTGAGCACGATCAGCACCTCGCGCGGCGCGACGTCGACGTGAAAGCCGCCGATGCGCGTGAGGCGCCATGCCGCGGCGTGCGGCGCGACGCCGGCCACCGCGAGCTCCTGCATCCCCGCCGCCAGCGAGACCTCGACGCCCGAGGGATGCGCGAGCTGCGAGCTCTCCGTCACCGCGATCTCGATCCCGCGCGACGCGGCGAGCGACCGCGCGCTGATCATGTTCAGCCGCGCCGACTCGAGCACGCCCTCGAGCGCACCGACCGCGGCGGCCGAGGCGAGCACCTCGCCGGCGCCGGCGAGGTCGGGGCCGTAGCGCACCGTCAGGCGCTGCACCGCGCGCACGCCCTGCCCGGCGAGGATCGCCCGCGCGATGGTGGCCGCGCGCTGCGCGACGACGATCGCCGAGCGCAGCTCGCTCCAGTCGCGCCCCTCGGAGTTGGCGACGTTGAGGGAGCGCGAGAGCTCTCCGCTGAGCAGCGCGTCGCGCACCGCGCGGCACGCTTCCACCGCGACGTTGTGCTGCGCCTCGGCGGTCGACGCGCCGATGTGCGGGGTGAGGATGACGTTCGGCCGTCCGCGAAACGGGTGGTCGCCGGTGAGCGGCTCCTTCACGTACACGTCGAGCACCGCGCCGGCGAGCTTCCCGGAGTCGAGCGCCGCGGCGAGCGCGTCGTCGGCGACGATGCCCCCGCGGGCGAGGTTGCAGACGATCGCTCCGCTCGGGAGGCGCCCGATCTCCGATCGGCCGATCATTCCCGTCGTCTCCTCGGTGAGCGGCACGTGCACGGTGAGGATGTCCGCCTCGCCGAGCAGCGCCTCGAGGGATGGGGCGCGCCGGACGCGCAGCGACTGGAAGCGCGTATCGGGGATGTAGGGATCGAAGGCGACGACGTTCATCCCGAACGCGTGCGCGCGCGTCGCGACCTCGCCGCCGATCCGCCCGAGCCCGACGATGCCGAGCGTTCGTCCCTTGAGCTCGGCGCCGAGGAGCTGCGCGCGGTCCCACCGCCCCGCGTGCATCGACTCGTTCGCGCGCGGGATGTGCCGGAAGAGCGAGATCAGCGATCCGAAGAACAGCTCGGCGACCGCGATGGTGTTGCCCGCGGGCGCATTGATGACCGCGACGCCGAGCTCCGTCGCGACGTCGAGCGCGATGTTATCGACGCCGACGCCGGCGCGCCCGACAACCTTGAGCCGCGTCGCGCGCCGCAGCAGCTCCTCGGAGACGCGCGTCGCCGACCGCCCGACGATCGCGTCGTAGTCGCCGATGCGCGCGTACAGCTCCTCCTTGGGGAGCGTCGGCACCTCGTCGACCTGGAGGCGTGGCTCGCTCGCGAGCAGGGCAACGCCATCGGCGTCGATGTCATCGGTGACGAGAACGCGGTAGGCCATGATTCAAAGCTCGCCGGTCAACGGGAGCGCACGCAACTGGGTGAGGGGTCGGGATCGGTGAAGGGGCGGGGCGGGAGAGGGGTTCCGTTGGAACCGGCGGGGCGGAGGGCGGAATACCGCGGCGCGGAGGGCGGAAGTTTCGAAAGTACCTATTACGGACTGTGGCCGACGCGCGGCGCCTTTGGCGCCGCAGTCGGCCACCTTCCGAACAGGTAGCTTCTCGCACCGGCAATCCCGCTCTGTTTCTTTCCGCCCCGCAGTATTCCGCCCCCCGCCCTGCTCTTTCAAACGGAACCCCTCTCCCGCCCCGCGGTATCCCGCCCCGCGCTCCGCCCCTTCAGGTGTACCCGCCCCGCATTTTCACCGCCTAACGCCCCACTCGCCTCAACTCGACGAGCAGACACTTGTCCTGCACCACGTCTATCCCCGCCGCCGTGAGCCGCGACGCGAAGGTGTCGTCCCGTATCCCCAGCTGCAGCCACACCGAGCGTGGCCGCTTGGCGAGGATGTCGTCGAGATGCGGCAGCAGGTCCTTCGGGCGGCGGAAGACGTTGACCATGTCGATCGCGCCCGGGATCTCGACGAGCTTGCGGTACACCGGCGCGCCGAGGATCTCGGTGACGTCGGGATAGTAGACCGGCACCGGCACGATCTCGTAGCCCGCGCGCTGCGCGTACTCGGGGACGTAGTACGCGGGCTGCATCGTCTCGGCGATCTTGATGCCGAGCACCGCGACGCGATGCGTGCGCTCGAGGAGCGCGCCGATGTCCTCGTCGCGCTCGAGGATACGGCCCGGGGATGTCGTGGTCGTCATGCCGTCAGGCGCATGCGAGGATCGGGCCGGGCGGCGATGGAGCGGCGCGGCTCGGGTGACAGGAGCGTCGCGCGCCAGTTAGCTTTCCCCTCACCGCCGGCACCGGAGGGAGGCGCCGGCCGAACTTCACGGAGACGTCACGTCATGCGGATGCTTGTCCTCGGGGCCGGGCTGCAGGGCTCGGCCTGCGCGTACGACCTGTTGCAGAATCCGGAGGTGAAGGAAGTCCGGCTCGCCGATCTCAGGATCGATCACCTCGCGCCCTTCCTCGCCTCGTACTCCGGCAAGCGGCTGATCCCGACGCACGTCGACGTGCGCGACCGCGACGCGGTGCGCGCCGTGATGCGCGAGAGCGATGCGGTGATGAGCGCCATCCCGTACTACTTCAACTACGACCTCGCGGCCATCGCCGCCGAGGTCGGCGTCCATTTCTGCGACCTCGGCGGCAATACCGAGATCGTCTTCAAGCAGAAGGAGCTCGACGCGCAGGCGAAGAAGAAGAACGTCACCATCGTCCCCGATTGCGGGCTCGCGCCCGGGATGGTGAACATCCTCGCGCAGTACGGCATCGACCAGCTCGACGAGACGAAGGCCGTCCGCATCTACGTCGGGGGGCTGCCGCAGAATCCCGAGCCGCCGCTCAACTACCAGATCGTCTACTCGATCGAGGGAGTGCTCGACTACTACACGACGCTGTCGTGGGTCGTGCGCGACGGGAAACCCACGCAGGTGAAGGCGCTCTCCGAGCGCGTGCCCGTGAAGTTCCCGGCACCCGTCGGAGAGCTCGAGGCGTTCCACACCGCGGGCGGGCTGTCGACGATGGCCTGGCGCTACGAGGGAAAGATCCCGACGATGGAGTACAAGACGCTCCGCTATCCGGGACACGCCGCGATCATGGAGTCGATCCGCGAGCTCGGCCTCCTCGAGCTCGAGCCGGTGGACGTGAAGGGGATGAAAGTCGTTCCGCGCGACGCCTTCATCGCCGCCGTCGGCCCGCGGCTCACCAAGCCGGAAGGGAAGGATCTCGTTGCGCTCCGCGTCACCGTGGAGGGAAAGAAGGCGGGCAAGCCGAAGACGATCGCCTTCGATCTCGTCGACCGTTATGACGAGAAGCACGGGATCAGCGCGATGATGCGCACCACGGGCTACTCGCTCTCGATCACCGGCCAGATGCAGGCGCGCGGCGAGGTGACGCCCGCGGGCGTCCACACGCCCGACGAGTGCATCCCGGCGCGGAAGTACATCGACGAGCTGAAGAAGCGCGGGATCGACATCCGGGAATCCTGAACGGCAGGGGTCGGGGGTCAGGGGCCAGGCGGAAGGAACTGCGTTGACGGCAATCCGCCGCCGTTCCTGACACCGGCCCGTGACCCCCGTTTTCCGCCTAACGTGACGCGCGGGCCGGTGGCGGGGTTCGTCAGGAGTGAATCATCCACCTCCTTCACCGACGATCCCATGTCCCGCCGCTTCCCGCGTCTCCGCGTCGGTGCGATCGCCCGCGCCGCCCTTCCGCTGCTCGTCGCGCTCGCCATGGCCGGCTGTGGCGACGACGACCCCGTCGCCCCGCCGAGCCCGGCCGGCACCTACTCGGCGACGACCTTCACCGCTACCGATGGGGGCACGACGACCAATGTGCTCGCCGCGGGCGGATCGATCACCCTCGTCCTCACCCCGCAGGGCACGACAAGCGGGCACCTGTACGTCCCCGCATCGGTGACCGGCGACGTGGATCTGGACGACGATCTCACGGGGACCTGGTCGCAGAGCGGGAGCACTGTCCAGCTCAGCCACCCGGCGGACACCTTCCTCCGCGACATGCCGCTGACCATGCAGAACGGAAAGCTCGTCGGCGACCGCACCTTCGGCACACTCCGGGTGCAGCTCACGCTCAGCCCGGGGATGGTCGCGCTGACGCGCTGAGGGACAGGGGTCAGGGGTCAGGGGTCAGGCGTCAGGCGTCAGGCGTCAGGAACGGCGGCAACCGCGGTTCCTTGCACCTGGCCCCTGACCCCCGCCGTTCCTACTCCCGGACGAAGTTCGCCAGCGTCGCCCCGACCTGGTCGATCGTGCTCTTCGCGCGCCAGCGATCGTTCCCGTTGTAGATGAACGAGAAGGCGAGCACCTCGCCGTCGAGCGCGGTGACGTAGCCGGCGAGGGAGATCACGGTGTTCGTCGTCCCCGTCTTCGCGTGCAGGTTTCCCTGTGCCGGGGTCGCGCGCATGCGGTGACGCAGCAGCTCGCTCTCGCCGGCCACCGGGAGCGACGCGTGGAAGGTCGGACCCCAGGGCGCGTTGTGCGCGTAGCCGAGCAGGGCGACCATCGCGCGGGGCGACACGCGGTCGAGCACGGAGAGCCCGCTCCCGTCGGCGGCGTACACCTCGCTCGAGTCCACGCCGAGCTTGTTCTGGACGAAGCTGCGCAGCAGCGCGTTCCCGCTCTCCGCCGAGCCGTTCCCGGTCGCCGCGTGAGCGGCGTCGCGGAAGAGCAGCTCGGCGTAGTGGTTCACGCTCTCGCGGTTCATCACCGCGATGAGGCGGGCGAGCGGGGGCGAGGGATAGCCCGTGATCCGCGCGGCGTTCTGCGGTGTCGTTCCGAGGCGCACCGCGCCGTCGACCCTGATCCCCTGCGCGACGAGCGCGTCGCGGAGCGCGCCCGCGCAGAAGAGCGCGGGCTCGTCGACGACGAGCTCGTAGCGACGCGGCCCGGAGCGCGACCCGATCCATCCGCGCGCGCTGACCTGTCCTTCCGCCGTGCGCCGGATCGAGAGCGAGGCGCCGCGCGAGCCCTTCACCGTGCGCACCGAGCTGCTGAGCGCGATGCCGCTCGAGGAGGGCTCGAAGCGCACCGTCGCCGCGTTGCCGCTCGCGTCGGGCTCGACGACCACCCACACGGTGTTCTCGTTCAGCGACAGCGCCGAGACAGGTGCGGCGTAGCTGAGCCCCAGATAGCGCGACTGCCATCCCTCGGGGATCTTCCGCGCCTCGAAGGCGCTCGCGTCGGCGACGATGTCGCCGCGGACATGCTTCACGCCAGCACCGGCGATGAATCGCGCCAGCATCTCGACTGGCGCGTCCGGATCGCCGCGCAGGAAGCGGTTCGAGAATCCGGGGTCGCCGCCGCCGCGGACGTAGAGGTTGCCGCCGAGCGTCCCGTCGGTGGCCATCGGCCCGTCGCGGAAGATGTCGGTGGTGAACTGGTGATCGGGGCCGAAGCGCTCGAGGGAGAGCGCCGACGTCATCAGCTTCATCGTCGACGCGGGCTGCATGCGGTCGTCGGCATTGCGCGAGAAGAGCGTGTCGCCGCGCGTCAGCGAGACGATGAGCACCCCCCACTTCCCGCTGCGCGCCCCGTCGCCGAACATCACCCCGACGTCGCTCGCCAGCGCGGTCGCGCTGCGCGGCGCGCTGTAGCGCGGGATCGCCGGCTCGGCGACGCGGCGCGCCGAGCGGCGGCCGCGAACGGTGCGCCGGCGTGAAGCCGGAGACTTCGCGCCGCGCTTCGCCGCGCCGACGGCGGGGGTGCCAGGATCGCCCTTCGCGTCTCCCTGCGCGCTGGCCTGCGTGGGGGCGGAG
>JABFXC010000035.1 GCA_013361935.1 Gemmatimonadaceae bacterium
GGTCTACGCCGCGGCCGACCGCTGCTGGCCGGCGGTCGCCCGCCTCCTCGCCGACTGGCGCCCCGGTCCGAAGCCGAGTCTCTGGCGCCGCATGACGGGACGGGCGCGATGATCGTCGGCCTCGGCATCGACGTCGTCGACATCGCGCGCGCGGAGCGCCTCCTCGCGGCGAAGGGCGAGCGCGCCCTCGCCCGGCTTTGCACGCAGCGTGAGGCGGACTACGTGCGCGCGCACTCCGCGTCGGCCGCGTCGTTCGCCGCGCGCCTCGCGGCGACGGAGGCGGCGTACAAGGCGCTCGCCGGGAGCGACGAAGCGCGCGGGATGAGCTGGCGCGACGTGGAAGTCGAGCGCGCGAGCGATGGCCGGCCGATACTGCTGCTGACGGGAAAGGCCTTGGCGCGGGCGAGCGCGTTAGGCGTGAGACGCGTGCTGGTCTCGCTCACGCATACCAGAACCAGCGCGGCGGCGGTGGTCATTCTCGAGGCTTGACTCTCGGTTGAGGGGGCGGGGTTGGTTGAAATGGCGGGGCGGGAGAGGGGTTCCATTGGAACCGGCGGGGCGGGGGGCGGAATACTGCGGCGCGGGGAGCGGAGAGCGGGAAAGGACCTATAAGGACTGAGGCCGACGCTCGGCGCCTGCGGCGCCGCAGTCGGCCTCTTTCCGAACAGGTGGCTTCTCGCACCGACAATCCGGCCCTGCTTCTTCCCGCCCCGCAGTATTCCGCCCCCCGCGCCGCCTTTTCCAACGGAACCCCTCTCCCGCCCCGCAGTATTCCGCCCCCGCCCCGCCTCGACCGAAACGGCTACTTCAGAGAGATGCGGCTCAGCTTCGGCGTCGGGTTGTAGTAGTAGACTTTCATCTGCGCGGCGAAGAGCGTCGAGCCGTCGGCGCTCGCGGCGAGCTGCTGCGCGGCATAGGGGAGCGGGATCAGGTCGACGACTGCTCCATCGCTCGTGCCCGAACGGACGATTCCCGCGTCGTAGCCGCGAAAGACCGTCTGGCCGTCGGGCGAGAGCAGTGGGCTGCCGCGCCAGGACCATGCCGCGTTCGGGAAGGCCATGTTGCGCCGCAGGCCGAACGAGCGGTCGTAGAGCGAGCGGTCGACGAGCACCAGGTCGCCGTTCGCGGAGGTCGACATCGCGCCGCTCGCGGTGGTCGATACGCAGGCGCTGAACGAGTCCGTCGCGGCGTCGAAGCGGCGATTGCAGGATGCGCCGTACACGTCGGTGCCGGAGAGATAGGCGACCGAGCGGTCCGCCGAGCGCGGGCCGAGCACGCTCGCGCCGTCAATGCTTCGGTTGCGGACCGCGTGCGTCGCGATGTCCACCTCCAGGAGCTGCCACGGGGGCACCACCCCGAACTGGCTCGCCATCACGAGGATGTGGCCGTTCGCGAGCAGGCGGACGGCCCCCATCTGCGCCGCGGTCGCGAGGCCGAGGGGAATGCTCTCCTGCCGCGGCGTATCGCCGCTGATGTCGACCAGCGTCAGCTCGCCGGAGTAGCCCGCCGGAGAGACGAGCACCGTGTCGCCTCCATCGGTGATGTCGAAGTCGCCGGGAGTGAAGCCGAACTGGATCTTCCGCAGCAGCGCGAGCGTCGAGCCCGAGTAGACGAGGATGCGGCTCTGATCGGATTGCAGGACGAAGAGCCGGTCGGAGCGGTCGTCGTAGATCAGGCGATCGGCCGGGCCCTGGTCGGGGAGCGTCACCGTCGTCGTCGTCAACGTCGCGGACGGCCGCACGACGAACGCGCCGGGCGCGCTCTCGAGCACCGGGCTCACGTTGCCCGACGCGTCGCGGACGAAGAGGCGCATCTGGAACGAGCCCCATTCCGGCCGGATCGGGATGTCCACCACGCGCGCGAGCATCGTGTCGTCCGAGAAGAGCACGGAGTCGCGCGCGCCGAAGGGCTGGATCTCCCACACCAGCGCACGCAGCGCGTGATTGTCGGCGATGGTGTAATGCAGCCGGACCGACTGGCCGGCGAAGTACTCGGCGCCGGCGGCGGGGAACTCCGCCGTCCCCGCGCCACCGAAGTTCCCCGGAAGGTCGTGCGCGGCGCGGATCGTCGGCGGGGTGCGGTCGACGATGAAGCGCGTCGTCGGCACGCTGACGTCGGTCTCGATCGCGAGCGCGTCGAGCGCCGCGCCGGTGACGGTGATCGGCGCGTTCAGGCTGCAGCTCGCCGGGAGCACGAGCTTCACGTCGTGCACGACGGACGGCGCGAGGGCGTCGTTGACGATCTGGTGCGCCTCGCAGGGTCCGGAGATGCCGACGAGCGTCCGCCAGAGCCCGACGTTGCTCGCCGCCGTCAGGCGGAGCACGATCGTGTCGCCCGGCTCGAGGATCGCCGTCTCCGGCGTCACGATCGTCGCCGTCACCGTCGGAGGGGTCGCGGCGGGCGTGGACTCCGGTCCGCAGGTGAAGGGAGCGACCGCATGCCGCTCCTTCGAGTCTCGCGTCCCCATGTAGGCGACATCGAGCACGCCGCCGAAGGGGATCCCGGCGCTGATCACGAAGGCGCCGTCCGCCGTCGATCCCGTGGGCAGATCGCCGGCGCTGAAGAAGGCCTGGAGATCGTCTCCGCTCAGCATCGAGGAGTCCACCGGCGCCGAGCGGTCCTTGCCGATGTACCAGCGCAGCACCGCCCGCGACCACCGCGCGCCGTCGGTGCCATTCGACACGACATGGAACGCGACGTTGCACATGATCGCCGGATTGCCGTAGGCGTCAGTCGTCAGCGACGGCGGCGAGACGCTGGAGACGCTGAGCTCCACGTGCGGGAGCGGGAGCGGCGAGGTGCCGTTGTCGCCGCATGCCGCGACGGCGAGCAGCGTCGCGCACGTCGCCAGCGCGCGAGCGGCCGCTCGAGAGCGCCCGGTGCTCACAGGCCGATCCTCCCGACGCGCCACGGCCCGGGATACACGGCCTCCTTCACGTAGAGCGCCGATCCGTCCTCGGCGAGCCACGACGGGCCCGCGGCGAAGGGCGTCGGGATGCGATCGACGATCGCGCCGTCGCTCACCCGCTCGCGCACGACGCCGGCATTGTAGGGGACGTAGAGCATGGTTCCGTCGAGCGAGAGGTGGGCGGGGAGGAAGTAGCGCGCCTCGGCGGGCTGGTTGGGCGGCCGCAGCGTGCGCAGCATGGTCGTCAGGTCCGCGTCCCACACGCTGTAGCCGAGCGCGACGCGGTCGCCGGCGGCGTCGGTGGTGAAGCCGCCGTTGTCGTCGTAGGGCGCGGTCGTGCACGGCGCGAACCGGTCGCTCGCCACGTCGTAGCGCTGCGTGCACCACACGCCGTTCGCGTCGCGCGCGGTGACGTAGAGGACGTTCCGGTCGGCGCTGCGCTCGCCCATCCCGTGCGCCACCGCGTCCGTGCGCACGCGCGTCGCGAGCGTCGCGCGGTCGACCTCGACGACGTCACCGTTCTCGATCACCAGCAGCCGCCCGTTCGACATCGCGAACAGGTTCGTCACGTACCGGAACGGCGTGCCGTCGGTGCGCGTGATCGTGCTGACTCGCGGCGACGCGCCGGTGAGGTCGACCATCGTCACGAGCGGTCCGTAGTTCGCCCCGACGAAGATCGTGTCGCCCCCGTCGACGACGTCCATCGAGCCGGGAGTGAACTCGAACGCGATCCGCTGCTGCAGCGCGAGCGTCGTCGCCGAGCGCACGTCGATGCCGCTGCCGGCGAGGACGAAGATCCGGTTCGAGCGCGCGTCGTGGCGGATCATCAGCGGCTCGTCGGTGAACCTGACGCTGGTGACGGGAAGGACCGTGCTCGGATGCACGGTGAACGCGTCGGCCGCGCTCGCCTTCGCCGCGCTCTCCACCCCCTGCGCGTCGCGCGCGAAGATGCGCAGCGCGAACGATCCCCACTCGGCGCGCACGGGGATCGCGTACTCGTGCCAGCTGCGCGTGCTCCCCCAGACGAGCAGCGAGTCGCGCGCGCCGGCGCCCGGAAGCTCCCAGAAGACGGCGCGCAGCTCGTTGTTGTCGAACGCGTCGACGCCGAACTTGATGGAGTCGCCGACGAAGTAGGTGCCGCCGCCGATCGAGAACCAGTCGCCCCACGCGGACTCGGGCGGATGGTACTCGACGTACAGCGTCGGCGCGGTACGGTCGACGAGGAATCGCGTCGTCGGCTGGCTCACGTCGGTCTCGACCTCGAGCGCGTCGAGCGCGGCGCCGGTGACGGTGAGCGGAGTGTTCAGCGAGCACGGGCCGGTGATGGTGAGCATCACGTCGCGCGACGTGGAGGTGTGCATCTGCTCGTTGAAGAGCTGATGCGCCTCGCACGGGCCAGAGACGGCGACGAGCGTCTGCCAGAGCCCGATCGGGCTCGACGCCTCCAGGTGCACGACGATCGCGTCTCCAGGCTGGAGGATCGTCTCCTCCGGCGTCACGATGCGCACCGACACCGTCGGCGGCGTGTGGTTGGCCGGCACGCTCGGCCCGCAGGTGAAGGGCGCGCTCGTATGCTGCGGGCGACTCACCTTGCCGCCGACGTAGGCGATGTCGAGCACCGCGGCGTAGGGGACCGACGCGCTGATGCGCAGCGACATGTCCGCATGCTCGCCCCCGGCGAGCGCCGGCCAGCCGATGAGGCTCTGGAGCTCGTCCGCCGCGATCGGCGTGGAGTCGACCGGGGTCGCGCGATCCTTCCCCGCGTACCAGCGAATCATCCCGCCCGTCCAGCTCGCGGTGGCGTGACCGAACGACTGGAGATGGAAGTCGACGTCGCAGCGGATGTACTGCGCGCCCTCGTACGTCGTCTCGACGGTCGGCTCGCTGACGCTGGTGACGCTCAGCTCGAGCCGCGGAAAGTCGCCCGGGGCGACGCCATTGTCGCCGCACGCGGCGAGCACGAACGCACCGGCGGCGAGCGCGCTGCGCAGGATTTGACGCTGCACGGGGGGGGGGGAGGGCGGGGGGCTGGAGCCGGCGGGAGCCCGCCGTCGGGCCTAACGCCAGCTCCCCCTGATATGCACCCGGCCGGTGCAGGCCGTCAAGCGAGCAGCATCACATTCCCCAGCCCTCGCGCATCGATCGTCGAGCATCAAGCCACTTTCCGCATCGATCATCGAGCATCGAGCCCTTTCACTTTCCCTCGAATGCTGCTTTCCTCCCCGCGAGTTCGTTCTTCATCTGCTCCTGCAGCTTCCCGATCACCCGCCCCCTGATGTTCAGAAGCCCGCCGCTCGGCAGGTGGTCGAAGTGGAGGCGCTGGACGACGATCCAGTAGACGCCGCCCGCGCCGGAGGGCGCGTCCGGGCGGTCGAGGACCGTGGTCAGGGTGAAGGCGCCGAGGAAGTAGTGGCTCGCGTAGAGCTGCTTCGCGGCGACGAGCGTGAGCGGCGCGCCGGCCGGGGACCAGGTGGTGAGATGCGTGATCCCGAAGATCGGCCGTAGCGAGGGGAGCCGGTCCATCGACCAGTAGATCGCGTCGCTCGCGCCGGGGAGCGACCCTGACGGATAGCTCTCCAGATACTTCCGGAACTCGGGGACGTAGTCGTACAGGTACGGCGACTCGGCGAGCAGCTGCGCGAAGGCCGCGCCGGCGCTGTGGTCCGTCTTCTGGTCGCCGTAGTCGAGCATCGCCGCGGTGCCGCCGCGGCGATAGGCGTTGACGTACTGCACCGCGCGCTGCCGCGCGAGCGCGTTGACCTGCGCCGCCGCGTGCGGCGAGGAAAAGTCGATCGAGCGCGAGAACTCCTCGATGGTCTGCCCGGGGATCTTCACGTCGCAGTCGCCCGGCCGGCACTTCTTCAGCGCCTCGACGTCGCTCGCGTCCGCGGAGAGCGCGGCGACGTCGGCGGTGGTCGCCGGCTCGGAGAAGAGCGCGAACGCCGAGCGTCCGGGTGCCCGGAGAAAGCTCGGCAGGTCGGCGAGGCGCCGCGTCACCTGCGCGCGCGGCACGTCGATCGCGACGATCCCGAAGAGCGCGACCTCGTCCTGATCGCCGACATTCAGCGTCTTCGTGACGACCTCTCCACGCTTCGCCTGCGCGATCTGCTTCGCGTCGAGGCCGACGTACTTCGAGAGGAACCTGTCCGGCTCACCCGCGGGGAGCTGCGCGAGGGCAGGGGCGGCGGGGAGGGCGAGCAGGAGAGCGGAGAGAAATAGGCGCATGTGAGTCTGACGCCTCCGTGGTTTCGCGGGTCACCTGTCGGTGCGGTTGGGGGCGGGAACTGCGGGGCGGGTACCATTGGACAGGGCGGGGCGGGGGGCGGAATACTGCGGGGCGGGGTGCGGGGAGCGAAGCTGTTGCTCTGGCCCCGTCGGCGCCGCGAGGTCAGGGGATGACGGTGGCGGGGGTCTGCGCCCCCGCCGCGCGCAGCTCGCTCGAGGTGTAGACCGTTCGCGTGCTGCCCTCGCTCCAGACGAAGGGCCCGATCTGGCGTGATCGACTGAGCTCGACGACGACGGCGAGCTGCGCGGTGGCCTTCGGATCGGCGGTGGCCAGCGCGCTCCGCGCGATCACTCGCGACGCGCTGTCGAGGTTCGTGCGCGCCTGTGGACCATTGCGGATGATGTCCCGCCCAATGGGGACGTGCACGAGTAGCGTGTCGGGCGTCGGCAGGGAGACCTTCACGCCCTTGTTGTTCCCGAGCGTCCGTGTCAGTTGCTGTTCGACGTCGATCAGACGAGCGCCATTCGCCCCACCGCCCTCACCGGCACACGCGAAGAGAGTGAAAAGAGAGAAGAGCAGAAAGCCGTGTCCGCGGTTCATGAGCGTGTCTGGAGAGGGACTCGAAGGTCAGGCCAGCCGATCTTCGGCACGTCGGAGAGCAATGTGGTTTACGCTCCACGATCGAAGGACGAAAGGACGGGGCGGGTACCGTTGGAAAGAGCGGGGCGGGGAGCGGAATACCGCGGGGCGGAAAGACACAGGGCGGAACTTTCGGTGCGAGAAGCCACCTGTTCGGAACAGAGGCCGACAGCGGCGCCGCAGGCGCCGCGCGTCGACCTCAGTCCACATAGGTACTTTCGAAACTTCCGCTCCCCGCTCCGCAGTATTCCGCCCCCCGCGCCGCCGTGTCCTGGGTACCCGCCCCGTGGTCTCACCGATCCCGCACTTTCCCGCCCCTACCTCGCCGCCGCGTACTCCTTCACGAGTTGATACACATACTCCACTCCATCGTAAAACGACTTCACCAGGATCCGCTCGTCCTTCCCGTGCGCCCGGAAGTCGTCCACGTCGATGAACACGCCGGCCATGCCGTACGTCGGGATCCCCGCCGCGCGCAGGTAGTAGCCGTCCGTCGCGCCCGTCTCGAGCACGGGGATCACGACCACTCCCGGCCAGAGCCGCGCCGTCACGCGCTCGACGGGGTCCATCACCGCCGGCGAGAGCGGCGACGGATCGGCAGGGGTGGCCGAGTCGATGGGGGTGACGCGCACCGAGTCGTCGGCGATCACCTTCACCAGCGTGGCCTGCGTCTGCGCCGGCGTCTCGCCGGGCATGATGCGGCAGTTCACCACCGCGCGCGCCGTCTGCGGCAACGCATTCTCGGCGTGGCCGCCGGAGAGCATCGTCGGGACGCAGGTCGTGCGGAGCTGCGCGTTGTAGAAGGGGGACGCCGCCGAGAGCTTCGCCGCCGCCGCGGCGTCGTGCTCGTTCGCGACGATGGCGCGCATCGCCGGCGCGAGCTCGCTCCCCGCGGGCTCGAGCGTCGCCTGCTTCGCGAGGTAGCCGCGCGTCGTCTCCGTCACGTGCACCGGGAAGGCGAAGCGTCCGACCCTGCCTAACGCGTCGGCGAGACGGACGATCGCGTTCTCCGGCGTCGGCATCGAGCTGTGGCCCCCGGGGTTGGTCACCGCGAGCGTGTACGACTGGTAGAGCTTCTCGCTCGTCTGCACGGGGCGCGTCAGCCGCTTCCCGTTCACGATCTGCGGGTCGCCGCCGTCGACGTTGATGCAGAACGCGGCGTCGATCAGGTCGCGGTGCTCCTTCGCCAGCCACTCCATCCCGTCGTAGCCGCCCCCGCCCTCCTCGCCCGCGGTGAGCGCGAGGACGAGCGTGCGGTTGGGGACGATCCCCTCCTGCTTCATCCGCAGCAGCGCCATGATCAGCGTCGTCGCGCCGTCCTTCACGTCGCTCGTCACGCGGCCGTAGAAGTAACCGTCCTTCTCCGTGAGCTTGAACGGGTCCATCGACCAGTCCGAGCGCAGCGCCTCGACGACGTCGAGGTGCGCGATGAGAAGGATCGGCTTCAGCGTCTTCGACTTGCCGGTGAAGCGCACGACGACGTTCGAGTCCTTGTCGCCCGCGGGGCCGAGGACGAGAACGTCCTTCGCCGCCCAGCCCGCGGCCAGGAACCGGTTCGCGATCGCGCGCGCGGCGGGCGTCGTGCTCCCCTCCTTCCACGACGTGTTGATCTCGATCAGCTCCCTGAAGATCGCGCGCGCCTGCTGCTGGACTGGGGTGAGCTGCATGGTCTGGGCGGCGAGAGGTGTCGCGCCGGCGAGCAGCGCGACGAGCAGCGGAAGGCGAAGCTTCAAGTGTCCCCCTGTGGTATGTCCGCGCGTCAGGCGGCCGCGATCGCGAACCGCTCGACCGTGCCGCCCGACGTGCGGCCGTTCATGGTGACGAAGAGATGTCCCTCGGTGATCGACAGCTCCATCGCGACGCGGCGCTCGAGCAGCGGCACGAGCTCGGCGAGCAGCGCGCGGTCCACCGCGTAGAGCTCGACCGCCTCCGCCTTGTGGATGCGCTCTCCGCTCAGCGCGCGGACGAGCTGCGCCGGATCCCTGTGGGTGTAGACCGCGACCCGCGGCGACGCCTTGCTCGCCTTGTGCAGGCGCGCGGCATCGGGCGCCCCGATCTCGATCCACGATCGTATCGCCCCGGTGAGGTCGCGCACCGCCACCGCCGGCTGGTCCGGCTCGGCGAGCCCGCGCGAGAAGGCGATCCCTTCGGTGTACTCGAGACAGTACGCGAGCACCCGCGTCAGCAGATACTCCTCCGTCTCCGACGGATGCCGCGCGACCTTGAGCGCCAGCGTCTCGTACACGCCGCGGTCCACGTTCGCGAGCTGGATGTCGAAGGTGTAGATCGTCGCGGACAGGGCCATGGGTCGGAAGTTAACCCGCGGGCTAGGTTTATACATGGTGGCCAGTTGCCAGTCGCCAGTTGCCAGCAGGAAGTGACGACGGGACCGCAGTCACTGACAACTGACAACTGACAACTGACACCTGACACCTGGCACCTGGCACCCGGCACCCACCAAACTCGATGCTACGAAACCGACCAACTGCGATCATCTGCGACATGGACGGCCTGCTCGTCGACAGCGAGCGGCTCGAATGGCGCGTCTGGCGCGAGGCGGCGGTCGAGCATCGCATCGACCTCACCGACGAGCGCTTCTTCTCCTTCATCGGCCACAGCGCCGAGGAGGGGGAGCGGCTGCTGCGCGAGTACTTCGGCGCGGAGTTCGACGTCCCCGGATTCCGCGCGAGCTGCCGTACCCGCATGCGCGCGCTCGTCGACGCCGAGGGGGTCGCGCTGCGTCCGGGCGCGCGCGAATGGATCGAGTTCGTGACCGGCCTCGGCATCCCCGTCGCCGTCGCGACGTCGAGCGGGCCGGTGCACGCCCGCGAACGGTTGGGCGACCTCTGGTCGCACTTCGCGAAGGTGGTGACGCGCGCCGACGTCGAGCGCGGGAAGCCCTTTCCCGACCTCTATCTCGAGGCGGCGCGGCGGCTGAACGTGAGGCCTGACGCGTGCCTCGCCCTCGAGGACTCCCCGACCGGCGCCCGCGCCGCCCTCGCCGCGGGGATGCCGGTGCTCATCGTCCCCGATCTGGTGACGCCACCCGAGGAGCTGGCCGCGCTGGCGACCGGCGTGTACGAGTCGCTGCACCACGTGCGCGACGCGGCGCACCGCGCGTGGGGTGAGGAGCGGCCGTGAGACATGAGCCGGCCATGGGGCATGAGGCTAGTGTCATGACTTCTGTGGCATGAGTCACGGGGCAGAAAGGCCATGGGGCAGGAGGGCCACAGAGCAGAAACGGCAACTGCCACATGGCGGTTCTGCCAGGTGCCTCATGCCGCCTGATCCTGACACTAGCCTCGTGCCCCATGGCAGTTACCTCACCTCGATCTGCCCGATGTGGATCCCGTTCGTCCCCGCGCATGCCCAGATGCTCGACGAGACCTGCGGCGTGAAGTAGTTCGCGTACACCGACGACAATCCCGCCTTCACGCCGACGAGCACCCCGCGCCCGTTCGGATCGGAGCGCGGGCGCAGCACGGTCGAGTCGCCGGCCGACCAGCTCACCGTGCGGATGGTGTCGCTCGCCGTGCACGGTAGCTCGCCGGAGAGGTGCTGCACCTCGTAGAGCACAACGCTGTCGCCGACCGCGATGCGCCCGACGTGCAGCCCGCCCGCGTTCACCGCGCCCGTCGAGTCGACGCGGGCGCGCGGGAAGCCGACGATGCTCGTCACCGTGAACGGCCCCTGGTAGCCTCCGCCGCCGAGGCAGGAGTCCATGAAGCAGCTCGCCTGGAAGCTGATCTTCTCCGACTTGCAGCCTGCGAGCATCACGACGCCGCCCGCGAGCAGCGTCGCGCCGATCAGGCGTCGGGCGTGGAAGCCTGTCGAGAGTCGCATCGATCCTCCGTGGTCGTGTACATCCTGACCAACCCGGCGCGGGCGAGGTTCGTCACGGGTCGCGTCGGGGCTCGTCGTGCGTTCGGGCATCGCGCGGTTCGTGGCTGCAAGAAGGGCGGAAGCACTGCCCTCTCCAAGAACTGCGGAAGGGCGCCTCTCGGCGTAACGCTCCCGGCTCGTACGAGTAGAATCTTCCGCCCTTCTTCCGCCGTGCTTGCGTAGTTCTTCCCCAAAGAACCGCGCCATCTCTACGCCACTACAGTCCTCCACGCGACATGTAACGATCAGCGCTCACGGGCGCTCATCGTGAATCGCGCTCACGCTCCCCGGCGACAGTCCCTCGCAGTCGCTCGGCGCGGGCACCGAGAGCAGCTCGCGGAAGTCGCGGACGAAGTACATGCGCTTCGCGTCCGGCGCGAAGAAGATGAAGTTCTCGTTCCCCGCGGTGTTGATGCTGTCGGGGAGCGGGCGCGGCGCGCTCCACCCGCGGTCGGTCTCGCAGGTGATCCAGAGATCGGCGGGGCCGGGCCGGTGCTGCCGGTCGTAGCGCGACACCTCGAGGATCACCGCGTGGCCGTCGGGACGCGGCTCGCCCCCCCAGACGTAGAGCGTGTCGCCGAGCCGGCCCATCCAGTAGTTCACGGGAATGTAGGAGACCGGCTCCTCGAAGGCGCCGCCGGTCCACCAGGAGACGAAGGTGGGGTCGAACCGCTCGCCGGGCATCGCGACGCGATAGTAGAGGGCGCCGCTCGCGTCGAACGCGGTCTGCGAGTGGTACTGCCCCGGGATCCCCATCCCGCTCAGGTACTGTGGCGCGCTCCAGTCCCCGCGCTTCGTCCGCGTGACCGCCCAGAGCGACGCGTTAGGCGAGCCCGGCGCGTCGCCGGGGATGGGGCGATACGACGTGAACACCATCCGCTTCCCGTCCGGCGAGATCGCCGGATAGAGGTCGGAGTGGTCGCCGCCCAACGGCACGCGCTCCGGCGCGCTCCAGCTCCCGTCCGCCTGACGGTGCGTCGAGACGATCACGTATCGCGCGCCGCCTCCTGGCAGGTGGCGAAAGTAGTAGAGCGTGTCGCCGTCGGGGGTGAAGCTCCCCTTCCAGACGTTCTCGCCGGAGACCACGTCCGGCGCGAAGCGCTCGGGGACCATGAACAGCCCGTCCCCGGCGATCCACTTCGGCTCGGCGGCTGGGTGATGGACGCACGCGCCGGCGAAGGCGAGGAGCAGGATGGAACGTCTCACGCGCGCGCTCCCCGCTTCAGCAGCTCCGCGGCGAGCGCCCGCAGCCCGGCGACGTCGGCGTCGCCTAACGGTGACGGCCTCGACTCGACCGCCGGCTCCTCCGCGGCCGCGCTCTCGTCCTCGAGCACGCGCGAGCTCCAGCGTGTCCCGCGGACGCTCCCGTCGGCCTGGACGCTTCCGCCGGCGCTCTCGATGAGCGACCTCGTTCGCGGGGCGCCCCCGTCGAGGCCGTCCCCATGCCGGATGACGGCGTCGTTCACGGCGAGCAGCGCCCCGGTCGAGTCGACGACGACCATCGAGATGCGCAGCCACCCGGGTCCCGACGACTCGGCGGCGATCTGGTCGGTGCCGGCGACCGCCGCTCCATGCGCGCTCGCCAGCACCTCGGGCGAGACGACCGGCCGCCGCACGACCTTCGCCTGCTCGGGGAGGGGAGAGTAGAGGGAAGGGATCACGCCGCCAATATGCGCGTCGCGGACGAGGACCGGCAACGTGTGCCGTGCGCTCCGCGCCTGACGGTATCGGCATCGGATCGCTCCCGGTGGCGGCGGAGCTCCTCGTCGCAACGAGCCTGCCGGTGCTCCAGTAATTGAACACGAAGGGCACGAAGGCTCACGAAGGGTGCTCAGGCAACATCTTCGTGACCCTTCGTGAACTTCGTGTTCCAACCAGGCGCGCTTGCGTATCCCGGCGCGCTCGCTAGCTCTCGACATGATGGGCGGCGGCGTCCAACCGTCGCTCGACTCGCAACGGGAGGCACTCATGTCGCGCACGACAGCCATCGCGTTCCGCACCATCGCCGCCACCATCCTCGTCGCGCTCGCCGCGCCTCCCGCCGCCGCGCAGCAGCGCGCGTCGCGCGACAGCAGCCGCTGGGCCGCGGTCGAGAACGCCCTCGGCCGCAAGGGGATGATGAATCCCGGCGGCGTCATCAAGTTCGGCTTCCCGCGCCGCGACATGCAGGTCACCGCCGACGGTGTCCAGCTGAAGCCCGCGCTCGCGCTCGGCTCCTGGATCGCCTTCACCGACGCGGGCAAGGGCCAGTCGATGATGATGGGCGACCTCGTGCTCGCCGAGAGTGAAGTCGCGCCGGTGATGAGCGCGCTGCAGGCGGGGGGCGTCGAGCAGACGGCGCTGCACAATCACCTCACCGGCGAGACGCCGCGGGTGATGTACATGCACGTGATGGGGCACGGCGACGCCGCGAAGCTCGCCGCGACGGTGCGCGACGCGCTCGGCCGCACCGCGACGCCGATGGACACGACGAGCGGCGGCGCCGCGCCCGCGTCGAGCTTCGACCTCGACACCGCGGCGCTCGCGAAGGCGTTAGGCGCGCACGGCAAGGTGAACGGCGGCGTCTACCAGGTGAGCGTCCCGCGCCGCGAGACGGTGCGCGACCACGGCCAGGTCGTCCCGCCCGCGATGGGCGTCGCGACGTCGTTCAACTTCCAGCCGACGGAAGGCGGCAAGGTCGCCGCGACGGGCGACTTCGTGATGACGGAGTCCGAGGTCAACCCGGTGATCCGCGCCCTCCGCGACAGCGGCATCGTCGTCACCGCGCTGCACCAGCACATGCTCGGCGAGACGCCGCGGCTCTACTTCATGCACTTCTGGGCGAACGACGACGCGCCGAAGGTCGCGACCGGGCTGCGCGCGGCGCTCGACAGGATGGCGGTGAAGCGGTAGAGGCGACGGCTCGGAGCGATCGGCTTCCGCGCGGGTCGCGTCGGGTTCGTCGTGTAGTCGGGCATCGCCCGGCTTGTGGTTACGAGAGCACCGAGGCACCGAGGACCTCCGAGTCTCGGTGCCTCGGTGCTCTCTCCAGCTGAATCGCGCGATCTCGCCGCCGGGTCGGAGCTCGACGCGATACGAGACGATGCGTGCCGCAGGATTGAACCACAGGGAACACAGGGCTCACAGGGGAAACCTCTGTGTGCCCTGTGGCCCCTGTGGTTCGATTCCGCCAAAGCTGGCGCACCGCGTGCCCGGCGCGCAGAATCCAGCGCCCACCCGCGATCCACCCGAGCCAGCAAACGACCGTGTCTCCTCGCGCCCTCGCGTTCCCGCTCGCCGTACTCGCTCTCCTCGCCGCGACTCCTGCCGACACCACCGAGCTGCGCGGGTTCAGTCCCGCCGCGGCGAAGGCGGAGCTCGACTGGGAGGCGAAGTTCAAGGCCATCCCCGCGCCGGACAGCATGCGCGAGGCGATGCGGCACCTCTCGGCGAGGCCGCATCACGTCGGGTCGCCGTACGACAGCGCGAACGCGCAGTGGATTCTCGCGCGCTTCAAGTCATACGGATGGGACGCGCACATCGAGCGCTTCGACGTCCTCTTCCCGACGCCGGTGGAGCGAGTCGTCGAGCTGGTGGCGCCGACGCGTTACACCGCGAAGCTGCAGGAGCCGACGCTGAGCGTCGATCCGACGTCGGGGCAGCGCGCCGAGCAGCTGCCGACGTACAACGCCTACTCCGCGGACGGCGACGTCACCGCGCCGCTCGTCTACGTCAACTACGGCGCGCCGGCGGACTACGAGGAGCTGGAGAAGGCGGGCGTCTCGGTGAAGGGCGCGATCGTGATCGCGCGCTACGGGCAGACCTGGCGCGGGATCAAGCCCAAGGTGGCCGCCGAGCACGGCGCGTTAGGCTGCCTGATCTACTCCGACCCCGCGAACGACGGCTACGCGGTGAGCGACACCTTCCCCGTCGGCCCGATGCGGCCGCCGCAGGGAGTGCAGCGGGGGAGCGTGCAGGACATGCCCCTCTACCCCGGCGATCCGGCGACCCCCGGCATCGGCGCGGTGCCCGGGGCGAAGAAGCTCGCGGTCAGCCAGATCCAGACGCTGACGAAGATCCCCGTGCTGCCGATCTCCTACGCCGACGCGCAGCCGCTGCTCCGCGCGTTAGGCGGCCGCGACGTCCCGGCGCGCTGGCGCGGGGGTCTCCCGCTGACCTACAAGCTCGGCCCCGGCCCGGCGCGGGTGCACCTGAAGGTGAAGTCCGACTGGAAGACGCGCCCCATCTATGATGTGATCGCCACGCTCAAGGGCAGCGTCGAGCCCGACCAGTGGGTGATCCGCGGCAACCACCACGACGCGTGGGTGAACGGCGCCGAGGATCCCATCAGCGGCCTGGTGGCCGAGCTGGAGGAGGCGCGGGCGATGGGGGAGCTCGTGAAGCAGGGGTGGAAGCCGCGCCGCACTATTATTTACGCGGCGTGGGACGGCGAGGAGCCCGGACTGCTCGGCAGCACCGAGTGGGCGGAGACGCACGCCGACGAGCTGCGGACGAAGGCCGTGGCGTATCTCAACAGCGACACCAACGGCCGTGGCTTCCTCGACATGGAGGGCTCGCACATCCTCGAGCGCTTCATCAACGACGTCGCGCGCGACGTGGAGGATCCCGAGGCGAAGGTGAGCGTCTGGAAGCGCTCGCAGCTCCAGCTGATCAAGGACGGGACGAAGGAGGAGCGCCAGGAGGCGCGGACGCGTCGCGACCTGCGGATCGGGGCGATGGGGAGCGGGTCGGACTATACCCCCTTCATCCAGCACCTCGGCATCCCCTCGCTGAACCTGGGATTCGGGGGAGAGGACCGGGGCGGGATCTATCACAGCATCTACGACGACTTCTACTGGTACACGCACTTCAGCGACACCTCGTTCGTGTACGGGCGTGCGCTGGCGCAGACCGCGGGGACGGCGGTGATGCGGTTGGCGGACGCGGAGGTGATCCCGTACGAGTTCGGGAACCTCGCGGAGACGGTGCGGAAGTACACGGGGGAGGTGAAGGCGCTGCTGGACGAATCGCGGGCGAGCGCGATGGAGACGGCGCGGGAGCTGGACGAGGGGGTGTACGCGGCTGTTGCTGACCCACGCGAGCCCGAGGTCGCGCCTCGGCGAGATTCGATTCCGCCCTATCTGAACTTCGCGCCGATCGAGAATGCGACGGACCGTTTGGCGCGGGCGGCGGCGGCGTACGAGAAGGCGTTAGGCGGGGCGGGGGTGGCTGGCTCTGGCGCCACGCTCGCCGCTTCTAGCGCGGCGGACGGGAATGGTGCATCGTCAGGCCTTACGGCGGGGCAGATGGATGCAGTGAACGCTGCCTTGCTGAAGGTGGAGCGTGCGTTGACGGATGCGCGGGGGCTGCCGGGGAGGCCGTGGTTCACGCATCAGCTGTATGCGCCTGGTTTTTACACAGGCTATGGAGTGAAGACGCTGCCGGCGGTGCGCGAGGCGATCGAGCAGAAGCAGTTCGGGGGGATCGATCAGAGCGTGGAGCGGCTGGCGGCGGCGATCAACGCGGCGGCGGGGGTGGTGGAGGGGGCGGCGGCGGCGCTGAGGAATCAGCGCTGACGCCATTCCAGGTATCAAATCATGGCTGAATCGAATCTACTGAGTGTCGCCTTGCCGATCGTCGCCGGAATCGTTGCGTGGTTCGCGAATGAGTGGCGGAAGCAGGACAACGAGGACCGCCTTCGGCGAGAGGAACGCTACAAAGCGATGCTCCAGGCGCTTGCCGGCTTCTACGAAGTAAGAACGAACCCAAGCGATGCACGTGCTCACTCGGCGGAGACCGCAGAAAAGAGCGCAGCGAAGGCGCGATTCATTGAAGAGGTGAATCTCAGTTGGCTCTATTGCCCGGATGCGGTTGTCCGCGCCATGTACCGGTTCTTGCTGGCCGTCCAAGGGAACGGTGGTAACCCCGATCTTGCAGAGCGACGGCTGGTGGTCACCATGAGGCGCGACCTTTGGGACCGTGGCTGGCAGCGATCAACAGAGTTGACCGAGCAAGACTTTTATCGCTTTGATCCGCAAGGTCACTAGCGGATGGGCAAGCCGCCACCGCCTAACGACCACGACGTGGCGGAGTGTGCAAGTTTGGCACGTGATTGCGGCCAGACACATTAGGAGCCGCTCATAATTGCACGCGGGCTGTGTGACCGTACACTGTGTCCGCAGCACGGACTCCTTGCCGCTGAGGAGCCGCGCCTCCATCTTGACGGCGCGACAGCCCGCACCGGAAGCGTTAGGCGTCGGAAGAAGACAGCAGCCGCACCATCGCTAACGTGCGGTACGACCAATGCCCACCTTGTGATAGATGTCGCGCGAAGTCGGCACGTGTCTCGATTTATCACGACTTTCTAATGGCCTGCATAATGTCGGCAGCTCTATTATCTGAGCGGACTGAGGCGAGATGCCGGACTTGAGCGGCTACTGGGATCCGAATGAATGGGAAGAGTATGTGTTTGGCTTGTTACAGGATCGACATGGCGCTCTGAATGTGAGCAAGGTGCCGGCACGTCACAAGGGCGATCTGGGAATCGATTTTATCTGTCGTGCCGAGCGTGCGGTGTTTCAGTGCTATGCAGTAGAGGAGCCCTGCGACGTTGCTGATCGAGCGCGCAAGCAGCAGAGTAAGAGCACGAGCGATCTGAAGAAGCTGTGCGCAAATTCGCCGAATTTGCAGCGGCTCCTCGGAGAGATGAAAGTGACGCGCTGGATCCTCACTGTGCCACTACATGACAGCGTGAACGTCAATGCACACTTGGCGGAGAAGTCCGCGGAAGTGCGCGCGCGCGGCCTCGCATATATAGCGCCCGACTTCGAGGCCGATATTCAGGATCTTTCGGCGTTCGACAACGGATCGGTACAAAGGCGCTTGTTGCAGCGCAGCGTTCTCGTCGTGCCCGCTGATCGAGTGAGGAGCAGCGAAATCGCCGACTGGCTTGGAGCGTCGGAAGACCTCGTTGCCAACTTGAGGCGCAAGTTGCAGAAGCGCGTCGACCTCGCAGGCCCTGAGGATCTCGGCCGCGCTTTAGAGCAGGCTGTTGGTTTGTTCTTGGAGCGCGAAAACGCACTCGATAGCCTCCGCAGCCTCGCCCCTCAGCTTTATGAGGATGTTCAAACCGTATTTGCGCGGCGGAGTCGAGCGCTCGCACTGACTGGCCCGCCGGACGTTGGCACTCCTGCGGGGGTTCTGCGCGACGAGGTGGAGGCTATGACCCGGGAACTCATCGACGAGATTCCGAACTTGTCGAAAGACAGTGCCGAAAAGCTTGCCCTCGGTACGATCGTGGAGTGGCTACTACGCTGCCCGTTGGACTTCCCGCCCTACGCCTAGTGATTAGCGACTTACGGGCTGAGCTTCTGGATGGCCCATTCCTGCTACGCAGGCGGCCGGTGCCCATTAGTGGCGACCTACGAATCGCATGGGGCATCAGTCTCATCGTGCTTATTCTCGGCTATAGTCGCGCGATGAAGGCGAGTCTGAGGAAGCTTCATTTCCTCGCATACGCGGCTCGCACGAAAAGAGCACGGCACGCCGCGATGCAGCTCTTTGAAGGCCAGCGTAGCACGGCCGACTTTCATGCGCGCGTCGAACCGTGGGTGGTCAGAGCGGTGGCGTTCGCGGACGCTAGCGGATTATTGGCCGTGACAGGCGGAATGGTGCAGTTGAGTCCGCACGGCGAGCGGTCATTTGAGACGTTGTCTGCAAACGACGAATTGCTCCGCGACGAGAAGATGTTCTTAGCGCGGGTCGCGAAAGCGGCGACGGAGGCCGCCATCGACCGTGCGCTTCGCATGGAGCCTATTGGATGAAGCTACGGTTTCGTCGACTTCGACTCCGAGTCGAGACGGATCAAGGCGGATACGGTGCCGATCTTCGATTCAAAGATGGCCTAAATGTCATTTGGGCTGACAATACAAAAGGTAAGTCCACGATCCTGCAGTCGCTTGTGTACGCGCTAGGCCTTGAGCGGATGCTGAGTCCAAAGCGCACTATCCCACTCGCGTACGTTATGACCTCGCACCTTACAGACGAGGCGCGAGGCATAAAACCGCGGGTCCTGGAATCAAGCGTATGGCTTGAGATAGAAAACGAAGTTGGCAACGTGATCACGGTGCGCCGTCCGGTGATTGGCGCTGCGGACAGGCGGCTGGTCTCGGTGTGGACCGGTGGAGTCTTGGCTGAAGGATTCGTGGATGCTGAACAGCGAGACTATTTCGTTCACGACCCTGGCGCCGCGCAGCGTGAGGCGGGTTTCCACCGGATGCTCTCCTCGTTCATTGGATGGGAGCTGCCCGAAGTGCGACGTCTCGATGGCACTGAAACGGTCCTCTACCTCGAGACGCTCTTCCCCCTCTTTTTCGTAGAGCAAAAGGCCGGTTGGTCGACAATTCCCGCTGCATTTCCGACTTGGCTGCAGATCCGCGACACGAGTCGACGGGCGGTCGAATTTGTTATGGGTTTAGAGTCCGGTCCCATAGAGCTGCGGCGGCAGCGTGTCGATACGGCGCTTGCGCAGCTGAAAGGCGAGTGGGCATCGAAAGTCGGAGCGATAGTCCAGACAGTCCAGGGGATAGGCGGCCGTGTTACTGGCCTTCCCACGCTTCCGACCGCTTCGCCAACGGCTATGGAAGCGGTCGCGCTACAGGTGCGCGAAGGCGATGTCTGGCTTCCACTTAGTGAAGTCCGGAGAGAGATAGCCGCGCGCGTTGAGGCTCTCAGGACTGCAGAAGGAATGACGGTGACGTCAGCAGGCGGCGAGGCGTCAACGCGGATCACCGAGCTGTCACAGCGGCTTGGGCGAATCAATTTCGAGCGGATGCGCCTCTTCCAATTGCGGCAAACCGAGATTGCCGCGGCATCCTCGCTGATGTCTCGGATCGCCGCCCTCGACGAAGACCTGGAGAAGAATTTAGACGCGCAAAAGTTGCGACGGCTCGGATCGGCACTCGGGGTGATCGTGGCGACTGATCATTGTCCAACGTGCGCGCAGCCTATCGCAGATTCTTTGCTTCCCCAGGAACCAGGTATCGAAACCATGGGCGTGGCGGAAAACATTGAATACATCCGCGCGCAACGAGAGATCTTCGCGCGTCTGCAACGGCAAAGCGAATCGACGTTGAATGATATCGACGCGAGGATTGAAGCCTCCGACGCCGAGTTGAGAGATGCGGCTGCTCTTCTGCGCGCCTCTAAGGATGATCTTCAGGCGCCAAGTAGTGCCCCGTCCACAGCGCAGATTGCGGAGCGACTGAGGCTCGAACAGCGCTTCGAGTCGTTAGCTATGCTAGAGGAAAGAATCTCGTTGTGGCTCGCTGACTTCGAGCCGCTCGTCGAGCGATATGCTAGCTTGGCCGGAGAAAAGGCGGAGCTGGCTAATAGTCGCCATTCTGAGCGCGACCAGGCAAAGGTGGCCAAGTTTGCAGAGCTTGTGCGGGCTCAAGCTCGCGATTACGGCTTCTCGACGTTCGATGCATCGGAAATCGATATTTCGGCGGATACATTTCGACCGCAAAAGGAGGGATTTGAGCTTGGGTTCGAACTATCGGCCAGCGACGCGATACGCTTGAAATGGGCCTATGAATTAGGCCTGATGGAACTCGCGCGATCCTTCGATACAAACCATCCACGGCTGCTTGTCTTCGACGAACCACGGCAGCAGGAGGCCCGGCAGCTTAGCTTCCAAGAACTCCTGAAACGTGCGGCTCAATCGGGCCGTCACGCGGAGCAAGTTATATTTGCAACGAGTGAAGATCGAAGCACTTTGGAATCGTACGTCCGCTTCCTAGACTGCAACCTTATTCCTTACGACGGCTACATCATTCAAGCGGAGTGATGCGTTAATCCCGTTCGTACACTGCCGGACCGGAAAAGCGGGGTTGCACGACGAGCAGCTCGCAAACGCGAAGAGCCACACTCGCCTAATGGGCGCGTTCTTTACCCCTCCTCCGCCCTCCCCGGACTCACCGCACTCCCCGCCAACAGCCCCCCGTCGATCACCAGCTCCGCCCCCGTCGTATACCCCGACTCATCGCTGGCGAGATAGACAGCAGCAGCGGCTACCTCCCCAACAGTCCCGAACCTCCTCAGCGGCGTATCCTGCACCATCGCCGCCTCACGCTCCACTCTCCCCAGTCCCGATCCCAGCATCGCCTCCCACATCGGCGTCATGATCGCCGCCGGATGAATCGAGTTGCAGCGGATCTGCAGCCCCTCCTGCGCGCACCATCACGCGACCGTCTTCGTGTGGTTGCGCACCCCCGCCTTGCTCGCCGCGTACGCCGCCGCGCCGGGGATCCCCACCAGCCCGGAGCGCGACGACATGTTCACGATCGAGCCGCGTCCCCTCGCCGCGCCCGCGTTGCGACGCATCGCGCCGATCGCCGCGCGGCAGCCGAGGAAGACGCCTGGACCACGCGCGCCCAGTCCTCCTCGCGCCTGACCTCGAGCCG
>JABFXC010000045.1 GCA_013361935.1 Gemmatimonadaceae bacterium
CTCTAGCAGTTGAAACACGAAGGCCACGAAGGTTCACGAAGGGGTGCCATGGCGACAGCCTTCGTGGTACTTCGTGGCCTTCGTGTTTCAGACGAAAAGCCAACGAGCAGCGAGCTACTCGCTCGCCTCTTCCGCGTCGTCGCCGTGCTTCACGATGTCGCCGGGCTTGAAGAGGATCCCCTGGAGCGTCTCCCGCCACTTCGGCTTCCGGCGGAGCAGGAACTCGAGGTCCATCCCGAAGTGCTTCATCTCCTCGTGCTGCGCGTTCTCCATGATCGCGCGCGCCTCGCGGTCCTTCTCGAGGGAGATGCGCTGCTCGTACCAGCCGATCGCTTCGGCTTCTTCCTGGAGCGAGGTGATCATCCGCGCGAAGGTGCGCGTCTTCTCGGAGAGCTCGTCGGGAGGCTCGTGATACTGTTCCGTAGGCATGAGTGCGATGCGTGGTGAGTGAGTCGTGAAACAGAAGGGCGGGGGGTGAGGTGTGAGGTTTCGTGGTGCGTGACTCGTGACCGGCGTTACCTGCAGTCAACCGCAGTCAACTGCAGTTGACGCGTGTCACGAGTCACGTGACACTCACCCACACACCTCACCCCCCGCAGGCCGCGGTTTCACGCGTCACCCGTCGCCCTGCGGGACGGCCATTCCCATGACGTGGTACCCCTTGTCGACGTACACCGTCGACCCGGTGATCCCCGCAGCCAGCGGGCTGGCGAGGAAGCACGCCGTGTTGCCGACGTCGTCGGCGGTCACGGGGTCCTGCAGGGGAGAGTTCTGCTTGCAGTAGTCGATCATCTTGCCGATGATCCCGATCGCGCTCGCCGCGCGCGAGGCCCACGGGCCGGCGCTGATCGTGTTGACGCGGACGCCGTACTTGCGACCCGCCTCGAAGGCGAGGACGCGCGTGTCGCTCTCCAGCGCCGCCTTCGCGCTGGACATCCCGCCGCCGTAGCCGGGGATCACGCGCTCGCTCGCCATGTACGTCAGCGAGAGAAACGAGCCGCCGTCGCGCATCAGCGGCGCGAGGCGGCTGACCATCGCGATCATGCTGTACGCGCTGACGCTCACCGCGGTGAGGTAGCCGTTGCGACTCGTCTCGAGCAGCGGCTTCTTCACGTCGGGACCGTTCGCCAGCGAGTGGACGACGATGTCGAGCGGCTTGTCGCCGAAGTCCTCGACGAGGCGCTTCGCCATGCCGTCGATCGAGAAGTCGCCGGTCTCCTTGTAGCGCTTGTTCTCGCGGACGTCCTGCGGCGCGTCGGCGAGCGTGTCGTAGGCGGCGTCGAGCGGGTAGATCTTCTCGAACTCGAGCAGCTTCCCGTTCGAGAGCCGGCGCGACTCGTCCATCTTCCCGCGCTCGAGCAGGTTCAGGAAGATGTTCAGCGCCGGCGGCCACGTCCCGACGATGACCGACGCGCCCGCCTCGGCGAGACTCTTCGCGATCGCGAACCCGAACCCGCCGTCGTCGGCGACACCGGCGACGAGCGCGCGGCGGCCGGAGAGGTCGATGTTGATCATGTCGGGGTATATCGCTGGGGACGGGGCTTCCCTGCAAGGGGCCAGGGGCCAGGCGTGAGGAACGGCGTTACCTGCAGTTGCGCGGTACCTTCCGCCTGGCCGCTGGCCCCTGTCGCACACTGGCTGGCACAGAAAATCCACCTGACGTCCTCCCGAGCCGGAGGGGTCTCATGCCCGCGGTGCTCTACGTGGATGACGAGCCGGCGCTGCGCCGGCTGGTACGGCGGTGGTACGAGCGGCGCGGCGTGACGATGCGCGTCGCCGCGAGCGTGGCCGAGGCGAAGCGGATCCTCTCCGAGGATGACATCGTCGGCGCCTTCGTCGACGTCTGGCTCGGCGCGCAGACGGGGTTCGATCTCTACGCGTGGATCGCCGAGTTCCGTCCGCGGCTCAAGGACCGCGTCGTCTTCATCACCGGCGACGTCGTCCCCGGCGCCGACAACGGCAACGTCCAGGCACTCGGCCGGGCCGTGATCACGAAGCCCTTCGGGCTCGACGATCTCGAGCCGTACGTGCGGGCGTGGATCGGAAATGGTGGGGGCGCCCGCATATCGCTCGAGGAGCCGGGGGCCAGGGGCCAGGCGTGAGGGACGGCGCCGACTGCAGTCAACGCAGTTCCTTCCACCTGGCCCCTGACCCCTCGTAGACACACCTCGTCCGCACGACGAGATTCCACACATGACGAGCTCGCCAATCGAGGCGAACCTCCCGGTTCGTCGCGGTCCTTCCTTCGCGCGCGGCCTCTGGCGGATCGCGGCGGCGGACGTGTCGAGCGGCAATCGCGTGCGGCTGCTCCGCGACGGGCCCGCGGCGTTCGACGCGATGATCGCGCTCATCGACGGCGCGACGACGTCGGTGTCTCTCGAGAGCTACATCGTCCGCTCCGACGAGGTCGGGGAGCGATTCGCCGAGGCGCTCATCGCCGCGGCGAATCGCGGCGTGACGGTGCGGCTGCTCTGCGACTGGATCGGGATCCGCGGCACCTCGCACGCATACTTCGCGAAGCTTCGCGAGGCGAAGGTCGACGTGCGCGTCTTCTCCCCGCCGGGGTTCCGCCGCTGGCTCGGCCTCGTGCCGCGCGATCACCGCAAGCTGCTCGTCGTCGACGACCGCGCGGGGACCACCGGCGGCGTCGGGCTCGGCCGCGAGTGGACGACGGGAGTGCTCAAGCACCGGCGCTCGCGCTGGCGCGACACCTCGGTGCTCATCGAGGGCGCGGCGGTGCTCGACATGCGCTCGGCGTTCGAGACGATGTGGCGCCGCGCGACGGGAAAGGAGCGGCGCGGCGCGCACCGCTTCGTCTCGCGCCGCGCGCACCAGACGCACCTCGATCCGGCGACGCACGAGCCCGCGCTCGTCGGCATCGTCGAGGGTGAGCCGGGCCGCCTCCGCGTCGCCCGCGCCCTGCAGATGCAGGCGGTGTCCGCCGAGCGCTCGATCTGGATCGCCAGCGCGTACTTCGTGCCGAGCTTCGCCGAGATCGAGGCATTGTGTGGCGCCGCGCGCGACGACGTCGACGTCCGCATCCTTGTCCCGCACCGCGCCGACCATCCGTGGATCCCCTGGATGACCCGGCGCACCTACCGGCGCCTCATCACCAACGGCGTGCGGATCTGGGAGTGGGCCGGCGAGATGATGCACGCGAAGACGAGCGTCGTCGACGGCCGCTGGGTCCGCGTCGGCTCGACCGACTTCAACCCGCTCGGCGTGTCGATCAACTTCGAGCTCGACGCCGTGATCGAGGATGCCGCGTTAGGCGCGGAAGCGGAAGCGATGTTCCTCGCGGACCTGGAGAGCTCGCGCGAGATCACGCACGGGCGATAGGGTGCGCGTTCCTGCCCGGCGTCGTTGGCATCGGAACGCCCCAGGCGCGTCTCGCGGCTCCTCGCGCCGGCCCCCGCTGACTCCGGCAACTGCTATCAAACCACGAAGGCCACGAAGAGCCACGAAGGGGTACTCGAGCAACAACTTCGTGGTCCTTCGTGTCCTTCGTGGTTCAATTGCAAAGGCAATAGTAGGCTCGTTGGGATGAGGAGCTCCCGCGCCAGTCGGAGCGTTCCGATGCCAATCCTGTCTTGCAAATGGGAGTGGCATGGGATCGCTCCGTACGCATGTCAGGGCTCCTGGCGCCGGAGCTCTGGTTACTTTAGCAACGGCTGTCAAACACGAAGGGCAAGAAGGCGCACGAAGCTGTTGCTTGGATATCCTTCGTGAACCTTCGTGGCCTTCGTGTTTCAACAACAGAAGAGAACAGCCGGCTCGTTGCGCTGAGGAGCCTCAGCGCCACTCGGAGCGATCCGATGCCAACAACGACTACGCGCGAGCCCGCCCGGCGTGCGTGCGCCGGATCCCGGTGATATTATCCCGCCGATTTCCACCCGCCGAGACCGATGCGCCGCCTTCTTCTCTCAGTCGCCCTGCTCGCAGCCTGCACGCGTCCTTCCACCACGCCGGCGCCGGCGGGCAGCTACGACCTCGTCATCACCAACGCGCGCGTGTACGACGGGGCGGGGACCCCGTGGCACTACGGCGATCTCGCGGTGCGCGGGGATCGCAGCGCGCGGCTGACGCCGGCGGGGATGCTGCGCGGCGCGCGCGCCGCGCGAACGATCGACGCGACCGGGCTCGCGCTCGCGCCCGGCTTCATCGACATCCAGGGACAGTCGTACGAGTCCTTTCTCACCGGCGACGGGCGCGTCGTCAGCAAGGTGACCCAGGGGATCACCACCGAGATACTCGGCGAGGGGACGACGCCGGCGCCGCTCAGCGATGCGTCGCTCGCGTCGATGGGCTTCGACTCGACGACGCTGCGCATCGCGCAGTCCTTCAGGGGGACGCACGGCTTCGCGACCTGGCTGGACGCGATGGCCGCGCACGGGATCTCGCCCAACGTCGGCTCCTTCCTCGGCGCGTCCACCGTCAGGCAGTACGTGAAGGGCTCGGCGCCCGGCGCGCCCACCGCGGCGGAGCTCGACACGATGCGCGCCGTCACGCGGCGGGCGATGGAGGACGGCGCCTTCGGCGTCGGGAGCGCGCTCATCTACCCACCCGGCGCGTACGCGAGCACCGAGGAGCTCGTCGAGATAGCGAAGGCGATGTCGCCGTACGGCGGCGTCTACATCACCCACATGCGCTCCGAGGGCGACCGCGTCGTCGAGGCGACGGAGGAGGCGCTGCGCATCGGCCGCGAGGGCCGCGTCCCCGTCGAGATTTATCACCTCAAGGTCGCGGGGCAGCGCAACTGGGCGAAGGCGCCGACGATCGTCGCGATGATCGACAGCGCGCGCCGCGCCGGACAGGACGTCGGGGCGACGATGTATCCGTACACCGCGGGGGCGACCTCGCTCGCGTCGTGCATCCCGACCTGGGTCGCCGCGAACGGGAAGCTGCTCGACAACCTCCGTGATCCCGCGACGCGCGCCCGCGCGAAGGCGGAGATGCTCGCGGGCTCGAAGACGTCGGAGAGTCTCTGTGAGCTCGGCACCGCGCACGGGGTGATGGTCGTCGGCTTCCGCGACTCGACGCTCAAGCAGTACGAGGGGATGCGTCTCGACGACATCGCGACGAAGATGGGCAACGGCCGCGACTGGGTGGACGCCGTCTTCGATCTCACGCTCGCCGAGCAGGGAAGGCTGGGTGGGATCTTCTTTCTCGCGAGCGACGCGAACCTGCGCATGCAGCTGAAGCAGCCGTGGATCGTCATCGGCACCGACGCCGACGGCTGGAACCCGGACAGCACGCACGGCGAGATGGTGCATCCGCGCACCTACGGCACCTACCCGCAGCTCCTCGGCCAGCTCGCGCGCGACGAGGGGGTGATGTCGCTCGAGGAAGCGATCCGCAAGTCGACCTCGGCGGTGGCGACGCGTCTGTCGATCCCGGATCGCGGCCTGCTGCGCGAAGGCATGTACGCCGACCTCGTCCTCTTCGACCCCGCGACCATCGCCGACCGCGCGACCTACGTGACCCCGCACGTGGTGGCCGCGGGGATCCGCGAGGTGTTCGTCAATGGAGTGGAAGTGGTGCGGGACGGGAAGCACACGGGAGCGAAGCCCGGGCGGGTCGTGCAGGGGCCAGGGGCCAGCCGTCAGGAGCTGCGCAACCGCAGGTAACGCCGTTCCTGACGCCTGGCTCCTGGCCCCTGAAGTGCCGTTCCCGCCAGATGGAGCGTCCTTAAAAGACCATGCCTCCCATCGATCCTCGCCGAGTCGCGCGACTCGAGGAAGCCGTACGGGCGCTGCATCAGCAGGTGAACGTTCTCATCTCCGAGGTGAGGACGCTTTCGGCGCAGGCGGAAGCGGAGGCGAGCGCGGCGCGGAGCGTCGCTCCGCCGCTGTCACCGGTCTCACCGCTGCCGCCGCTGCCCCCGATGCCGGTGAGCGACGCGAGGCTGGCGTCGGACGAGCCGGTCGCGCGACCCCCCGCGCCGCCGGTCGTCGCGCCGCGTGATCCGCTG
>JABFXC010000192.1 GCA_013361935.1 Gemmatimonadaceae bacterium
GACGCGGCTGGCCCAGTCGGCGGCGGTCCGCGGCGTGGCGTCGTACCAGCCGGCGGGCGCGTCGCCTCGCTGCGCGAGCAGGGAGAGCGGCGAGCCGCCGAGGTTTTCGGTGATCACGCTCGGGAGCGCGGCCTCGCTCATGTTCGCCGTCCGATGACGATGGCGCGCGGCGAGGAATCGTCGTGGGGCCGGCCGTCGTAGCCGCCTAACGTGTCGACCACGGCGAAGCCCGCCGACTCCATCATGCCGCGGAGCTCGCGCGGCTCGAACAGCCGCACGCGCTCCACGTAGCTGCGGTCCTCGTCGGCGAGGGTGATCACCTTGCGGACGAAACGCCCGTCAGGGCTGATGGCGCGCGTCTGCTCGACGAGCCGGGAGCCGACCTGCCGAACGTCGAACGGCACCAGCGCGCGGCGAAGCTGCTGAGCGTTGAGAAAGTCGAGGACGAACCAGCCGCCGGGACGCGTCACGCGGGCCACCTCGTCGATGACGCGCTGGTGCTGGGCGTCGTCGCGAAAGTAGCCGAAGCTCGTGAACAGGTTCACGACGAGCGCGAAGGCGCCGTCGGCGAAGGGGAGAGTCCGCATGTCGGCGCGCACGAGGGGCGCGTCCGGCTCCGCCTCGCGGCCGGCGCGAAGCATGATGCGCGAGAGGTCGAGGCCGACCGTCCACCAGCGCTCGGCGAGGGCGCGCTGGTGGCGTCCCGCGCCGCAGGCAAGGTCCAGCGCGGGCGCGCCCGCGGGCAGCCCGACCCGCGACTGGATGAGCGCCGCAACGCGGTGCGCCTCCGCATCGTCGCGATGCGGGTACAGCGCGAGATAGTCCTCGTCGAACCAGTCCTCGAACCAGTCCTTCACGCCGCGGGCACGATCACTTGTGGTACGGCTCGCCGCGAACGATGGTCCCCGCGCGATAGAGCTGTTCGGCGAGCACGAGCCGCGCGAGCTCGTGCGGCAGCGTCCAGTGCGCGAGCGAGAGTCGGAAGCGGGCGCGCGCTCTGACGCTGTCCGTGAGCCCGTACGCGCCGCCGACGACGAAGGCGACGCTGCGGGCGGACTCGCGGGTGCGCTGGAGCCACCGCGCGAACTCGTCGGAGCGCATGACCGCGCCGTCGACGTCGCAGGCGACGAGGTCCGTCCCGGCCGGGATCTTCGCGAGCAGCCGCTCCCCTTCCCGCTCACGCACGAGGTCCGCGGAAGCGGCGCGTGCCGACTCCTCGCGGACCTCATGGACCTCGAGCGGCCAGTAGCGCGCCGCCCGCTTCTCGAACTCCTCGATCGCCGCGGCGAGTCCCGGCTCGCGCGGCTTTCCCACCACGACGACCAGGACACGCACGCAAGAGCCGCGTCAGGCGTAGATCCCGCGCAGCCGGTGCACCGTCGCGACGCGGCTGATGGAGAGCATGTAGGCCGCGGTGCGCATGTTCACCTTGTGCTGCTTGGAGAGTCCGAGCACGTCGGTGAAGCTGCGCGTCATGATCTCCTCGAGGCGGTTGTTCACCGTCTCCTCGCTCCAGAAGTAGCCGCCGCGGTCCTGCACCCACTCGAAGTACGAGACCGTGACGCCGCCGGCGTTGGCGAGGATGTCGGGGATGACGAAGATCCCCTTCTCGTCGAGAATGTTGTCCGCGCCAGCGGTCGTCGGACCGTTCGCGCCCTCGGCGATGATCTTCGCCTGCACCTTGCCCGCGTTCTTCGAGGTGATGACGTTCTCGAGCGCCGCCGGCACGAGGACGTCGACCGGCAGGGTGAGCAGGTCCTCGTTCGTGATGGAGTCGCCGCCCTTGAAGCCGTCGAGCGACTTGTGCTGCCGGACGTACTCGATCGCCTTCGGGATGTCGATCCCGCCCTTGTTGTGGTAGCCGCCCGTGCGGTCGGCGATCGCGACGATCTTGCAGCCCTGCTTGCTGAGCAGGTCGGCGGCAATCGAGCCGACGTTCCCGAAGCCCTGCACGGCGACCGTCGCGCCGTTCATCGGGATGCCGAGGTGGCGCAGCGCCTCGCGCGTCACGAACATCACGCCGCGGCCCGTCGCCTCGCGCCGGCCCATCGAGCCACCCATCTCGACCGGCTTCCCGGTGACGACGGCGGTGACGGTGTGGCGCATGTGCATGGAATAGGTATCCATCACCCACGCCATCACGCGCTCGTTGGTGTTCACGTCCGGCGCGGGGACGTCCGAATCAGGACCGAGGGTGTTGATGATCCCCGCCGTGTAACGGCGGGTGAGCCGCTCGAGCTCGGAGACGCTCATCTTCAGCGGGTCGCAGATCACCCCGCCCTTCGCGCCGCCGAACGGCAGGTTCACGACCGCGCACTTCCACGTCATCCATGCGGCGAGCGCCTTGACCTCGTCCAGCGTGACGTTCATGTCGAAGCGGATGCCACCCTTCGCCGGCCCGCGCGAGGTATTGTAGAGGACGCGATACCCAGTGAAGACCTCGACCTCTCCGTTGTCCATGAGCACGGGAACGGAGATCGTGATCTCCTTCTCGGAATGCCGGAGCACCTTGTAGAGGCCGGGCTCGAGGTCGAGCAGCTCGGCGGCACGGTCGAACCGCGACATCATCGCCTCGAAGGGATTTTCCTCGTTGAGGAAGCGGTCCTTGTCGGGACGGACGATCTTGTCGGTCGGGAGACGGAGGTCAGAGGCCATGGGTGGTCCGGAAGGCCGGCCGCGGCCGGCGATGAGTCAGTAGGTCGATCGTGCGGCAAGCAACGCATCGAGCACGCCTTCGAGCGATTCACCGCCCTGCTCGACGACGGTGTGCTGGGAAACATACCATAAGCGCGGCGCCTCGGCAGGCCAATGGGGGCCCAGCTTGACGGCGTCCTTGAGCGTGCACACGACGACGTCGGCGCCAGATGACGACAGCGCAAGGCGTTGCGCGTCCGCATCGGAGAACTCGTAGTGATCGGGAAAGACGTGCGGAGTCACGCTCGCCGCACCCGCGCGCTCGAGTTGCCGGACGAACGAGTCGGGATCGCCGATCGCGGCGATCGCGACCACCTTGCGACCGACGATGTCGGTGAGCGGCGCGCGGCCCGGTCCGCGGCTGTCGCGCAGCTCGCCGGGCTGCAGCGCCACGATCACCACCGGGAGCTCGGGTACCGCGCGGCGGATCGCCTCGCGCACACGCGAGGCGTCGACGGGCCCGGCCGCCTTGCGCGTCACGACGGCGAGCGTCGCGCGCCGGAGCGCCCGTAGCGGCTCCCGCCACGGACCGGCGGGGAGCAGTCTCCGCTGATCGGACCAGCTCTCCGCGCTCAGGAGCACGACGTCGGCCGACCGCCGGGCGCGGCGGTGCTGGAACGCGTCATCGAGCACGGCGACGTCGGCGCCGAGCACTCGCGCCCGCTCGACGCCCTGCAGCCGATCCGGCGAGACGACCACCGGGATCGCGGGGTTGAGCGTCGCATGCACCAGCGGCTCGTCGCCGCCGTAGCCGCGAAGCACGATCGCGGGGAGGCCGCCCTTCTCGCGCAGGCGCGCCGCGACGTACGCCGAGACCGGCGTCTTCCCGGTGCCGCCGACGCTGAGGTTCCCGACGCTGATCGAGGGAAGCGCGGGCCGGCGCGACGGCAGGACGCCGGCGTCGTACAGCGCGCCGCGGGCCGCGACGATCCCGCGGTAGAGTCCCTCCGCCGGAGCGAGCGCGAGTCGTACGACGCGAGCCATGGCGTCGTCGCCTCGCCAGATGCGCTGCACCGTGCGCTCAGCTCGCGAGCGCGACACGCTCGGCCTCCTCCATCATGCGCTGGAACCGCGGTGCCTCGTCGGCGGCGCCTCGGAGGTTCTCGACCTCCACACGCGCCGGCTCTCCGTAGGCGATCACGATCCGCGTGAATGGCTTCGGGATCATGAAGCTGTCCCAGCTCCGCAGCCGCCAGGTGGACCGCGGTGCCGCGACTACCGGGACGATCGCCGCTCCCGTGCGCTGCGCGGCGACGAGCGCGCCCGGCGCATAGCTCTTCGCCGGACCGCGCGGGCCGTCCGGGGTCACCGCGACATCGCGGCCCCCGCTCAACGTCCGAACGAGACCGATGAGCGCGCGCGCCGCTCCGCGCGAGGTCGACCCTCGCACCGTCTCGAAGCCGAGCGCCGCGGCGATCCGCGCGACGATCTCGCCATCGCGGTGCTCGCTGATGAGCACCGCCACGCCTTCGCCGCGGTGCTGATAGAGGAGCGGCAGCATCTGGCCGTGCCAGAGCGAGAAGATCACCGCCCTTCCCGCCGCGCGCTCCGCGCGCAGGCCGCCGTCGTTGACGACGTGGATGCGCCAGGTGAGCGCGAGCGCGCGGAGGATGAGCGCGCCCACGCGCGCGATCCAGCGCATCTTCGCGCTCGGCGCGTCTTCGGCGGGCGTGGCGTCGCTCATCGCACCATCTCGAGGGCCATGCGCGCGACGCGCTCCGCCGCGCCGGGCGTCCCGAGCTTCGCGCGCACCTCGGCGAGCCCGTTCACCACCTCCGCCCGGCGCGGGCTGCTGCGCGAGAGAAGCTGCTCCAGCTCATCGCTGACCGCCCGCGGCTCGAGGGCGTCCTGCACGAACTCGCGCGCGACCTCGCGGCCGGCGACGACGTTCACCAGGCCGATGTGCGGGATCTTCACGAGACGGCGCGCGATGCGATACGTCCAGTCGCTGGTGCGGTAGGCGACGACCAGCGGGCAGCCGGCGACCGCCGCCTCGAGTGTCGTCGTCCCACTCTTGCACATCGCCGCGTCGGCGGCGCGGAGAACGGGGAACGACGCGCCGCGCACCATCGGAAACGGACAGCGCGCCGGGTCGAGGTCGATCGTCGCCGCCACGCTGACCACGACCTGCAGGCCGGGGACCCGTCGCTCCATCTCGCGTCCGGTCGCGACGAAGTCGTCGAGGTGCCGCGCGATCTCCTGCTCGCGGCTTCCGGGGAACAGCGCAAGCACCGGGCGGTCGAGCGCGAGGCCGAGCTTCGCGCGCGCCTCATCGCGGGTGGGAAGCGCCTGCGCGCGGTCAAGCAGCGGATGGCCCACGAAGCGCGCGTCGATCCCGTGATCGCGCAGCAGCTTCTCCTCGAAGGGGAGGATGGGCGCGGCGCGCGTGACGACCTTCGCCATCTTCGACAGGCGACCGGCGCCCCACGCCCAGACCTGCGGCGTGATGAAGTAGAGTACCGGGACGCCGGCGTCGCGCGCGGCCGCGGCGAGCTTCAGGTTGAATCCCGGATAATCGATCAGCACCAGCAGCCCGACGCGCCCCGATTGCATGCGCGAGCGCAGCGTTCGCAGCAGCGCCCAGTGCTTCGGGATGTGCGCCAGCACCTCGACGAAGCCCATCACGGCGAGGTTGTCGACGCGCTCGAGCAGTTCCACGCCCGCCGCTTCCATCCGCTGCCCGCCGATCCCCACCAGCGGCCGGTCGGGCGCGATCGCGCGCAGCCGTTCGGCGAGCGCGCCCCCGTGCAGGTCGCCGGAAGCCTCTCCGGCGATGATCATGATCTCGCGCACCGATCAGCGCGCGCGAGGCGCGGCGCCGCCGGAGAGCGCGGGGAGCGACCGTTCGATCTCGCGGACGATCTGGAGCGCGACCGCGAGCGCGGCACGCCCCTCCTCGCCGGACACCGCGACCGGGGAGCGCCCCTGCACCGCGGCGAGAAAGCTCTCGAACTCCAGCCGCAGCGGCTCGCCTTCCGGCGCCTCGAGGGGCACGCGCTCGACGAACGACTCCAGCGCGAGCGGCGCGCGCGCCAGCGCGGCGAGATCGACGTCACCGCGCAGGCGGAAGAACTCGCCGTTGCCGGCGCCGAGGTCGAGCGAGAGGTAGCCGCTCTGCTGAAAGATGCGGACCTTGCGCATCCGCTCGCGCGAGACCCGGCTCGCCGTGATGTTCGCGACCGCGCCGGTGATGAACCCGAGTCGCGCGTTGGCGATGTCGACCGACGGCGTGAGCACGCCGACGCCGACTGCCGACACCGACATCACCTGCTCGCCGACGAGCGTCAGGATCAGGTCGATGTCGTGGATCATCAGGTCGAGCACGACGGCGACGTCGGAGCCGCGCGGATTGAAGGGCGCGAGCCGGTCACTCTCGATGAACTTCGGCTGGTCGACGTACGGCAGCGCGGCGCGGATCGCGCGATTGAACCGCTCGACGTGGCCGATCTGGACGAGCGCGCCCTTCTCCTTCGCCAGCTCGAGCAGCTCGTCGGCCTCCTCGATCGTCGCCGTGAACGGCTTCTCGACGAGGACGTGCACGCCGCGCTCGAGCGCGCGCTTCGCGACCTCGTAGTGCGCCGGCGTCGGCACCACGATCGTCACCGCGTCGACATTGCCGAGCAACTCGTCCAGCGAATCGAAGGGCCGCGCCTTCAGCGTGCTCGCGATCTCCGCCGCGCGGTCGGAACGGGACTCGTAAAAGCCGACCATCGTCGCGTCGGGAAGCTCGCTCATGATGCGCACGTGGTGCTGCCCGAGCCCGCCCGCGCCGATGACTCCGACGCGCGTCTTTGCGCCGGCCATCAGATCACGACCCCGCGCTGGCTCTCGTCCACGAAGCGGATCAGCGCCTCCACCTCGGGACTCGGCTGCAGCTCGGCGCGCGCCCGCTCGAGCGCCTGCGAGACGTTGAGCTCCGAGCGGAAGAAGAGCCGGTAGGCGCGCTTCAGCTCGCGCATCACGTCCTCGGGGAATCCGTTGCGCTGGAGGCCGACGCTGTTCAATCCGTACAGCTTGATCGGATTGCCGACCGCCTTGATGTACGGCGGGACGTCCTTCGAGACGCGCGACATCCCGCCGACGAAGGCGTAGCGTCCGATGCGGGCGAACTGATGAACGGCGGTGAGCCCCGACATCGTCACCTTGTCCTCGACGGTGACGTGGCCAGCGAGCTGCACCCCGTTCGAGAGGATCACGCCGTCGCCGACGTGGCAGTCGTGCGCGAGATGGACGTACGACATGATCAGGCAGTTCTTCCCGACCGTCGTCTTGAAGGACTGCGCGGTGCCGCGATTGATCGTCGCGTACTCGCGGATGACGGTGTTCTCGCCGATCTCCACGACGGTGGGCTCGCCCTTGAACTTGAGGTCCTGCGGATCCCCGCCGAGCACGCTCCCGACCCCGATTTTCACGTTCGCCCCGAGCGTTACGTTGCGCTCGAGCACCGCGTGCGCGGCGACGACGCAGCCGTCGCCGATCGTGCAGTGCTCGCCGACGATGGCGAAGGGACCGATCGTCACGTCCGCTCCGATCCGCGCGTCGGGGGCGACGATCGCCGTCGAATGGATCGCGCTCATTTGTCGCGCACCATCGCGGCCATGTCCGCCTCGCAGACCACTTCGCCGTCGACCTTCGCGAGGCCGCGCATCTTGCACACGGGCCCGCGGATCTGCGTCATCTCCAGCTCGAACCGGAGCTGGTCGCCGGGCTTCACCGGACGCCGGAACTTCACGTTGTCCAGCGACATGAAGTAGACCACCTTGCTCCCCGGGTCGTCGAACTCGCCCATCAGGAGGATGCCGCCGACCTGCGCCATCGCCTCCACGATGAGCACTCCCGGCATTATGGGATGCCCCGGGAAATGGCCCTGGAAGAACGGCTCGTTGATGGTCACGTTCTTGAGCCCGACCACCCGCTTCTTGTCTTCCAGCTCGAGGATGCGATCCACGAGAAGGAACGGATAGCGGTGCGGCAGCGCCTTCATGATCTCTTCGATCCCTAGCACGTTCAGCTCCGGGTAGCGACGCGCGCGAGCTCGCGCACGAAGAGGACGGTTCCACGATGGCTCGGCCGAATCGCGCGCACGCGGGCGTTCAGCCGCCCGCCGATCAGCGCGAGATCGCCCACGCAGTCCATCGCCTTATGTCGTACGAATTCATCGGGCCAGCGGAGCGTCGTGTCGACGACCCCGCGGTCGTCGAGCACCACGGCATTCCGCGTCGAGGCGCCGCGGATGAGACCCTTCGCCCGGAGCGCGTCCACCTCGCGCACGAAGCCGAAGGTGCGCGCGCCGGCGAGCTCGCGCGCGAAGCTGTCGCGCGTGACGCGGTACTCGCCCCGCTGGCGCCCGATCACCGGATGTGGAAAGACGATCTCCACGTCCAGGTCGAGGCCCCGGCCGGGCTCGGCGACGTACTCGGACTCGCCGTCCGTCATCCGCACCGTCTCGCCGACGGTGAAGCTGTCGCGCTCACCCGCCTGCTCGCGAACGCCCGCCGCGCCTAACGCGTCGAAGAAAGGCCCGGCGCTGCCGTCGAGGATCGGCGGCTCCGGCCCGTCCATCGTGATCACGAGATCGTCGATCTCCTGGGCGGCCACCGCGGCGAGCACGTGCTCCACGGTGTGGATCGCCTCAGGCCCTTCGCCGAGCTGCGTGCGCCGCTCGGCGAGCACCGCACGGTCGACGCGCGCCGGGATCTCCATGCCGCCGCGATCCGTGCGCCTGAAGCGGATGCCGCTCCCCGACGCCGCGGGCTCGAAGCCCAGCCGGCAAGCCACGCCCATGTGCAGCCCGACCCCTTCCACGGACTGCGGTCGCGCGATCGTCCACCGGCTCATGCGTCGCTCCGCGCGAGCAGCTTCTCGAGGCCGCGGATCATCCCGGCGAGCTTGAAGAGCGCCGCGTACGACCGCAGCGACTCCCGGTGCGGGCGAGCGGGATAGCCGGACCAGCTTTCTCCCGCCGGGACGTCGCCGAAGACCCCCGCCTGCGCGGCGACGCGCGCACCTTTCCCGATGTGGATGTGGCCACCCAGCCCTGCCTGACCGGCGAGAATCACCCCGTCCTCGATGTGCGCCGAGCCGGCGACGCCGACCTGCGCCATGACCAGACAGAGCTTCCCGATCCGTACGTTGTGCCCGATGTGCACGAGGTTGTCGATCTTGGTTCCCGCGCCGATGACGGTGTCGTCGATGCTCCCGCGATCGATGGTCGTGTTCGCGCCGATCTCGACGTCGTTCTCGACGATCGCCCGCCCGACGTGCGGGATCTTCTGGTGCGCCCCCTGCCGGAACACGTAGCCGAAGCCGTCGGAGCCGATCCGCGCGCCGCTGTGCACCTGCACGCGATCTCCGAGCCGCGCGCCGGGATACAGCGCGACCCCCGGGTGCAACCGACACTCGCGACCCACCACTACCCCGGTCCCGACGACGACGTGCGACTCGATCCAGCTCCCGTCGCCGACGCTCGCCCCGTCCTCGATGACCGCGTACGCGCCGACGGTGACGGTCTCGCCGAGCGCGACCCCGCGCCCGATGCGTGCCGTCGGGTGGATCCCCGGCTCGCGCGCGGGCGCCCGATACAACTTCGGGATGAGCGCGAGGAGCGCATCGTGCGGCTTCTCGACGACGACCCGGGACTTCACCCCCTCCCCCGCCGACTCGGCGAGATCCGGCGCGACGAGCACCACCCCGGCTCGCGAGGTCGCGAGCAGCGTCGAGTAACGCGCCGACGCGAGAAAGCTCAGGTCATCCGGGCCCGCGCGATCGAGCGGCGCGATTGCTCTCACCACGCTTTCCGGGTCGCCGATCAGCCGCCCGGAGACGGCCTTCGCAACGGCAGCGGCGGTGAGGGTGCGCGCACCCTCACCGCCGTCCTGCGTGGCGTCGGTTCCCGCAAGCGTCACTGCGCGGGCGGCTTCGGCTTGGTGATCCCAGCCGGCTGCGCCGCGGGCGCGCCCGTCGTCGGGGCGGGCGTCGTGCCCGTGCCGGTCGGACGAACCGCGACGGCCTTGAGGCGCGCGATCACCTTGTCGGTCAGGTTGAGCGTCGTGTCCGCCGCGACGACGACGCCGCCCTGCGCGCCCACGTCGAAGATGAACGAGTAGCCTTCCTGCGCGCGCAGATCGGTGATGACCTGGTTGATCCGCTCCATGATCGGGCCCATCAGCTCACTCTGCCGCTGCTGCGCCTGATCCTGCAGCCCCTGCACGCGCTCCTGGTACGCGGCCTGGCGATCGCGGATCTGCTGCTGCTTCGTCGCCTTCGCGCTCGGGCTCAGCGTCAGCTCCTGCTTGTCGTACGCGGCGATGAGCGTCTGGAGCGAATCGCCCATGCGCTGCACCTGCGTCTGGTACGCCTGCATCTCCTTCTGGAACGCCGCTTCCGCCTCGGCGCGGCCGGGCGCCTGCTGCAGGATGGCGCGCGAATCGATGTAGCCGACCTTCAGCCCGGCCTGCGCCTGGAGCGCGACCGGCGCGATCGTGAATGCGAGCGCGGCGAGACCGGCGCGAACGAACGTGTTCATGAAGACTCCTCGAAGTGTTTAGAAGATCTGGCCGAGCTTGAAGTGCACCTGCCACTTGGGGGCGGGCTGCCCGAGGTTGTTCACGCGATCCAGCCCGTAGCCGATGTCGATCCCGAGGGGAGCGATCGGAGTGATGATCGACGCGCCGAACCCGACGCCGCGCTTGAGGCGGAGGTTCACGTCCTGGGGCCGCGCCCAGACGTTGCCCGCATCGAAGAACGCGTCGAGGTAGATCTGCTGATTGAGGCGGATGCCGAACTCCGTCGACGTCGTGATGAACGCGCTTCCGAAGTCGGCGATCGACGATGCCGTCGTTCCCCCCGATCCGTTCGGGAGGACGCCACGCGGCGTCACGCTGAACTCCTCGTAGCCGCGGAGCGGCTCGCCGAACTGCACGCCGCCGAGGATGAACTTCTGGTACTGGAAGAACGCCCCGGGGTCGCCGAACACCGCGCCGCTGCGGAGCTTCATCCCGAGCACGAACTTGATCGGCGCCGAACCCGGCTTGCTCCCGCCGATCTGCCCCACGGGCGCGAAGGCGAAGATCTCCGAGGTGTAGCGCTGGAAGTTGGCGTCACCGCCGAGCGGTCCGCCGCTGAACTGCGAGGTCAGCGACTGCATCGCCCCCGCCGTCGGGAACGGCATGTCGATGCGCGTGTCGTGCTGCGCCGTCAGGCCGAGCGTCGAACGGAGCGAGTTCTGGAGATAGATGTTCGACTTGAGCGTCGGATCCTCGATGTTCTCGTCGTTCCGCTGCGCCTCGAGACCGTACGAGGCGAAGAGCCGCGAGTAGAACGAGCGCGGCACCGGGAAGCCGAACTGCAGGTTCGCGCCGACGCGGCGCGGACGGCCGAAGCCGGAGATCGTGTAGCGCGGGCGGCTGTCGTACGCCGACACCGTCCCCGACACGCGCGAGCCGCGGATCGCCGGATCGCTGTACGAGAGCTGGAAGTCCTGGATGTAGCGCCCGAACTGCCACTGCAGCGACCCCTTCTTGCACAGCCCGAAGAGGTTCGGCTGCTCGAGGCCGATGAAGCCGCCCAGGCTGTTCCCGCCCATCGACGCGCCGAAGTTCACGTTCCCGGTCTTCTTCTCCTTCACGCGGAAGATGACGTCGATGTCCCCCTCGTCGTTCGCCGTCTTCGTGTCCGGTGTCGGGAGCGGCGTCTCGAAGAAGCCGAGGTTCGCGATGTTCTGATAGCTGCGGATCAGACGGTCCTGGTTGAACACGTCGCCGGGCAGGATCACCAGCTGGTCGCGGATGCAGGCCTCCGACGTGAAGTCGTTGCCCGCGATCTCGATCCGGTTCACGATCGCCGGCCGCGCCTCGTCGATCTCCCAACGCAGGTCGACCGTCGGCGTCGAGTCGGGACCGACCTTGCGCCGGTCGACCACCGGCCTGACCTGCGCGTAGATGTAGCCTTCGTTGCTGTACGCGGTCCGCACCTTCTGCGTCGCGTCGTCCCACGCCGCCTCGTCGAAGACGTCCTTCGGCGCGCGGTGCGTACGGCGCAGGATCCCGCGGGCGCGCTCGGTCAGCGACGGGCCTTCACCGGTGAAGGGATAGAAGCGGCGGATCTCCTCGCTGGAGAAGCGCTTGTTCCCCGAGGGATCGAAGGAGCCGACGTGATACTGCGGGCCCTCCTCGACCTGCAGCTGCAGGAGCGCCTTCCCATGCTGCCGGTCGATGATCACCGTGTCCCGCAGCACCTGGAAATCGATGAACCCCTGCTTCGCGTAGAGCGCGGGGATCCGCTCGCCGAGATCGCCGGCGAACTTGTCCTCGTCGAACTCCCCGCGCCGGAACCAGAAGAAGCCCTCGGGACGCGTTTTCATCGCGCCGGCGATGGCCTTGTCGGAAAGCGCGTGGTTTCCCTCGATGCGCAGCCCGGAGACGGCGAGCCGGCTTCCCTCGCTCACGCGCACCACGATCTTCACCTTGTCGCCGTCGCGCGTGCTGTCGACGCTCACCTTTGCGAGATAGTACCCCTGCTTCGCGTAGAGCGAGTCGACGCGGGCGACGAGCCTGGCGATCGAGCTCGGATCGAGCGGCCGGCCGATTGGGATCTCCACGCTGTCCGTCGCCGTCTTCCGGGACACGGTCTTGAACCCCGCGAGATCGATCGACTCGAGCACGGGACGTTCGCGCACGACGATCGTGAGCAGCGCCTTGTCGCCCGGGAGGATCTCGCAGACCGCCTGCACGTCCTCGTACTCGCCGGTATCGAAGAGCCCGGAGATCGCGCGCTGTACGCTGCGATAGTTGAGCTGCGTGCCCGCCGTTAGGCCGGCGTCCGATCGAATCGTCGCGTCGCTGATGCGCGAGTTGCCGCGGACCGCGACCGTGTCCGGCGTCGTGCAGCGGCCGCCCGCGGCGGTGGTGACGTCCTGCGCGAACGCGGGGTAGCTCGCCAGCGCGAGGGCGACGGCGACGAGGGGGTATCTCTTCATGGGGGGAAATATACACGTAAGACGGCCGGCCGGGTCCATGGACCCGGCCGGCCGCTGCAACGAGCTTACGCCTTCGTCGTGCTGGTCGGAACCCGGAACTCGAGCTTCGTCCCGTCCGCGGCGACGTCCACCTCGATCTCGTCGCCCTTCTGGAACTCGCCGAGCAGGATCTTCTCCGAGAGCGGATCCTCCACGTAGCGCTGGATCGCCCTCTTCAGGGGCCGCGCCCCGTACTGCTCGTCGTACCCGTGCTTCGTCAGGAAGCTCGACGCCGCATCGGTGAGCCGGAGCGTGAGCTCCTCCTCGCCGAGCCGCCGGCGGACCTCCTTCAGCATCACCGTCACGATCTGCGCGATGTGCTCCTGCCGCAGCGGGTGGAACACGATCACGTCGTCCAGACGGTTCAGGAACTCGGGGTTGAAGACGTGGGTCAGCTCCTCCTTCACCTTCTCCGCCATCCGGTCCCAGTTCCCCTGGTCCGAGGCGGCCGCGAAGCCGAGCGTCCGTCCCTTCACCAGATCACGCGCGCCGACGTTCGACGTCATGATCACGACCGTGTTCTTGAAGTCGATCACGCGACCGTAGTTGTCGGTCAGGTGACCTTCATCGAGCACCTGCAGCAGGATGTTGAACACATCCGGATGCGCCTTCTCGATCTCGTCCAGCAGAATGACGCTGTAAGGCTTCCGACGCACCGCCTTGGTGAGGGTCCCGCTGTCCTCGTAGCCGACGTAGCCCGGAGGGGCCCCGATCAGCCGCGAGACGGAGAACTTCTCCATGTACTCGCTCATGTCGACCCGGATCAGCGCCGAGGCGTCCGCGAAGAGGAACCGCGCCAGCGAGCGCGCGAGCTCCGTCTTTCCGACACCCGTCGGTCCGCAGAAGATGAACGAGCCGATCGGACGGTTCGGGTCTTTCAGCCCGGCGCGGCTCCGGCGGATCGACCGCGCGAGCGCCTTGATCGCCTCGTCCTGGCCGATCACGCTCTCGTGCAGCTCGTCCTCCATCCGCAGCAGGCGGGTGGTCTCCGCCTCCTGCAGCCGCGTCACGGGAATTCCCGTCCAGCGGCTGACGATGAAGGAGATCTCCTCCTCGCCGAGGACGGGGCGATGCGACTGGCGCCGCTTCTCCCACTCCTCCTGCTTCTTCCGGATCTCGCCCTGCAGCTCGCGCTCCTTGTCGCGCAGCGCGGCCGCCTTCTCGAAGTTCTGATCGCGCACCGACGCTTCCTTGTCGAGCGTGATCTTCTCCAGCTGGGTCTTCAGATCGGCCACCTCCGGCGGCGGCGCCTGCGCGGCGAGCCGCGCCCGCGCCCCGGCCTCGTCGATCACGTCGATCGCCTTGTCCGGGAGGAACCGGTCGGTGATGTAGCGCTCCGAGAGCTTCGACGCCGACACGAGCGTCGTGTCGGGGATCGTCACCCGGTGATGGTCCTCGTACTTCTTCCGCAGCCCCTTCAGGATCTCCACCGTCTCGTCGATCGAGGGCGGATCCACGATCACCGTCTGGAAGCGCCGCTCGAGCGCGCCGTCCTTCTCGATGTACTTCCGGTACTCGTTGAGCGTCGACGCGCCGACGCACTGCAGCTCGCCGCGCGCGAGCGCGGGCTTCAGCATGTTGCTGGCGTCGATCGCCCCCTCGGCCGCACCGGCCCCGACGAGCGTGTGCAGCTCGTCGATGAAGAGGATGATGTTCTTGTTCTGGGCGATCTCGTTCATGACCGCCTTCAGCCGCTCCTCGAACTGGCCGCGGTACTTCGTCCCGGCGATCACCGCCGCCATGTCGAGCGACAGGACGCGGTTGTCGCGGAGCGATTCCGGACACTCCCCGTTCGCGATGAGCTGCGCGAGCCCCTCGACGATCGCCGTCTTGCCGACGCCGGGCTCGCCGATGAGGACGGGGTTGTTCTTCTTCCGGCGCGTGAGGACTTCCATCACGCGCTGGATCTCCTTCGCGCGGCCGATGGTCGGGTCGAGCTGACCCTCGGCGGCGAGCTGCGTGAGATCGCGGCAGAAGTGATCGAGCGCCGGGGTCTTCGACTTCTTCTCACCCTTGGGCGCCGGTGCGGGCGACGGCCCGCCGCTCTGCGGCTGCGCCGACGCGGTCGCGCTCCCCGATTGCGGCATCTCGGTGCCGAGCAGGCGGAGCGTCTCGGCGCGCGCGGCGTCGAGGTTCACGCCGGCGTCCGTGAGCACCTGCGCCGCGATCCCCTTCTCTTCACGAAGGAGGCCGAGGAGGAGATGCTCCGTCCCGACGTAGCTGTGATTGAGCTCCCGCGCCTCGCTCATCGCGAGCTCGAGCACCTTCTTCGCGCGCGAGGTATACGGGAGATCCGGGCCCGCCGCCTGCGCGGCTTTGCCCTTCTTGACGGTCTCCTCGATCTTCTGCTGAATCTCGTCGAGGTCGACGCTGAGGTTCTGGAGCACGGCCGCCGCCACGCCCTCACCCTCGCGGATGAGACCGAGCAGGATGTGCTCCGTGCCGACGTACTCGTGGTGGAGGCGCGCCGCTTCCTCGCGCGCCATCGCGAGTACCTTCCTGACCCGCTCGGTGAAGTTGTAGCCGTTCATGTTGGCCTCACGCCCGGATGACCAGCGTCACCCGTTGGAACCCGCCTCGCTCGCCAGCGCGTCACGCACGTATCGTGCACGTGCCTGGGCCGCTTCGCTCTCCGTGAGCGTGCGGCCTTCCACGTACGACAGGTGCGCGGGCTGAGAAAAAACCAGGAGCTTGTTGAGTGTATATACACTCAGGCCGGTGATCAGTTTCAGACCCACGGCCAGGCGTACCCCGCTCAGATAGTTCATCGCCTCTTCGAACGTGAGGCTGCGGGCAAAACGCAGGGTGCCGTACGCGCGCCAGAGCTTGTCCTCGATAATATATCCGGCGTCGCGCTGCAACACCCGTCGTGCCTCTTCCTCCTTCTCGATCACCCGCCGGACCACGTGCACGAGCTGGTCGATCAGCTCGTCCTCCGAGCGCCCGAGCGTCGTCTGGTTCGAGATCTGGAAGAAGTTCCCCACCACTTCCGAGCCTTCGCCGTACAGCCCACGGTAGGTCAGCCCCATCTGCTGAAGCCCCGTGAGCACCCGCTGGATCTCCTTCGTCAGCACGAGCCCCGGCAGATGGATCAGCACCGACGCCCGCATCCCCGTCCCGGTGTTCGTCGGACACGCGGTCAGGAAGCCGAACTCCGGGTGATACGCGTACGGCACCCGTCCCCCGAGCTCCCGATCGAGCGCCGCTGCCCGCTCGTACGCTTCCGCCAACGCGAACCCGGAACGCAGCGACTGCAGGCGAAGATGATCCTCTTCATTGATCATGACGCCCAACCCGTCCCCGAGAAACACGGCGGACCCAGCCTTGACCGGGTGGTTCGCGTCGAGACCCGCGAGCTCCTTGCTCACCAGATGCCGCTCGTGGAGCAGCAGCCGGTCCTGTGACTGGAGCTCGTCCAGCCGGAAGAGGAACGCCCCCGCGAGCGACGCCGACGTCGCCGCGGCCTCCCGGACCTGGGCGAGCACTCGCAGCCGCTCTCCCTCGCGCGCCCTCGAGGTGAACGCATAGCCATCCACGTTCCGTGCCAACCGGATGCGGGTCGAGAGCACGATGTCCGAATGGCTTCCCGACGCGTCCAACCAGCTCACCCCGCCGTCGGGGAGCAGCGACAGATCGATCGTCATTCGCCGAGCACCCGGATGCGGTCCCGCAGCTCGGCGGCCAGCTCGAACTGCTCGCTCTCGATCGCCCGCCGCAGACGCTCGCGCAGCTCGCCGCGGATCGTGTCCTGCTCGCGATGCTCGGGGGCCGGCGCGTCGTACGTCCGCCCCACGTGCCGCGAATGCCCGTGCACCCGGCGCAGCAGCTCGCGCAGGCTTCCCTCGAAGGTCGTGTAGCAGCGCGGGCAGCCCAGCCGTCCGGCGGCGCGGAAGTCCTTCATCGACGCGCCGCAGAAGGTGCAGCGCCCGGCTTCCGCGGCAGGCACCGCGACCTGCTGCTGCACCTCGGCGAGGAACTGCCCGAGCGGATGCTGCGGCAGTCCCACGCTGGTCTCCACCCCCTTCTCCGCCGCGCACTTCTCGCAGAGGTGAAGCTGGCTGACCGCGTTATCGACGATCTGTGTGAGATGCACCACGGCATCCCGTTCCTTGCAGCTATCGCAGATCATCCCGCGACGACCTCCGTTACGTCCGCTTCGCCCAACCGCCCGTCCTCGAGGACCAGCACCCGGTTCGCCCGTGCCGCGAGCGACCTGTTATGTGTCACGACGACGATCCCCACCCCGGCGTCCCGAGCGAGCGTCGAGAAGAGCTCGTGAAGCCGCTCGCTGTTGAGGTGATCCAGATTCCCCGATGGCTCGTCCGCCAGCAGGACCGCCGGCTCGACCACCAGGGCGCGGGCCACCGCCGTCCGCTGCTGCTCACCACCCGACAGCTCCGCCGGCCGGTGGTGCATGCGCGCGGCGAGCCCCACCCGCTCCAGCTGCGCCGTCGCCCGCGCGCGAGCGGTACGCTCGTCCACGCGGCCGATGCGCAGCGGCATCATGACGTTCTCGAGTGCCGAGAACTCTCGCAGGAGGTGATGAAACTGAAACACGAAACCCACCTTCCGGTTCCGAAGTTCCGCGAGCGCGTCGTCCGCCTGCCCGTCGACGCTCTCTCCGTCGATGCGCACCGACCCTCGGCTCGGCGCGTCGAGACCGCCGAGAATGTGCAGGAGCGTGCTCTTCCCCGCTCCGCTCGCCCCGACGATCGCGACCATCTCGCCCCGCGTGACGCCGAGGTTCACGCCGTCGAGCACATGGATCGTGCTCCCGTCACCCCCCACGTATGACTTCGCGACGTCCACCGCCTCGAGTACCGTCATTCGTGGCGGATCGCCTCCACCGGAAACAGCCGCGAGGCCTGCCGCGCCGGATACCACGTGGCGAGGATCGGGATGGACAGGCTCATCAGCACGATGAACGCGACGTCCCCGACCTGCAGCGACACGGGGAGGTGATCGATGAAATATACCGTCTGATCGAGCTTGATGAACTTGTACTGCGCCTGCAGCAGTGCGAGCCCCACACCGATGACGAGCCCGAGCCCGGTGCCGACGAGACCGATCACCGCCCCCTGGGCGAGGAAGATCCGCCTGATGGCCCCCGAGCGCAGCCCCATCGCCTTCAGGATCCCGATCTCGCGCGTCTTGTCGGTGACGACCATTGTCAGCGTGCTGACGATGTTGAACGCGGCGACCATCATGATCAGCAGCAGGATCACGCTCATCCCGAGCTTCTCCAGCTTGAGCGCCTGGAAGAGATTCTGGTTCTGCTCCTGCCAGTCGAGCGCGCGATACGGGTAGCCGAGCGTGTCCTCGAGCGCCTTGCGGATGTTCGAGGCCTCCCAGCGGTCGGCGGTCTTCACCTCGATCCCCGTGACGGATTCTCCGATCCCTGCCACATCCTGCGCGACCTTCAGCGGGAGGAAGACGTAGCTGTTGTCGTACTCGTACATACCGGTCTCGAACAGCCCGGTCACCTCGAGCTGGGTCACCTGCGCCTGCGGCATCCCCGTCACCGGATTGAGCTGCGATCCGGCCGCGGAGAGCAGCACGATCTTGTCGCCAACGAAGGCGTTGAGCCGCATCGCCAGCAGCTTCCCGAGCACCGCGCCGCGGATCTCGCCGGTGCTGCTCCGGAACTTGAAGTCGTTCCCGCGGAGCGCGTGCTGTCGGATCGACGTGACGTTCGCGACGCCGGGTCGCTCCGGCTCGATCCCCTCGATCTGGACGCCTTCCCGGTAGTCGTGCCCCGCGCTGATCACGGCCTGGGTGAGGACGAACGGCGCCGCGGCGACGACGCCCTTCTGCTGCTTCACCCTGACCAGCGTCTCGCGCCACTTGTCCATCCGCATGTCGTCGCCGAAGGTCAGCACGCGGATGTCCGGGCTCGCGACGAGGATCTTCTCGCGCAGGTCCGTCTGCAGCCCGTTCATCACGGCGATGATGACGATCAGCGCGCTCACGCCCACCGTCACTCCCCCGATCGCGATGACGCTGATCAGCGAGAGCAGCTTGGAACCGCGCCGGCTGCGCAGATAGCGCCAGGCGATCGAGAGCTCGAGGGGCATCACTCGGGACGCAGCGTCGGAAAGAGGATCACGTCGCGGATGTTCGCCGTCTCGGTGAGGTACATGACGAGCCGGTCGATCCCGATCCCGACGCCGCCCGTCGGCGGCATCCCGTACTCCATCGCCCGCAGATAGTCCTCGTCGACCCCGCTCGCTTCCTCGTCGCCCGCCGCGCGCAGCCGCGCCTGAGCCTCGAAGCGCGCGCGCTGGTCGATGGGATCATTGAGCTCGCTGAAGGCGTTCGCCAACTCCTTTCCCCGAGCGAACAGCTCGAAGCGCTCGGTCATTGCCGGGTTGCCGCGCTTTGGCTTCGCCAGCGGCGACAGCTCCACCGGATAGTCGATGACGAACGTCGGCGAGTCGATCTTCGACTCGACCAGCGCCTGGAACATCTCATCGAGCACCTTGGGCCGGCTCAGCGACTCGACGCGCTCGACGCCGATCCGGCGCGCCGCCTCGCGCAGCTCCGCGTCGCCCATCGCCATCGCGTCCGCGCCCAACGCGCGGTTCAGCGAGTCGGCCCACGAGATGCGCGGGAAGGGCGGCTTGAGCTCCGGCACGCGCGGCGCGACCTCCGGCACCGACCGCACCGCCTCCGCCGCGCGCAGGAGCAGCGCCTCGACGCGCGACATCATCGTCGTGTAGTCCGCGTACGCCTCGTAGAACTCGAGCATCGTGAACTCGGGATTGTGCGTCCGGTCGATCCCCTCGTTCCGGAAGTCGTGCCCGATCTCGTAGACGCGCTCCATCCCGCCGACGATCAGCCGCTTGAGGTACAGCTCGTCGGCGATCCGCAGGTAGAGCTGCATGTCGAGCGCGTTGTGCGTCGTCGTGAAGGGCTTGGCCGCCGCGCCGCCGTACAGCGGCTGCAGCACCGGCGTCTCCACCTCGAGATACCCCAGCCCGTCGAGATACGTGCGGATCGCCGAGACGAGCCGCGACCGGGCGACGAACAGCGCCCGTGCCTCGGGATGCACCGCGAGGTCCGCGTAGCGCTGCCGCGAGCGCTGCTCGGAGTCCTCCAGCGCGCCGTGCCGCACGGTCTGCCCGTCGACCACCTCCTCCTTGCCTAACGGCAGGGGGCGGAGGGACTTCGCGAGCAGCGTCACCTCGTCGGCCTTCACCGTGATCTCGCCGGTGCGCGTCCGGAACACGGGACCCGCCACCCCCACCAGATCGCCGATGTCGAGCTGCTCGAGCAGCGCGAACGCCGCCTCACCCATGTGGTCGCGCCGGAAATAGAGCTGGATCCGTCCCGACAGATCGGCGAGGTGGGCGAAGATCGTCTTGCCGTGACCGCGCCAGGCGACCAGACGTCCCGCGACGCGCACCGACGCGCCCTCGTCGCTCCCCGCCGGCGCGAGCGCGAGCGCCTCGGCGGCGGTGTGGGTCCGCTCGAAGGAATAGGCGAACGGGGTGACCCCCTGCGCCTCGATCGCGGCGAGCTTCTCGCGCCGCGCCCGCTCCACGAAGTTCAGATCGTCGCTCACGCCGCGCCGTCGCCGTTCGAGCCGCGCGTCAGCCACGCCTCGATGAAGGGATCGATCGCGCCGTCCATCACCTTCTGCACGTCGGGATACTTGAGCTCCGTGCGGTGGTCGTTCACCATCGTGTACGGCTGGAAGACATAGCTGCGGATCTGGCTACCGAAGGTCACGTCCTGCTTCGCGGAATCCATCTCCGCCTTCTTTTCCAGCTGCTTCTGCAGCTCGATGTTGTAGAGCCGGTTCTTCAGCATCTTCAGCGCGGTCTGCTTGTTCTTGTGCTGCGAGCGCTCCTGCTGCGACGCGACCACCACCCCGCTCGGCAGATGCGTGATGCGCACCGCAGAACTGGTCTTGTTGACGTGCTGTCCGCCGGCGCCGGACGCCCGGTACACGTCGATCTTCAGGTCCTCGTCGCGGATGTCGATGTTGATGTCGTTGTCGACGACCGGATAGACGAACACCGACGCGAAGCTCGTGTGGCGCCGCGCCTGCGCGTCGAAAGGCGAGATGCGGACGAGCCGGTGCACGCCGCTTTCCGCCTTGAGAAAGCCGAACGCGTACATCCCCTTGATCTCGAGCACCGCGCCCTTGATCCCCGCTTCTTCCCCTTCGCTCAGATCGAGCACCTCGACGCCGTAGCCCTTCCGCTG
>JABFXC010000204.1 GCA_013361935.1 Gemmatimonadaceae bacterium
ACGCGACCACTTGAGGCTGGCGATGTGCGCGCTGATGCGCTTCGGCTTCACCGAGCGCATCCCCTTCGCCGGATCGGCGAGCAGGTGCCGGACCACGAGCGCCGAGTGGCACATCATGTCGTTGAGGACCCCGCCGCCCTGCAGCTCGCCCTTCCAGAACCAGGGCATGTGCGGCCCGCTGTGCTCCTCGGCCGCGCGCGCGAGATAGGGTCGGCCGGTCGTCGCCGCGCCGCGCGCCCAGAGGAGATTCTTCCCCGTCTCGACGTGCGGGGCGAAGTACTGGTTCTCCAGGTAGCCGTGCGCGATCCCGGCGCGCTTCACCAGCTCCGTCACCTTCTTCGCTTCGGCGACGTTGCGCGCGAGCGGCTTCTCGCAGGCGATCCCCTTGAGCGTCCCCTTGCCCTTCTCGATCGCGTGGACGATCTCCTCCACGTTCTCGACGCGCGCGTGATTCGGCCCGGTGAGCCAGATCGCGTCGATCTTCGGATCGGCGACCATGTCGGCGATGGACTTGTACGCCTTCGCTTCGCCGACGTCGATCTGCCGGCAGAGCGCCGCGGCCTCGCCCGCGTTTTTCGCGTTCGGGCTCCAGACGCCGAGGACGTCGGCGTCGCGCACGCCACGCCACGCCTGCATGTGGAAGCGGGCGTTGAACCCGCTGCCGATGAAGCCGACTCCCAGTCTTCCGTTAGGCATGCGTCGATGTCGTCAGGACTTTCGATGGGCGGCGAGGCTCGCGTCGAACTCCTCGTAGCTCACGCCGAGCTTGTCGAGCGCCGGCTTGGGGCACCCGTTCCAGTTCGGGTTGAAGGTGTTGCCGACGTATTTCAGGTCCTTCCATCCCTCGGCGCTCGAGTAGAACGCGGAGGCGACGGCGTCGCGGAAGCGCGTGAAGAACGCCACCCCGGCGCCCATCTCCGGGCGCGCCTTCTTCGGCCAGGCGATGTCGTCGAGGATCTGCCGGCGCTGCGCGTCGCTCGCGGCGATGAAGCGCTTGCCGAAGCGCGCGCGCGACTCGTTGTCCAGCCAGGCGAGCCCGCCGCGCATCGCCACGCGGCTCGTGTCCGACGTCGTCTCGTCCATCATCATGAAGTCGATGAACTCCGGCGCCTTCGCGTCCGTCGCGCTCCCCGACCGTGCGTCGCGGGGGATGATGTAGTCGGCGAGCATGCGCACGGTAGGCCACTCCTTCGCGGTGAAGAACTTCAGCACCGCCGCCGCCTCGTCCTCCGCCGCGCCGTCGAGCGCCGCGACGTACGCCGTCGCCCGCTCGATCCCGCCGTTCGACCACCCCAGCGCCGCCGCCAGCGGCGCGAGCCCGAGCAGCTTCAGCGTATTTCGCCGCGTCACGCCATCGGCGTCCACCGGCACCTGGCCACCGGCACCCGGCACCTGGCCACCGGCAACCGGCACCTGGTCATCCGGCACCTGGCCACTGACAACTGGCAACCCGTCTCTCATATCGCCCCCGCCTTCCGCTGCTGCGTGATGAAGTCGCTCGTCCGCCAGGCCAGCGCGAGGATCGTCCAGGTCGGGTTCTTGTCCGCCTGCGTCACGAACGGGCCGCCGTCGGTCACGAAGAGATTCGGGCAGTCGTGCGCCTGACAGTTGGAGTTCAGCACCGAGTCGTTTGCGCTGCTCCCCATCTGCACGCAGCCCAGCTCGTGGATGATCTGCCCGCCCTGCGAGATCCCGTAGCCCTGCTCCTTCGTCGGCATCGGGGAGAACACCTCGCCGCCCATCGCCGCGATCAGCTCGCGGAAGGTGTTCTGCATGTGCTTCACCTGGTTGTACTCGTTGTCGCTCCACTTCCAGTGGAAGCGGAGCACCGGGATCCCCCACTTGTCCACCATGGTCGGGTCGAGCTCGCAGTAGGAATCGTCGTTCGGGAGCATCTCGCCGCGCCCGGAGAAGCCGATGGTCGTCCCCCAGTACTTGCGGTAGTCGTCCTTCAGCGACTGCCCGTATCCGCCGCCGCCGGGGTAGCGCTGGATGCCGCCTAACGTGCCGTAGCCCGGCTGCCCCATCCCGCCCCACACCTCGATGTGGTAGCCGCGCGGAAAGTCGAGCTTCGAGTTGTCCAGCCACCACGGCATGTAGACGTGCATCCCGCCCACGCCGTCCTCGTTGTGCGGGACGTGGTCGACCATCGCCGGGATGAACCCCGCGACGTCGGTGCCGGTGGTGTCGGTGAGCCCCTTGCCGACGCGCCCGCTGGAGTTGCCGAGCCCCTGCGGGAACTTCGACGACTTCGAGTTGAGGAGGATGCGCGCGCTCTCGCAGGCGCTCGCCGCGAGCACGACGACGCGCGCCTTCACGTGCTCGTCGGCCCCGGTGCGCTTGTCGATGTACGAGACCCCCGTCGCCTTGCCGTCAGTGCCGACGGTGACCTCGCGCGCCATCGCGTTCGTGATCAGCGTCAGCTTCCCCGTCTGCAGCGCCGGCGCGATGAGCACGTCGGGGCTCGAGAAGTTCGCCTTCACCGTGCAGCCGCGGTTGCACTGCCCGCAGTAGTGGCAGGGCTGCCGCCCGTGGATCCCCTTGGTGATGATCGAGAGCCGCGAGGGGATGCAGGTGATGCCGAGCTTGTCGGAGGTCTTCTTGACGAGGAGCTCGTAGCAGCGCGGGCGCGGGGGCGGCTGGAAGCGGCCGTCGGGATGGTTGCGCAGCCCCTCGTTGCTCCCGAAGACGCCGATCAGGTCATCGACCTTGTCGTAGTACGGGGCGACGTCGTCGTAGGTGATCGGCCAGTCGAAGCCGTTGCCGAAGGCGGTCTTTCCCTTGAAGTCGTCGGGTCCGAAGCGGAGCGAGATGCGGCCCCAGTGGTTCGTGCGCCCGCCGAGCATCCGGCCACGCCACCAGAGGAACTTCGAGCCCGGCGCGCTCGTGTAGGGCTCGCCCTCGATATCCCACCCGCCGTCGCAGGCGTCGAACTCGCCGAAGGGCCGCGTCTTCTTCGCCGCGCCGCGCCGCGGCGACGCGTAGGCGGGCATGAGCATCTGCGAGTTCTTCGACGCGTACCAGGCGGGACCCGCTTCGAGCATGACGACCTTCGCGCCGGCCTGCGTCAGCGCGTACGCCGCCATCCCTCCACCCGCGCCCGAGCCGACGATGCAGACGTCGTACTCGCTCGTTCGTGGCTTGACCTGCACTTGGCATCTCCGTGTGGTGGCAGGAGGGCTAAGCTACGCCCGACCACGGGGGAGGGAAGGGGCGCCAAGGGGCGAATCGCCCGCCCATCACGCCGCCGCCCGCCCTCGCGTGGCGACCGGACGTTGACAGAAAGTTCATTGCCAACTCCATGGCTTGGCGGAATTGGCATCGGAACGCTCCGTGTGACGGGAGAGCTCCTCAGCGCAACGAGCGGGATCTTTGCTGTTGCGAACGACAGGTGGGAGAACGAGGCGCTACCCGCGGAGAACACTGCACAGCTGCGGAGAAAACAACGCTTTCACCGAGCGGTGGTCTCCGCGGTTGAAGCAGTGTTCTCCGCTGGTGAAGCAGTGATCTCCCCGCAGCTGTGGCCGTTGCCGAGCCCACGATCCGGCTCCGCCGAGGACGAGTGTAGAAATGCGCTCGGAGCGATCCGATGCCAATCCGGACGAGCCGCGTGGCGGACGATCCGCGTTCACCCCCGCCGCGCCGCCTCGATCTTCGCGATGTCGATCTTGTGCATCGTCATCATCGCGTCGAACGACCGCTTCGCCGCGGCCGGATCCGGATCGGTGATCGCCTTCGTCAGCGCGATCGGGGTGATCTGCCATGAGAGCCCCCACTTGTCCCTGCACCACCCGCACGCGCTCTCCTCGCCGCCGTTCCCGACGATCGCGTTCCAGTAGCGGTCCGTCTCCGCCTGATCCACCGTCGCCACCTGGAAGGAGAACGCCTCGCTGTGCTTGAACGCCGGACCGCCGTTCAGGCCGAGGCACGGAATCCCGATGACGGTGAACTCGACGGTGATCACGTCGCCTTGCTTTCCCGAGGGGAAATCGCCCGGCGCACGGTGCACGGCCTTCACCTGCGAATCGGGAAAGGTCTTCGCATAGAAGCGCGCCGCATCCTCGGCGTCGCGGTCGAACCAGAGGCAGATGGTGTTCTTCGCGGGATCGCTCATGTCGTTCTCTCGAGGAAAATTGGAACGCGGGCACGGCGCCCGGCGTCATGACGTGGGCAATGTGCCGGCTGCGCGCGGTGTGCACAACGGGAGGACGGTCGCATCCCGGTCGCGCGCGCGGCAGCCGGCGACGCCCTACGCCGGCGTCGGCCACGCGGGATTCCAGACGACCTCCCAGAGATGCCCGTCGGGATCCTGGAAGTAGCCGGCGTATCCGCCCCAGAAAGTATCCCCGGCCGGCTTCACCACCCGCGCCCCCGCGGCGCGCGCTTGTGCCAGGACCCGATCGACCGCATCGCGGCTCCCGACGTTATGGCCGAGCGTGCACTCGGTCGCGCGCGCTTCAGCGTCGGTGGCGAGAGGGAGCCCCGCGTCATGGGCGATCGACGCCCGCGGCCAGAGGGCGAGGCGAAGTCCTCCCGCAAGTTGGAAGAAGGCGACGGCCCCGTGCTCGAATTCTCGACCGACGATGCCTTCCGTGGGGAAGCCGAGGCCGTCTCGATAGAACGCGACCGCCCGCTCGAGATCGTCGACGCCGAGCGTGAGGACGGTTAGGCGTGGCTGCATGAGTCGTGCGGTTGGTCGTTCGCGCTGTCGCCGCTCGGCACCCGGTCAGGGTTTGTTGTACACCGCCACGTACGCGATCCGCATCGCTCCGCCGGAGATCGTGCTCCTCGTCGGCGAGGTGCAGTTGCAGACGCCGTTCGGGAATCCGCCGCCCATCGCCAGATCGAAGATGATGAAGAACGGGTGATCCACCGCCTGCGCCCACGTGTTCGCGTCCACCGCGGTGGCGTTGATGGTGAAGTGCACCGCGCCGTCCAGGTAGTAGCGGATCTGTTCGGGCGACACCGACCGATCGATCTCCACGGCGTAGGTGTGGAACGCGGTCTGGCACCCCGCGCACGCGTGCGGTCCGGAGCCGATGCCCGACGACTCGTTGCACGGTCCGCCCGGATTCGTGCCGCAGTGCAGCCCGCTGTACACCGCCGACTGCGCGTTGACGTCCTCCATGATGTCGATCTCGCCGCTCGTCGGCCACGGCGTGCCGGTGCGGTAGGTCGAGCCGAGCATCCAGAACGCCGGCCAGTACCCCACGCCGTTCGACGTGTTGAGGTTCGAGTCCGGCTGCTGGATCGCCGCCTCCATCCGGACGACGCCGCCAGCCGGGGCGCCGAAGTCGGCGCGCTTCGTCTCGATCCGTCCCGACGTCCAGGTGGTGTGCGTCTTGATCGCCCGGATGACGAGCGTGCCGGCGCCGTCCTTGAAGACGTTGGCCGTGCTGTTCGTCATGTTCTCGATCTCGCCCGTCCCGAAGTTACGGCCCGGTCCCGTGTCGTACGTCCACACCGTCGTGTCGACGCCGGTGTTCGCCGGCCCGGTGAAATCGTCGCTCCAGAACAGCGTGAACCCCGCCGGTGGCGCGGGGATGCCCGCGGGGGCCGCAGCGCTGGCCGTGGTCAGTACCGCCTGCGCGAGCGCCGGCTCGGATGGGCTCGCGATGTCCGCGCTGTCCGCGCACGCGGCGGCGGCGAGTGCGACGGCGACGGAGACGAGCGGGAGAACGTGATTCGTAGTGCCTCTCATGGGACCCCTGCGCGGTGGAGTGGGAGGAGGATATGGCAGCACCCTGGCTCGTTGTCAACGAATGGCCGTTTGCCAGCCCTTCAGCGCCACGTTAGGCAGGTCGCCTGCCGCTCGCTGCGTGCTCCGGTCAAGGCGTTCCCAGCGCCGTGACCTCCGCGTGCTCCCGCGCCGTGAGCCGCAGGACGGCTTCACCCTCGTGCGACGCCACGCCGAGCACCAGCTCGCCCGCGCGAAACACCGCGAGATTCTCGAGCCATCCGTCCGGACCGGGTGGCGAGTGAAAGAGTCCTTCGTCGAGAAAGCTCCGTAGCCGCGTGAGGCTCCGCTCGTCGAGCGTCCACAGTCGAACGGGCCGCACGGCCACGACGCGCGTCTCCGCGTCCCACATCGGCCTCGGCGCGGCCTGCCTCTCGAACGGCGCCATCTCGTCCTCGAAGGCGTCGGCGAATGGCGCGAGCGTGTCCCGCAGCGCCATCACCTCGATCGTCCATTCGTCGGCGCCGCGATCGAGCAGGTAGCGGAGCAGCCGCCAGCTTCGCTCGCCGCGGAGCGCGCGCTCGGAGAGGTAGCGGGTTTCGAGCATGGCGCTACCGGCGCGCGGTGCCGTCAGGCCGGTGGGTACCGGTACAGCACCGCCGGCGCGCGCACCTGCGCCGACCCCGGACGCGCGTCGTCACGCGCCTGTACGCGCGACCGCATCCCGGATCGCCGTCTCGAGCACCGCGAGGTCGATATCCTGAAGCCTGCGGAACTTGATGCAGTACCCCGTCACCCGCGCCTTGCCGAGGGCGGCGCCATAGGTCTCGGCCAGGTACCGTTTGTCGTCGAGGCCCATGATGTAGACCGAGATTCCGGACGTGTTGGCGCTCAGGCCGATCTGATAGAGCTCACGCGTTCGCCCGCCGGCGTAGGGCCTGGTGAAGGCTCCGTAGCCGATGCTCGGATTGGATACCGTGCGGCCGTTCTCGTCCTTGCCGTCGAGAAACCACAGCCGGCAGCCGGGCATCAGCGTCGACACGAGCTCGTGCAACGTCTGCATGTCGCCGCGAGTGCGCTCCGGTTGTGCGGCGATGTAGTCGACGATCTGCGTGTGCATGTGCTACGGGAGACCGGGAAGGATATGGAAGCCCACGCGCTGCGCGCGGGCCGCGGTCAGCTTCCGCGCCGCGTCAGACGGCACGGCTCGCGGGCGCGCGCTGCGCCTCCCGCAGAATGCCGTACACCCGCCGCGCATCCGGGATCATCTCGAAGCTCGGCGTCTGCGGCATGCCAGGCCACGAAGTCCCCGCGTACATCGCCGCGAACGGGTGCTGCGCGCCGAAGGTGATCGTGCCGGTGCCGTCGGGCCGCTCCTGCAGCGTGACATCCGAGAGCGTTCGCAGGTCGAGCGACTTCGTCACCGGCGAGAAGACTCCGGAGTTGATGATCACCCGCTCGGAGGTGATCGCGTAGCTCGTGCGCGCGCGACGACGGGCGTCGACGAAGAAGCGGCCAATGGTGATGTACAATCCAACCAGGACGAACGGGATGCCCCACAGCACGAAGAATCCCGGAGCCCCCGAGCTGACGACGGACAGCTCCCAGAAGACGGCGAAGCCGGCCCACATGAGGCTGAACGGAATCATGAACGCGTCGCTCGGCCGGAGCACGAGGCCCTGCCGAGGCATTCCTGCCCAGAGCTGTTGTTCACCGCGATTGAGCGCGAACTGCAGAGAGACGGTAGTCATCGAGGACGCTGCGTGAGGAAGGGGAGTGCCGTGGGTCGTCGGAAAGAACCGAGGGCAGCGGCGCGACTCCATGGTGTGCGCGTGAGAGCTTTCGCGCCACCCCGGCCGGCCGGCGCGTGCGAGCGTCCCCGCCATCGCCATGCCCATCCGGCGACTACCACTATCCCGACGATCTTCGGTCCCTGCATGGTTCTCCGAGGGGTAGTCGACGAAGGGTCACGTTAGGCGGCGGGTACCGCGATGTCGCCCATCGCCCGCACGATCCGCTCGAGCTGGTCGGCCGCTTCCGCGACCGTCAGTCCGCTCGTCTCGATGATCGGCAGCGCGAGAGCGTCCGCCTGGCCACGCAGGTAGGCCGCCCAGCTGTCCATCCGCGCGGTCGCCAGGTCGCCCTGGCCCCGGCGCAGCAGACGCGCTGCCCGTACCTCCGGCAGACAATCGACGAGCACCACCTGGGCGCGCCATACGGCGCCCGCGCCGGGTGCGGCGAAGACGGTGCTCGGGCGGGTCTGCGCGTCGAGGACGGCGACACGGGCACCATCGCCGAGGTCCGCCAGACGCGCGAGCCACTCGTGGGTCGCCCACGCCTGCCAGCGCTCCGGTCCGCCGTGATCGCGCTGCATGACCTCGACGGTTGGCACGCCGATGGAATCGAAGTGGAAGCAGCGCACCCCCTCGAGCCGTCGAGCGTGCAGCGCCTCGACGGTCGCGGTCTTCCCCGCGCCGGACGCTCCAGTCACTACGACTATCGAGGGGGGCATGATTGCGCGCTTCGCCGGCCATCAGGTCGTCGCGCTTACCGACGAATCGGCCACCAGGCGTAGCTCGAGCCCGCGTGGTCGCGACTCGGTCTGGAACACGCGCGCTCGTGGGTGATAGCGCACCTCGAGCGTGTGCGGACCGAGCCACCGCACCCGGACCTCCGGCCCCCCACCGGGTCCGGCCGGCGCCAGACCGTGGTCGGTATCCGCGATGAAGACGTTCCCCCGACCGGTCGGGTGACGACCAGCGTCGACGACCGAGACCTGCGTGCTGAAGCCCGTCGTTGCGCCGCACGCCCGCTCGAAGATCACCGCCTCGCGGCTTCCGTCGGGCGACGGCGATTCTGTGAGCATCCGATCGGCACAGCCATCAGCGCAGGCGCCGAGCATCGGGGACGCTCCCAGGGCGATCAGCACGAGCATGCGCGACGGTCGTAGCATGTGGGATCGTCAGGCGACCGGCACGCTCGCACTCACCGCCGGCGCGGCGGCCGGCCGACGCGGGAGTCGCCACGCACCGTACACGAGTCCTCCGACGACGCCGGCTCCGCCAGCAACCGCGCCGAGCGCGATGTACCAGCCCGCCCCCGCGATCACCACCGCGGCCAGAAGGGCGCAGAGCAGCGCGCTCACGATCCGGATAGCCAGCGCCGGCAAGCGGAAGTGCTGCAGACTACGCACGACGGCAAACGGGACGACGAAGTAGAGCGCGACCGCGACGGCGCCGAACATCGGCAACGCGAGCGCATACTCGGCGAGCTCGCGGAGCGCACCCCACGTGGGCCGGCTCGGCGGGCCGTACCACCCCGGGCCTGGGCGATCTCCGAAGGTGGCGTAGCCGACGAAGGGCAGCACGATGGTCGCCAGCGCCGCCACGCCCGTCGAGGCCGCGAGAAAGACCAGCGCCTCCCGGAGGTAATCCAGCAACAGACGTCCCACACCGCGGATGGCTCGCATCATGAGGCTCGGTGTTCGATCGCGCGGGGAAAGCTTGGGTCGCTCGCGGCGATCGACGCGTCGCCGCGGCGCGTCCCTGGGCTCCGATGGTCATCCAGGATCCAGCCGCGCGGCCAGGATCGAGGCTCCCCATATGACGACCGCGCCTCCGAGCCACAGGATTGCCTCGTGACCGCGGCGGCGCCAGAGATCCACGAGCGCCTTGACCACCCACGCAGCGTTCGTCAGGAGCGCGACCAGGAACGCCGGCGCGGCAGCCGCGAAGAAGGTGATCCCGTCGACGCTGTCTGAAAGTGTCCGCTGCTCGATCGCCATCTGTGCGGTCACGCGATGCGCGGCCTGGAACACGACAGCCGCGCAGGCGGCGTTGATGGCGAGATAGATGACGGCGAGAGGTCGCTGGCCGGTCGCTCGCACTCAGCGGGCGCCCGCGGATTCCATCACGATCGTCGTGAGCTGGCGCACCTTCCGTCCCTGATACGTCGCGGGCACGAAGTGCCACCCGGCCGCCGCCACGAGAAACCTGTCTCCGAGAGCTGGGTCGCTTTGCTTCTCGACCCACGCGTTGCACAGGTCCGGCTGCCCGAAGGTGTCGACCACGAACGAAAAGGCCACCAGTCTTCCCGGTCCACCGAGCGGGGGTATGTGATTCTTCGGGCTCGGAATCGCAGCAGTGGTAACGACGTCCATGCGATAGATGGCGGTCGTGTCGCGCAGCCCCGCGGAATCCAGGGCCGCACACTGCGCAGTGATGTCCCGCAGCGTGGTTTCGCGTTGGGTAGGCGCACTGGCACAACTGGACAACGCGCTCAGGAGTGCGAGAGTGGCTGCGATGAATGCGAGACGACCGGATTGCTTCATGCGAGCCTCGGTGGCCGTGTTGATGACGACGCTGGTGGACGGTTGTCGGCCTAATGCTCTAGCTAGGCTGCAGGGCCTTCAATAGTGTGGCCCGGGACAGCTTCAGCGCCACGTTAGGTGGCTCGCGACGAGGACCCTCGCCAGCGCCGCGCGAATGCGTCGACTCCAACGGTTAGCAGTGCATACAGTGGCGCGTTCACCGCGGCGGCGAGGCGCGCCGACGGGTGATACGGTGTGTTGACCTCCAAATCGACCAGGCCGCCCGGAAGCGCGAGATAGGCAGCGGGCCGGAGGCCGGCATACGCCAGCAGTGTGACCGCAACGCCAAAGGCCGCGCCCAGGAGCGAGACTAGGAGGAGAAACCGAGTGGAGGCGCGCATATCAGTGATGCCGATAGCCACCTAACGCCCCAGCTAAGCTGCGGGGCGTATATCATAGTGCGCCGCCGTAGGCGGCGCGATTCCGACACGTAGCCCGTCAGCTTCAGCGCTACGTTAGCCGGTGTGGTCGCGATCCGTGCCCTACAGGCGCTCGCGCACGTCTTGACGCCCGTGGACGATCGCGAGCACCTCCACCGCATCGGCTCGGATTCGATAGACGATCCGGTACGGTGGCTCAACGAGTTCGCGCAAATCCTCACGGAGGAACTCGGGCACGACGCGACCCGAGTGCGGTTGAACCCGCGCCTGGTCGAGCCGCGCGACGATCCGCTCAACGGTCTGCTCCGCGTAGAGCGGCGAATCAAGGCTGATATACTCCGCGAGCGCGGCGAGCTGGTTGACCGCATGGACGGTCCAGCGGAGGGCCAGCGGCGCTGGCATGCGGCAGGACGTCGGGCCGGACTACGAGGCCCGGCGAATCCGCGCGCGCACGCGCGCCAACGCCTCGTCGTGCGGCAGCACGCGGCCGCCCTCGCTATCCCGAAGTCCCGCCTCAACTGCTTGCCGGACATAGACCTCATAGGCGAGATCGTCCCAGGTCGCGGAGTCGGGCAGGCTCTCGATCAAGAGCCGCGCATCGGGCTTGATGTTTCGGGACTCGCTCATGGCCTCAAGTTGTCTGGGGCTCGGCTCGCCCCGCAAGGGCGCGCGCCGCTCAGGCGCCCGGCATCCGGCTAACGCCCAAGCTAAGCTGCGGGGACTCCTCATAATGCGAGCGCGCAGCGCGAGCCATCAATAGCGTGGCCCCGTCAGCTTCAGCGCCACGTTAGACGGGCGGTGTCGAGGTCTCCAACTGCGCGCGCCGCTTCGCGCGCGCGGCCCGTCGATACTCGACCAATGCCGCGACGAGGCCGAGGATATAGCCGCTGAAGATCCACATATTCCAGCCCGAGAGGTCCCACGGGCCGCCGGTGAGCACCAGCACGACCGCGAACACCGTCAAGACGATCGCTTGCGCATGCAGCCCATGGCGTCGCTCCGCGGGGAAATCGGCGCGCCGCCGCGTCATGACGATCGGGGCAAGTGCGAGGACGAGAACCGCGCCCGCGTATATGAAGCTCAACCACTGCCGCCACGTCACCGTTCGCCTCCGGTGGCCAGATGCACCGTCTAACGCCTGTTAGATAGAACAATCTAAAAAATTATCGCCGCATACAATGGGGCGGAATCTTCCGCTTCGCCACCCTGGCCACGCCTCAGATCTCTTCACCGTGTGCGCAGTTACGCGGCCTCGGCGCCGCGTCGCCGACGCGCGTATGGCTGCGAGTAATGCGCGGAACGGCGTGCGGCATTGGGGGACATGCAGCGGACAGCGCGCGCGGGGCAGCGGCACCCGGCCCCCGGAGCAGCGCCCCCGGGAAGGCGACCCGGGCGCTTCCGCGTCAGTGCCCCGTGCGCTCGACCGTCTTTCCGCTGAAGTTCTCCACCGACACGTTCTTCCCCGCGGAGAGCGACTGCACGTACGCGACGAGCATCCAGATCTGGTTCGGCGCGATCGCGCTCCCCCAGGCCGGCATCCCGTCCGGACGCCCCTGATAGATCGACTCGAACACCTCCCCATCGGCGCCGCCGAAGTGCCAGCGCCCGTCCGCGAGACTCGGACCCATCGCGCCGCTCCCGTCCGCGCCATGGCAGTCGACGCAGTTGTAGGAGACGAAGAGCTTCGCGCCCGTCGCGATCGCCTGCGCGTTCCCCGCGTACGGGTTGCGCATCGTCGTTCCGCGCGGGGGCGCCTGCCCAGGGCGGATGTGCTCGAGGTGCGCGACGAAGGGCGCCGCGGAGTCCGCGCGCGCGGGCTGCGCCGACGAGGATTGCGTCGGCGCTTGCGGAACCTCCGCCGCGCGCGACTCGCGACACGCCTCGCCTAACGCCAGCAGCGCCACCAGGCCGACACCCGCGCCGGCGATCCGCTCGATCGTCGTCATGCGTCCTCCAGAGGTTCGCTATTCCACCGCGGTGAGTCGCTTCTCGAATGCCGGAAGCCGGTCGGTCGTCTCCGGATCGTGACCCGCGGGGTCGATCTCCTTCATCGTGTAGCCCATCGCCGGGGCGAGCACCCGCAGCCGGTGGTCCCACTCCTGCCGCAGCGACGCGTAGAGCTCCGCGCCTACCGCCTCGTCCGCGTACGTCTTCACCCCCGCCGCACGCAGCCGGCGCACCGCTGCGCGGTAGCGCCGCCGCCACCGCTCCCGCGTCGCCTCGTCGGCCTCCTCGCCGTGCTTGGCGTCGCCGTGATGACGCTGCGCTTCGTCGAGCAGCTTGGTGCTGAGGATCGCCGCGCGCCAGATCTGCGTCAGCGCCGCCGATTCCTTCACCCACCCGAACTCCTCGTCGTCGAGCGCGCTCTTGATCAGCGTCACCGCGTCGAGGCAGCGGATGATCGCCGATGTCCATCCGTAGAACGGCTGGCGGAAGCGGAAGAAGACGAGGATGGGATAGAACTGGTGCGACTCCTTCACCTTCACCGCCTCGGCGCCGATCTCGGCGAAGGCGCTGTAGGTCGCGTCGAAGCGGCCGCGCGCCGCCATCCCGGCGACGACCTCGACCGCGTCGTCGGTCTCGGCGCTCAGCAGGTGGAGCTTCAGCCCGAAGGTGTTCCGCTCGCGCACGCCGTTGTAGAGCTGCAGCAGGTAGGTGATCGTCAGCGAGAGCACCGACATCCCGACGAGTGAGCTGAAGAGGTACAGCAGCTTGAACGGCATCGTCTTCGGCTCGAGGTTCGAGACGGAGATGAAGGAGAGGCTGCTTCCGCCGGCGAAGAGCGCGGTCATGAAGTCGCGCGGTGTCGCACCGTCGGTCGCCTGTATCCCCGTGCCGAGCGCGGGATGGAGGAGGAGCGCCATCCCGAAGGCGAGGAGCAGCGCCCACATGCCCACGAGCGAGACGACGATGATCGGTGCGCAGAAGGAGAGGAGCTTCCCCCGGCCGCGCTCGAGCCGCCACGCGATCGTTCGAAAGATGCGCCACTCCAGCCGCGACAGCCGCATGCTGAGCACCGCCGTCCCGAGCCGCGCGTAGAGCACGGTGAGGAAGACGTCGAGAAGGGCGAGGAAGATGAGCGCCGCGCCGGCAATCTGTTCGAGTCGCTGGAGCATCGGTGCGATGCCGTGCACAGCGCGCGCCAAAGGTGGCGCCATGAGGCACGAGGCTAGTACTGACTGCCATGTGGCAGGAGGCTAGTGCTGACTGCCATGTGGCAGGAGGCTAGTGTCATGACTGCTGAGGCATGAGCCATGGGGCAGAACCGCCATGGGACAGCACCGCAAACTGCCACATGGCCGCCCTGCCAGATGCCTCATGCCGCCTGACCCTGACACTAGCCTCGTGCCATGCGGTAGTACCTACAGCGCGAACACGAACAGCTCTCCCCCCCAGCTCGTCCATCGCGCGAGATCCGGCAGCGTGCTCCCGCGCTCCCGCACGTCGTACGGCAGGTTCGCCGCGACGTCGCCGGCGATCAGCAGTCCCATGTCGCCGCCGATCCCGGCGTAGACCGCGACGTACTGCTTCCCGTCGGGGCCGAGGTAGGTCATCGGATTGCCGACGACGCCGGAGCCGACCTTGAACTTCCAGAGGACGTCGCCGGTGCGCGCGTTCACCGCCTTGAGCCAGCCGTCGAGGGTGCCGTAGAAGACGACGTCGCCCTTCGTCGCCAGCGCGCCGCTCCACACCGGGAAGGGCTCCTTCACCCCCCAGAGCTTGCGGCCGGTGGTCGCGTCCCAGGCGATGAACTCGCCGCGGTAGCCGCCGGGGCCCGCGACCTCGGGAGCGTTCGCGCCGATGTACGGCGTTCCCGCGATGTAGCTGACGTCGCGCGTCTCGAAGTCCATGCAGAGATTGTTCGTCGGCACGTAGAAGAGTCCCGTGCGCGGGGAGAATGCGGCGGGCTGCTGGTTCTTGCCCCCCTCGAGGCTGGGGCAGATCTGCGAGAGCTTCTTTCCCGGCGCCGGCACCTTGTCCGGGGCGAGCACCGGCCGTCCCGTCTTCAGGTCGACGCCGGTGGACCAGTTCATCGGGACGTACGCCTTGGCGAGGATGACCTCGCCCGTCGCGCGGTCGATGGTGTAGGCGAAGCCGTTGCGGTCGAAGTGGACGAGCGCCTTCCGCGTCGTGCCGCCTAACGGCAGGTCGACGAGGATGTTCTCGTTCACCGCGTCGTAGTCCCAGAGGTCGTGCGGGGTCGGCTGGAAGGCCCAGACGATCTCGCCGCTGTCGGCGTCGCGGGCGATGATCGCTGCCGACCACTTGTTGTCGCCCGGCCGCCCGACGCCGTTCCACGGGCCGGGGTTGGAGGTCCCGTGATAGATGAGGTTGAGCGCGGGGTCGTAGGAGATCCATCCCCACACGGTCGCGCCGCCCACCTTCCACGACTCGCCGGGCCAGCTCGACGTGCCCTGATTCGGTCCGCGGTTCTGCGGATAGAACGCCGTGTACCGCGCGCCCGCCTTGATGTCGGCGTCCGGACCGACGTTGTAGGCGCGCCAGAGCTGCTTCCCCGTCTTCGCGTCGAGCGCGGCGATCCAGCCGCGCACGCCCATCTCGCCCCCGCTCGACCCGACGATCACCTTCCCGCGGGCGACGATCGGCGCCATGGTGATCGTCTCGCCGTGCGAGAGATCGCCCATCGCCGTGCGCCAGGCGACCGTCCCGTCGCTCGCGTTCACGGCGACGGTGTGGCCGTCGAGCAGGTTGTAGTAGATGCGCCCGTCGTAGTACGTGGCGCCGCGGTTGACGACGTCACAGCAGGCGAGCCCCGTCGCCGCCTGCGCGTTCTCCGGGCGCGTCTTCCACTTGAGCGGCTGTCCCTCCTGCGTGAGGTCGAGCGCGTAGGAGACGTTGGGGTAGGGTGTCACGAGGTACATCGTGTTGTTCACGACGAGCGGCGCCCCCTCGTGGCCGCGCAGCACCCCCGTCGAGAACGCCCACGCGACGTGCAGCCCCTTCACGTTCTCCGCGGTGATCTGATCGAGCTCGCTGTAGCGCGAGTTCGAGTAGTCGCCCGCGGGCATGCTCCACTCGCCGGCCGGCCCGTCGCGCGGGACGGCGATGCGGGCGCCGGGCACTGTCGTCGGGCTCCGCTCGGGATTGGAGCACGCGGTGGCGAGAGCGAGCATCAGTGCGGCGGCGAGCGTGCTGGGGGCCAGGGGCCAGGCGTGAGGAACTGCGTTACCTGCAGTTGACGCCGTTCCTTCCGCCTGGCGGCTGGCCCCTGAAAACGCAGACCTCATCTCGCGCCCTCCGACGGCATCAGGTAATCCTGCGACGCGATGCACTGCCAGCGGCCGCCGAGCTTCATCCACGTGTCGGTGTAGCGATAGCGATGGAGGAAGGCGCCCTGCGCGTTGTGACCGCGCATCGTCAGGATCCCGGTGACGACCGCGGTGTTCCCGTAGACGATGGCGTGCATCTGCTCGTTCCCCGATTCGGTGACGGTGTCCGGCCCCGACGTGAACGCGGCGATCCCCTGCTCGCGGTTCATCATCCCGCTCTCGTCGGAGTAGACCCACCGCGGCGCGACGAGCCGTCGGATCGTCGCCGCGTCGCGGTGCACGACGCCCCGCGCCCAATCGTTCTCGAGTCGATAGAGCGTTCGCTGCGTCGCGGTCGTGTCCTGCGCGGCGAGCGGACAGGCGACCAGCGCCGCGAGCACCACAATTGCGATCGGCGATCGAATCATCGGGATTGCCTCCGTCCTCGGGATGACGACGAAATGACGCCGTGTTCGTCGGGGGCGCTAGGTCCCTCGCGTGAGGCGTGACGAGTGAGACTACCCGGCGGGGGGTGAGACTACCCTGCGGGCGGTGAGACTACCTTGCGAGCGGTGAGGTGTGAGGTTTCGTGGGGAGTGACTCGTGACTGGCGGCAACTGCAGTCAACTGCCGTCAACTGCCGTTGACGCGTGTCACGAGTCACACGACACTCCTCCACACACCTCACCGCCCGCCCTTCCGTTTCACGAAACACGAGTCACGAAACCTCACACCTCACCGACCGCACGGTCGTATCACGAATCACCCATCGCCATGTTCGCCACCATCGACGTCGAAGACGGTACCACCATGCGCGCCTACGTCGCGCGTCCCTCCTCCCCTGGCCCTCACCGCGCCATCCTCGTCTTCCAGGACGCGCTCGGCGTCAACGTCTCCCTGCGCGAGGTCGCCGACGATCTCGCGGCGCACGGGTTCGTCGCCGTCGCGCCCGAGCTCTTCCACCGCTTCGCTCCGGGCTTCGAGGATACCGTGCTCGACATGGGGAAGCTGATGCCGCTCATCCGGAAAATGAACACCGAGGCGACGCTCGCCGACGTCCGCGCGGCGCACCGATGGGTGACCGCGCAGCCCGACGTCGACGCGAAGCGCGTCGCGGCGATGGGGTTCTGCATGGGAGGACGCGCGACGTATCTCGCGAACAGCGAGGTCCCGCTCGCCGCCGCGGTGTCGTACTACGGCGGCGGCATCGCCCCGGCGCTCCTCGACCGCGCGCCGAGGCTCTCCGGCGCGCACATGTTCATCTGGGCGGCGAAGGACCGCGGGATCACCGTCGAGCAGCACCGCGCCGTCACCGACGCGGTGCGCGCCGCGGGCAAGCGCTTCGTCGACGTCGAGTTCTCCGGCGTCGACCACGCCTTCTTCCAGAAGACGACCGACCGTTATGACGCCGCGGCGGCAATCCAGTCGTGGAAGATGACCCTCGCCTTCCTGGACGAGAACGTCGCGTGAGGCGTGAGGCTACCCCGCGGGCGGTGAGGTGTGAGGTTTCGTGAGCAGTGACTCGTGACCGGCGTTGACTGCAGTTGACGCGTGTCACGAGTCACACGACACTCCTCCACACACCTCACCCATCGTAGTTCCGTTTCACGAAGCACGAGTCACGAAACCTCACCCCTCACCAATCGCAGGGCAGTTTCACCCATCGCACGGCAGGTTCAGCGCCCCGTCAACTCCCCCACCAGATTCCGCAGTCCCACCTGCCACACCAGCGGCTGTCCTGGCAGGTCCGTTCTCCGCGCGCTGCGCAGCTCGGCGATGTCGTCGTCGGTCACCATCGTCTGCGCGCCGAGCACGCTCACCTTGAAGCTCGTGCGCTTCGCGAGCAGCCCCTCGGCGCCGATGCGGAGTGCCTTGCCGCCGCGATCCATCAGCGCGCCGGTCAGCTGCACGACGTTCACCGGCGTGTCGAGCGACGTCATCCAGGGGAAGGAGACGGTATAGTCCGTCCCGAGCTCGACCTGCTTGCTCCCCTTGAGTCCCTTCTGCTGGAGATAGTAGTCGCCGATCTCCAGGCTGATCACCAGCGTGGCGCCAACGTCCGACGCGACCATCGCGCTGTCCGCCCACGCGGTCCAGTCCTTCGACGGCCGGCCGACGGCGAGCCGCAGCGCGCCGACGTCCTTGTTGAAGATGCCGCGCGGTGCGCCCTCGAGTGAATCGCGGTCCACACAGTCGTCGGCCCGCATGCCGTTGGTGCGGCAGCCGAACTGCACGTCGGGCGGCGTCCCGCGCGACGCCGTGACGACGAGCCGCTTCGCGACGCCGAGCGAGTCGAGGTAGCGGTTCATGTCGTCGAGCAGCGCGGCGACCGGCGTGCCCGCGTCGCTCTTCAGGTCGAACATCGCCGGCATCGCGGTGCCGCGCTGATACACGATGGGAAGCCATCCGACGGTGCCCGATGCCACACCGGAGCCTGCATAGAAGGGCGGATGGTCGAAGTACGTGTCGCCGACGCCGCTCTTGAAGGTCGCGCCGGTGGTGGCGCAGGCGGTGGTGAGCGCGAGAAGGGGAAGGATCCGGAATCGCATGCTTTCTCGTTCAGTCGAGTTGGGGATTTTCCAGCTGTCATGAAGCTGACAGAACGCACGCTGCCGCGCGAGGTTTCGGGACCCGAGTGCCCTGACGCGCGCACCTCACTCGCGGGTCGCGTCTGGGCTCGTCGCGCGTTCGCGCATCGCGCGGTTTATTGGGAGAGATCACCGAGGCACCGAGATCATGAGCTCTCGGAGACCTCGGTGCCTCATTGTCCTCCCCAGCTGAACCGCGCGATCTCAGCGCCGGGACAGACCAGCACGCGACCCGCCGCCGATCCGCACCCCACTTGACGCTTCGCGCCTGTCGCGATAGACTCACGAAAGACAATCGTACACCGTGGTGATTTGCCGCCTATTGCCGCCACGTAAAACAAGGTGCTAAAACGCGACGCGCCCGGCGGCCATTCCATCGCCCGGGCGTTTTTCGTTGTCGAGAGGACGCTCCATTTTCGCGGTACTCCCCTCGAAGCACCCGGCCCGGCGGCGCCATGCTCCGGAGTGCACGATGGCGACGACGAATCTCGATAATCACATCCCCACCACCACGCGCGAGGCCCCGCACTCGCGTGGCGCATCACGCCTCGCCTCGCTCTCCGGCGAGGGCGCGCTCGACGTCCTCTCGCGCGCCCGCCAGCTCGAGGCGCAGGGACGACGCGTCGCGCATCTCGAGATCGGTGAGCCGCAGTTCGCTCCCGCGCCACACATCGTCGAGGCCGCGCAGCGCGCGCTCGCCGAAGGCGACGCCCGCTATGGTCCGCCGGCGGGCCTGCCCGCGCTCCGCGGCGCGATCGTCGACGCGCTCGCCCGGCGTGGAGTGAGCGCGAGCGCGGAGAGCCTGCTCGTCACGCCGGGCGCGAAGACCGCCGTCTTCTACGCGATCCTCGCGACCGTGAACCCGGGCGACGAGGTGCTGCTTCCCGATCCGGGCTTCCCCATCTACGCCTCGATGACGCGCTTCGTCGGCGCGACGCCCGTCGGCTACACCCTCGACGTCGACGACATCGCGTCGAAGATCACCCCGCGCACGCGCGTCATCTGCCTGAACGCGCCGAACAATCCCACGGGCGGCACCTTCACCCAGCGCGACGTGGATCGGCTCGGCGACCTCGTTCTGCAGCACGATCTGCTGGTCGTCAGCGACGAGATCTATGGGCGCATCGTCTTCGACGATCCACGCGGCTTCACGCCGAGCATCGCGTCGCTGCCGGGTCTGCTCGACCGGACCATCCTCGTCGACGGCTTCTCCAAGGCGTACGCGATGACCGGCTACCGGCTCGGCTACGCGCTGCTCCCGCGCTGGCTCATCGAGCGCGCGACGGTGCTCGCCGTCAATGGCCACACCTGCACGCCGCCCTTCGTGCAGCGCGCCGGCGTCGCCGCGCTCACCGGGCCGCAGGACGCGGTGCACGCGATGGTCGCGGAGCTGAAGCGCCGGCGCGACCTCATCGTCGCGAAGCTGCGCGGCGTGCCCGGGGTCGACTGCCCGACGCCCGCGGGCGCGTTCTACGCCTTCCCCGACGTGAGCGGGGCGCTCCGCGCGAGCGGGCTGACGATCAGGCAGCTCGCCGATCGCCTGCTCACCGAGCGCGGCGTCGCGCTGCTGCCGGGCACCGGCTTCGGCGCGGGCGGCGCGACCGGACTTCGCATCTCCTTCGCCGGCGTCGCCGACGACGTGACGACGGGCATCGACGCCGTCGCCGACTTCTTCACCGCGCTCGCCGCCTGACGCTCGAGGACACGATCATGAGCACATCGAAGAAGGTCACCACCGCGACGCTGGCCGCGCTGCGCGCCCGCGACGAGAAGGCGGTGTTCATCACCGCCTACGACTATCCGACCGCCGTCTTCGCCGACCGCGCGGGCGTCGACATGCTCCTCGTCGGCGATTCGGCGGCGATGACGATGCTCGGGCTGCCGAGCACCGTGGGGATCGGGATGGACGAGATGCTCGTCTTCGCGCGCGCCGTCTGCCGCGGCGCGAAGCGCGCGTTCGTGGTCGGCGATCTCCCCTTCCTCTCGTATCAGACTTCGGACGAGGACGCGATCCGCAACGCCGGCGCTTTCATCCAGGCGGGCTGCGACGCGGTGAAGTGCGAGGGCGGGGAACGGGTCGCGCGCCGCGTGCGCGCGATGACCGACGCGGGCATCGCGGTGATGGGACACCTCGGCCTCACCCCGCAGAGCCTCGGCCAGCTCGGCGGCTACCGCGTGCAGGGGAAGACTCTCGCCGCGGTCGAGAAGCTCACCGACGACGCGCTCGCCCTGCAGGAAGCCGGCGCATTCTCCGTCCTCCTCGAGGCGATCCCCGCGGAGGCGGCGGCGTACGTCCGCGAGCGCGTGGACATCCTCGTGTACGGCATCGGCGCCGGACCCCACGTGGACGGGCAGCTCGTCATCTCCCACGACGCGTTAGGCAGCTTCGTCGGCGACATTCGGCCGAAGTTCGTGAAGCGCTATGCCGACGTCGGCTCGGTGGTCGAGGCGTCGTTCCGCCAGTACGCGTCGGACGTCCGCGCGGGCCGCTTCCCGGCGCCCGAGCAGTGCTACCCGATCGAGGCCGGCGAGGAGGAAGCGATCCGCGCGGCGCGGCTGCCGGCGTCCGCTCCGGTGACCGGGATCGCGCCCATCGCCCAGCTCGCGGCGGTGGCCGCGGCGCGCGAGCTGC